>JAEOSY010000006.1 GCA_016840125.1 Candidatus Helarchaeota archaeon | reverse complement strand
TTATATCTGTAAAAATAATGATCAATAAAAAATTTTCGAAATAAAAATATAATCTGTAGGATTTTTATTGTTATAGATCATTCGACCTAAATTTTAATCCAAAAGGAACAAAAATGATGATAGTTTTATTTAATAATCAGACTATCTCTTAATTTATAGATACTTCGAAATTAGTTAATATGTCACAAGACGAATTTTCAATCAAATGTCCCGCTTGTAAGCAAGGTATTATTAAATTGAATAAAACAGTGTATGATTTGCCCGATAAAGACAAAATGCTCATTTTGAAATTTGAATGTGATAAATGTAGTTTTTTTAAAAATGATATCATCCCTCTTACAACAAATTTAGACTCGGGAATAATGACACTTGAAGTTACTAATGAAGCAGATCTCAAATCAAAAATATATCGCTCTCCTATGGGGAAAATAGAAATTCCTGAGCTTGAGTTGGTGGTAGAACCAGGTCCGAGAGCAGATTTTTATTATACTAATGTGGAAGGTATATTAGTTCGTTTTGAAAGTGCAGTTTCAATTTATAGGAATAATCTTGATGAGGGTGATCAACAAATCCCTGAAATTGAGGATCTTCTTAAAGATTTGAAAGAAGCAATGAGAGGACGATTAAAATTCACACTGAAAATCACCGACACTCAAGGAGGGAGTTATATCATTCCATATGATAAATCAAAATATAAGTATGAAAAATTTACGAATAATGAATTAAATTAAATATAAATTATGACTTTATCATAATGTTTTATTAAATCAATTCTATTATGTGTGATAAGTGATGGGAAATCAAATAAAAAGAATTGGGATTTTAACAGGCGGCGGAGCCATGTTCAAGATTCTCCTTGACTGCCGTATACTGCCCTGGTTTGAATTCTGTTCTCTATGGAATCATGCTTAAAGCTTATGATGTAGGTGTTGAATGCGTTGGAATCCTTAAAGGATGGAAAGGATTTATAGAAAATAAGACCATTCCATTGAAAATTAGTGAACATGATGACCTACATACTGTTGGTGGAACAATTTTATTTACAAGTAGAACCAATCCTTTTAATGGCACTGATTCAAAAGAAGAAAAGGCCAAACAATTAGCAGACCAATTTGATAAGTTGGGTATTGATGCTCTAATTGCTATCGGTGGAGATTTAAAATAAGATATATTTTAAACTAAAGACGATACTCTTGGAGTAGCTAATACCATATATCAATTTACTAATGCTAAAGTAGTAGGATGTCCTAAGACTATAGATAACGATTTGGCTGGAACTCATTATACATTTGGATTCTGGAGCTCAGTACAATTAGCCTCCAACGCAATGGATAATCTTACAACTACTGCACGTTCACATCAAAGAGTCTTTGTCGTTGAAATAATGGGAAGAGACGCGGGATTTTTAACTATGTATAGTGGAATCTCTGCTGGAGCAGATATAATTTTAATTCCTGAGACACCTTTTGATTTAGAGAAAGATATAATTAACGTCTTAAAAAGTAGAGTTAATTCTGGTTATAAATATCATATTATAGCTACATCTGAAGGAGCATACCCAAATTTGGAATCATTAAATCGAGATTTTAAAACTATATCAAAGAAAACAATAGACAAACTTCCGAAAGATTCTTTTGGTAATCCTCTCTTAACAAAATTAAAAATGTCTCAGATAATCGTTGAGGAATTGAACTTAAGAGATGATTTAAAGCAAGACTTTCAGAAAAATGGGGTGGATTTTGAATGTCGAAGTGTAGTTCTTGGGCATACTATGCGGGCTGGACCACCAAATTCATTTGATAGGATTTTAGGGTTAAGATTTGGTCTAGCAGCAATGAAGCTTGTTTTGGAGGGTAATTTTGGACAAATGGTATCACTTAAAGGGAATAAAATTAAAACAATTTCTCTTTCAGAAGGAGTAAAAAAAAAATATATTACCTCTGATAATGATAAAATGGAATTACGCGATTTACTAGTAAAAATTAGGTATTTATCAAAACAGAAATAGAATTAAATTCTCCTATTTTCATTATTTAACCAAAGTGTTTTTCTTCTTCCGCTTCTGAATCTATAGCATCTTGTTCTACGTCGCGACCTAACCATTTTTCACTTAATATCTCTTTATAATATTCATGTTGGATTATTAAATTCATGATTTCAGTTGTCCCTGTCCAAATTTCACCTAGTCTTGCATCTCGTAACAGCCTTTCAATAGGATACACGGTAGTATAGCCTATTCCCCCCATTATCTGCATTGCATTATTAATTACTTTCCAGCAGGCTTTTGTCGAAAACTTTTTTGATTCAGAAACTAATCTTCTCTGTAAAGAAGCCGGAGCCTGGGCATCAATACTCTTTGCTGTAGTATAAATCATCGCTCTTACCGCATCTAATAGGGTAATGGAATCAGAAATTTTAAAACTCACTCCTTGAAAGTTCTTAATTACCTGCCCAAAAGCTTTTCTTCTAGTACTATACTTAGTAGCAATCCTAAGGCAAGCTCTAGCAAGTCCAATAAAGCCAGATGCAGTAGTTAATCTCTCAGGAACCATCATTTGATAAAAAATCTGACCTCCTGCACCTTCATTAAGAATAATATTTTCCTTTGGAACTTCTACATCATTAAATCGTATACGTCCTGCACCTCCCCCACGAGTACCCAGCAACCCGAAAAGATATTCTACTTTTATATCATCATTTCTGTCAACAATAAATAAACTTAAGGAATTACGTGGATCTACTTCTGTGTTCAGGTTTGTTTTGGCATATACTAAGAAGAAATCAGCACCTTCTGCACCAACCACGAACCGTTTTTCTCCATTTAAGATATAGTTGTCTCCCTTCTTTTTCGCAGTACATGTAGCCCCAAAGAAATCGGATCCTCCTCTCGGTTCAGTTAACGCTTCTGCTGTAAATTTTTTCCCTTCACACATTGGTTTGAGGTATTTCTGTTTCTGATCTTCTGTTCCAAATTTATTAAGAGCTTCCCCACAAATACTTGGTAATGAAAATAAACATGCAAGGGAACTCCCTAATACCCCAATTTCTTCTAGAGCAATAACCTCACTCTCCCAGTTTAATCCACGTCCACCATATTTTTTAGGAAATCTTATCCCTATTAAGTTTTGCCTCGCTAATGACTTTATATAGTCTGTAGGGTATTGGATCTCATCTTTGTCTAATTTTTTTAATAGAGAGGGGGGAACAGCATCTTTTACAAACTCACGAACTTCATCCCTAAATTTTCGATTATCTTCACTTAATAAATAGTCATACATAATCTTCACTACTTACATATTAAACAAATATACTAAGGAAAGGCAATATTAAATACTTCATACATTTTCGTGAAACACACCTTCGATAACAAAATTATACTTTTTTTATACTATATTATAAAATTGATAAATTTCTTTTAGAAAATAAGATGAAAACACGTTCCTTCACTTCTTTTTATGCGATTAGTATATGCGATTAAGAGAAAAATAGTTTTTTAAGGTATTTAAGCTTGAATTAAAACGTTTCTATTTTCTATCTTTTTTAAATTTTCATAAGTTTTTTCTTCCTCTCAATATTAGCTTTCTTATGGCAAGAAGGACATACGTTACGTGCCGAGATTTATGCCAAGAACCATACTCATACTTTGACCGATTCCATCAGAAGGGATTTGATGGCGAGATCTTCCAGGATTTGAGGGTATGCACCTCGGCAGGCCCTCCTGCGGTAAAAAAACTGACGCCGATGCTATCAGGCTGCGCGGGGTATATCCGTCGCACAACGGCCTGTCTGCTGTTTGCAAATACCTCAACGACGGACTTGTCGACGAACACCCGTAGCTTCAATCGTTCACCATCCTTCAGCTCGAATGGAGCAGCCTCAACACTGCTTGCCTTGTCCTCGGGACCTGATTTTCGGGCATCCACTTTCAGCTTGCGTTCTCCGGGATCGTACGAGATTACAGTTTCTTCCTTTCCGTCTGGCGAAACGCAAACCTTGACGCCAAATTCCTGCGCGTCAGAACTTTCCATTTCGACATACAGCTCAAGGCTGTTGCCGCCGATATCATCGACAACCAGGTCAATGCCCGCTTGCAATGTGAAGTTCTTCTTGGTGAAATCGTCGTAGCGCAGTGCTTCGATTTCCCTGGGCACATCCATCAGGAGTTGGCCATCCTCGCTCAGGGAAAGAACTCGCGGCAGGCTCATGGTACCAGACCAGTTCTGCTCCCAACGTATGCCAAATTTTCCGTAATCGAACAGCCAGGCCCACATGATTCGCCGACCATGGTCATCCTGCAGGCTTTCAGGCGCAAAAAATGCATTATCGACCCAGCTCATCTGTGCATGAGATTCTGGATGAAATTGTTCATTTTTCCATTCACCGAGATAGTATCGACAGCCAAGCGTGTGACTGATGCAAAGCAGGACATCCTTGTCGCCGAGTCTAAAAAGCTCGGGGCAGGAAACATCTTCATCGAACGGCACTCCCTCGACACCGTGCGCGAATAGATCACCGACATACTGCCATTCGCCCGACAAAGAAGGCGCCTTGGCGATCGCCGGACGCTTACCGCCAAAGATCGCGTAGTAAGTATCCCCTTCCAGCCAAGCGAAGGGATCCCACGAACGATACTTTCCGTGGTGCTCATTGCCCTCCTCGGTTTTCGGTGTAATGGGATTGGACTCCAGTTTTTGCCATTCGTTGAGATCATCATCGAGTGCCACCGCCATGGCATTTCCCTCATCCACCTGGTGGTAGCAAACGGTCGGTACGCCGTCGCCATTGATGAAGCAGTTACCGCTGTACATACCATCGAGCAGTCTCGTGGGATGATGGCGCCAGTGAAACAGGTCGGTACTTGAAACGTGTCCCCAGTGATCCATTTTCTTGCCGGATGTTCTGTCCTGGAAGATGTAGAACAGGTGATAACGGCCCTTCCAGTAAATGGCGCCGTTCGGGTCGAAAGGAAAGGCAATGCCTTCGGGCATGACAAAATGATAGCCAGGACGCGCGGGATCACAAAGGATTTTTTCTCTGAATTTCCGTGTGGCCATAGCCAGCTCGTCGCTCTCGTACTTACGGGCCTTCTCCTCATCGTCCATGGCTATGATCTCCCAATCTATTGTTTCACTGAAACAAATGCGCCAAACACCGTCCGATTCTTTTTTCAATGTATGCGCATAGGTGACGCTGCCCTCAGGAGACGAGATCGACACCGGAGAGAACGTCGCGCTGTCGCCTTCAAAACTAATCTCGGCCGAATCCAAATCGACCCGCAATCCGCTGCTACC
>JAEOSY010000448.1 GCA_016840125.1 Candidatus Helarchaeota archaeon | reverse complement strand
TCGTCGTAGTCGGGACTCCCTTCAATCGCTTTCTGGAATATTGTAGGATTGCTGGTAATACCTCGAAGTCCATCTTTCTCCACCAGATTAGCGAGTTCACCGCTAGTTAGTAAACTACGGCGAATATAATCTAACCAAACAGATTGACCGAATTTCTGCAAATTTTTAACTCGACTTAAATTAATTTCCCCCATCAATTTTATTCAAGGGAGGTCTATTTAGTAATTTCAATGTTTGATTTACCACATTTTCCACATTAAATCCTAAATTCTTATAAACTGTTGGCCCTGGGGCAGAAGCCCCAAATCTGTCTAATCCAATAATTCCACCAGTTTTACCGACATATTTACTCCACCCAAACGAGACTCCGGCTTCAATCGCGATTTTAGGTATCTTAGAAGGGAATACATATTGTTGATAGTTCAGCGATTGCTCTTCAAAGAGTTCCCATGATGGCATTGACACTACTCTATGCCTTATCCCAATTCGGTTTAGAACCTTACTTGAATCAAGAGCTAAATGAACTTCGGATCCTGATCCTATTAGAATTATTTCAGGGGTACCGAATTTAGGTTCTTTGAGTATGTATGCTCCTCGTGGAACACCATCAATAACTGGATAGACACTCGAATCTAGGATCGGGAGTTTTTGTCGTGAAAAGATGAGGATACAGGGGCCTTTTCGCTTGATCGCCATCTTCCATGCTATAGTTGTTTCATTTGCGTCAGCGGGGCGAATTATGGTTATCCCGGGAATTGCTCGGAGACTTAATAAATGCTCAACAGGTTGATGAGTTGGACCGTCTTCGCCCAAAGCAATACTATCATGAGTGAAAATGAAAATGACATGGGTCTGCATCAAAGCCGATAACCGTATTGCAGGACGCATATAATCGGAAAAGATGAGAAAAGTTGCGGTATAGGGAATAAATTTGCTATGCAGAGCTAGACCGTTCGCAATTGCACCCATAGCGTGCTCTCGAACTCCAAAGTGGATATTATGTGCACAATCTTTGCTAAAACCGAAATCGCCGTATCCCGTTAATATGGTTTTGGTTGATGGAGCGAGATCTGCAGAACCACCTATTAAAAAATGATGGGGAGCCTTCCCTTGTGAGTGAAGTTTTTCGTTGAGAACATTCATTATTTTGCCTGAGGCGTTTCGAGTCGCTATGGAACCACTCTGTGGAGTAAATAAGGGAAGATACTTCTCCCAATTAAGTGGTAATTTCCCTTTTAATGCGTTGTCAAATTGCTCTCCTTGATCTGGATACGTTTCGTGGTAAGTAGCCACCATCTTTCTCCAACCCTTTTCGATTTCTAAACCCTTGGTAACAGCTAAATGAAAATGACTGAGTGCATGCTTAGGAACATAAAAATCAGGTGTTTGAGGCCAACCTAAACGTTGTTTGGCAGCAATTCGTGCTTTTATCCCTAATGGTTCACCGTGGGCAGCAGATGTATCTTGTTTGGGACTCCCATATCCAATATGAGTTCGAATGAGAATTATTGATGGTTTTTCAAGTTCCGTTTGGGCACTTTGAATTGCTTGATCGATTTGTTCAACATCATTTCCATCATGTACTCGAAGAACGTTCCATCCGTAGGCGCTAAACCGTCGTTGCACATCCTCTGTAAAAGAAAAATCAGTCGTTCCTTCGATGGATATATGATTGTCGTCATACAAATACACTAGTTTATGCAACTTTAATGTCGCGGCTAATGAGGCAGCTTCTGATGAAACACCTTCCATTAAATCCCCGTCTGAGACAATGGCGTAGGTATAATGATCAATAAGTGGATAATCAGGTTTATTAAAACAGGAAGAGAGGAATTGTTCGGCCATTGCCATACCTACCCCCATGGCAAAACCTTGACCTAATGGTCCAGTAGTAGCTTCTACTCCAGAAGTGAGTCCATATTCAGGGTGACCAGGTGTTTTACTTCCCCATTGCCTAAACCGTTTGAGTTCGTCTAACGATAAATCGTAGCCGTAAACGTGCAATAGACTATATAACAAAGCGGATCCATGTCCTGCAGATAGTATAAACCGATCCCGATTAACCCAATGAGGATTACATGGATTATGACGTAAAAATCGATCCCATAATACATATGCCATGGGTGCAACGCCTAACGGCAATCCCGGATGTCCAGATTGCGCTTTTTCAACGGCGTCCACAGCCAAAAATCGGAGAGTGTTAATACATAATTGATCTAAATTAGTCAAACATTCACCTCAAATAATTAGATTTTTATGATCGACCTCTGAGAGAAAAGGGATGGTACATCAAACCCAAGTTCCTGATAAACTCTTTGTGGAATGCCAATATCTGCAAGATATAATTGACCAGTAACTTGTTTTGCGTCGGCTATCATCAACCCTAATTTAGGTAATGCCAAAGTCAAAGTAGCTAGAGCTTTAATACATGGATCATAAATTGCTCCCGTGGTTGCATTCAACCCGGAAGGGAGGTCTAAGGAAACCACGGGAGAATTTGAACCATTGATGATTTTAATAATTGCAGCTGTCCACCCGTGTGGATTTCCTTTAAGATTATATCCAATAAGGGCATCAATAACTAAATGAATATTCGATGTAAACCGAAAATCTAGGGCCTCATCACCCGTCTTACAGTCGATAACAAAATTGTTAATAATTTCCAATTGTATTTTGGGTACTCGGTTTAGAGGTTCTTTAGGCAATAAGATAGTTACTTGCGCGCCCATATTGGATAAATGTCTGGCGGCCACTATTCCTCCGCCACCGTTGTTTCCTTTTCCAACAACCACTACAATTTTTTTGCTATCTAGAGAAGTTCCTAGAAATTCACGTACGAATTCAGCGAGATTTCGACCAGCATTTTCCATCATTTGAATTATTTGAAGTCCATAGTGGTTTACCATTAATTCATCTATTTTATGCATTTCTTCCGCAGTTACAGTTGGCATGGTTGTTTCCACTTTAGGGACAATCAATATTTTAGTTCTCCTAAATATTGTTGAGCCAAAGCTGCAGCGCCTACTACCCCAGCATCTCCATTTAATTTGGCTTTTTTAATAGATAAGTTCCTAACAGCAACTTTAAGGGCGTGAGTGTTAATAAAATCGGTAACTAATGGAATCAACTGCGGCATACCTTCGATTACTCCCCCTCCTAAGACTAACAAACAGGGATTAAACGCATTTACGATTCCAACTAATCCAGATGCCAGATACTGAGCCGTTTCTCTTATCAAAGACTCTGCCAATAAATCCCCTTCATTAGCAGCTTGACTAACTGTTTTGGCCGTTATTTTCTCGATACTATCCACCCCAAAAAATAATCGTTGCCCTTTCTCTGGATTGAGCTTAATTTTCTCTTGAGCTCGTTCGGCAATTGCCCACCCTCCAACATACGCTTCTAAACAACCGTGATTTCTACAATGACAAGGTCGTCCATTAGTCACCACAGTTAGATGACCTAATTCTCCTGCTGAATTATTGCATCCAACAAGCATTTTCCCACCAGTGATAACTCCGCCTCCAATACCCGTACCAATAAAAACTACGACCAAGTCAGCGATCTTTTTTCCTGATCCATAACGCCATTCTCCAAAAGTTGCAGCCCGTACATCATTAACAACGATTGTCGGAAGTCCTAATTCTTTTTCTAACCGCTGTTTTAGAGGAAAATTATTCCAGCCCAAGTTAGGGGCAGACTGAACTACACCTTCAAAATTCACCTGACCAGCTACACCAACACCTAAAACGTGAACATCTTTCTTTGAGGTCTTAAGATATTTGTCAATATCCGTGAGAAGGTCAATTAATACTCCTTCAGATCCCCTCTCAGAATGGGTAGATCGTTCATTAACCGACAAAACTTTACCTTCATCAGCAATAAGAGCCATTCTAACTTTAGTACCACCAAGATCAATTCCTATCGCCAATTTATCTTGAAGAATATGTTTCATTGCTTATCACAAAAACTGTAAAAAGTTGATATTCTCAACAACGTTTTATAGAACAAGTAAATATTTAAAATTTGGTTAGCTTAACTGATTTCTTAAAGAATTGTATAGGAAAAATGAATTTTTTCTTAAAATAAGTTTCCTTATTCCCTTATTCGTGAAAAGAAAGCGCCCTGGCCGGGATTTGAACCCGGGCCAAGCGAGTGACAGTCGCTTATACTAGACCTAACTATACTACCAGGGCTTAAAAAGAAGAAATAATATTTTAAGATTTAAACGTTTATGTTGAAATTAGATGTTTTTTTTAAAAAAAAAACTAAAAAATAGATTGATAGAAAGCAGATAATTAAAGGAACTGCATATTCCCTATAAATCTAGTGAAGAAACTACTCTCCAAAATTAAGAACAGTATAAAGGATACTTAAAATCCAGACAACGAAAGCAAACGCCATAAATCGTAAAATCCTCTTTGCTTTTTTTACTTTCATCGTTTGAAACCTTCTTTCATTGACTAGCACTGTTCTTATAAAGGTTTTATGTTTAAAAAACCATTAATAAATACTGATTGTTAGAAAAAGAGATAGAACATTATTCAAATTCCCTCCACGATATTAGTTAATTGACTAACTAAATCGAACTAATAATCACAAAACCTTTCAAAAAATAGTTATGCACCAACAATACACTTCGTTACACGCAACTCATACAAACAGAAAATGACGAGTACACTTCTAAAGTGTTCTTTCAAGTTCTGTGATATCTCAAGTAAACACTTGAGTTACCTCCCGAACTCCAAAACCTAGTTCAGGCTTCTGTATTCTAATATACGCTTTGCTATTTGTGTAAAAAATTATAAGCCTTACGATCTTTAGAGGCACAATTCTTGTTTATGCATTTATTTTGTAACTTGCTTTAAGTGTAAACTTATAATTCTTTGAATCTTACACTTCTTATAGAGGAATTGCCATCGTTAAAATAATCCGAAAAGTAATCGGTGTTGTATCACATATAGATATTACAATTGTAGCGTTATTGATTCAATTTTTAATATCCGTCGCTTTTAATCTGATGAGAAGTTTTTTTCCGCTTTTTATTAGTGCTGATCTTAAATATACCCTGATCGAGGCGACTTATTGGACGGGGGTAGCTCAACTCGTTGTTTCTAGTCTTTTAGCGGTAACCGCACCTTTTTGGGGGTTTATGTGTGATCGTATAGGAACCAAGAGAATTCTGGCTGTTGCATTAACTGGTAACATAATTGCTTATGTGGGGATGGGATTATCTACGAGCATCGGACAATTTCTTGTTTTTCGAGGAGTACAGGGAGTTTTCGGGGGTTTGAGTACCGTGATGTTCACTTTGGTAGTTTCAATCTCATCGAGTAAGAAGCTTAAGAAAGCGATGAGCTACCAGATAGCTGCTATGACCTCAGGTAGTCTAATAGGTCCTGGGATAGGCGGAGCACTTGCATCGGTGGTGGGATATAGAGGGGCTTTTATGGTCTCATCAATGCTCTTCATGGCTATTGCAGCAATCGCTTATCAGATCCAAATGCCTCCACCAGTAACTAAAGAAGATAGCTCTTCAAAATTTACCCTTCTAGATCTAAAAATAATTATGCCCGCCGCCCTTGTTCTCATTCTTGTCTATGCAAGTACAAACTTCATCACTCCAACCATTCCCTGGTTCTTACAGTTACTAGGTATTCCTGTTGAGCAACTGCTCCTTTTTACTACGTTCACCTCATCTCTTAATGGTGTAGCTTACTTGGTCGCCACTCCCATTCTAACCAGTGTCGTTACCAGCGTTACTATGCCCATTCTATCGATCATAGCGGCGGGAGCGATACTTTCAACTGCTTTTGTAAGTGCTCCTTATCAGTTCATATTGTTACGTCTAGCAATTGGTTCCTTACAGGCCGGAATTACACCTAACCTGCTTGGGAGGAAATCTGAACGAAAGGGGACTACAATTGGTTTTCTTAACTCGGCGCGGTTTGTGGGTATGGCTATCGGACCATTTATAGCGACATCGATTTTGGGAAGCGGGGAATCCTTGAATATATTAATGATGTTTGTGACAATGTCCAGTATGGCCTTTATCGCCTCCTTCGTTTTGGTTCTGGTCCGTAATAGAAACGGAGGCTCCCGCTAAAAAAAAAAGAAGTCTTTAGGAAAAGTAAGTAATACGAATTTTGATGCAGACCGTGGGTGTAGTTGTGGCGCCGGGAGTGGGATTTGAACCCACGCGGCCCAGGAGACCACTGGCTTTCAAGGCCAGCTCCCTTCCAGACTAGGAGACCCCGGCTAAGTAACAGGAGAATACAAGTATCCAATTATTTTATTTTTTCTGAAAGAAACACTCGATAACCGCTTCTTCGAGCAATAATTTCACTATTACCATACACTGTTAATAAGAAGTCGTTAATTATTTTCTTACCAATTTTTATATTTCACTTTCTATAGGTATGAAAAACTCAGAAACGTTTTTTCGCCATAACATGTGACCACAGAATAAGGAAAAAGATTAATTTAACCTACGCTACCAAAATATGAAGCAGTATGGGCCGATAGTCTAGCCTGGTTAGGACATCTGCTTGACGTGCAGAAGGTCGCCGGTTCAAGTCCGGCTCGGCCCACCACAACCTTCTTT
>JAEOSY010000447.1 GCA_016840125.1 Candidatus Helarchaeota archaeon | reverse complement strand
CTTCTGGTGTTAAATTTGGCGCCAAATTAATTAAAACTTTATCAAAGGATTTAACGCTGAAAATACTCGCCGATAATATGAGAATAAGACTGCAAACCTTGTTTGCAGCGATCGATGATTTTACGATCGAACGAAAAAAAGACAAACTTGTAATTGACATTACGAAATGTACTGCTAAAAAGGGTCTTTATAAAGCCATTAAAAAATGTAAAGTTACACTTGGCAAGGATACTTTTTGTAAAGAATGGTGCACGCCATCCTTTGGTCAGGGTGCCCACCAATTAGGATTTGAATATTCCTGTGAATATTCGGAAAATGGGTGTGTTATCGTGATTAAATTAAAGTAAGTTAAACGTGGTGTGGTTTTATTGGTAAAAGAATTAAGTGCCCCTTTCAAAGGAGAGGGCAGAATGGGATCAGAAACTTCAGAACTCATAGCGCATGTGAAAGACCAAATTGCTCGCTATAAGGCCCCTAAAAGCATTAAGTTCAAACGCGATCTGCCAACAAGTGCGCAGGGGAAGATTTTGAAAAAAGATCTGCGTAAAAAATATTGGGAAGGACGTGAAAGGCGAGTCGCATGACCAATTCAATCATTTTTTTTCTCCTATTAATTGGGAGTAAGAAATAAATTCCGATAAAAGTCTCATGTATTCTCATCTAATGTGAAAGAGGGATAAATTGGAAAGTAACGAGATGATTTAAAATGTTGATTAGTGATTGTGTAATCCGAGCTGCGCGGCAACCACAAATCAAGAGGCGAAGAGCCTTAATTTTTAATGAACGAGTTTATACTTGGGAACAAGTGAATGAGGCGGCGAACTCATTGGCTCACGCTCTACAGGAGATGGGCGTGAAAAAGGGGGATCGGGTCGCTCTTCTGTTATATAACTCAGACGCAATTCTGCTCTCGTATTATGGGATTACGAAAATTGCGGTCGTGGTTCCGCTCAATTATATGATGGGAAAGAAGGAACTGGCTTACATATTGAATGATTCCGGAGCAGAGATTCTAATAATCAGCAATAACCTCATGTATAACTGGGATTATTTACATGCAGAGTGCCCAAAAATCCAGAAACTCATTGTCTATGACCAAGATGGATCGGGAGTGCCGGAGGAATATACCAACTTCGATGAATTAATAACTGGTTATTCCAAGGAGGAACCTGTTCCCTCGGAGCAGATTGTGAAAGAGGATATGGCCTACTTGATGTATACAGGAGGGACAACGGGACTTCCAAAAGGCGTCATGTTGAGCCATTTTAGCTTACTGCAGAATGCGATGGCATGTATGGCTATGACGACGTATAAGATCGATATGGATAAAAAAGTGTACTTGGTAGCGTTGCCTTTCTTCCACGCTGCAGTAAATATAAGTGCTATACAAGCTGCCCTTCAGGGGTTTACGATTGTGATTAGAGACCAGTTCGTCATTTCTGATTTTTTAAAGACCATGGTTGAGACCAAATGCATTGGAACCGGTTTGGTGCCCACCATGATTAACTTATTGCTGAATGACCCAGAAACTGAGAAATATAGGGATTATTTCCCAAATATCTTAGCTTTTGGTTATGGAGCCGCCCCGATCGCACCTGCAATTTTACGTGAGTTGCTGGAAACATTCCCGAACGCGGCTGTATTTCAATATTTTGGTCAAACTGAGTTTAGTCCCACAATCTCAGTTTTAGAATCGCAAGATCATGAAAAAGCTTTAGAACCAGGAAAGGAATATTTATTAGCGGCAGCGGGTAGAGTGCTAGTTGGGACCGATGTTCGGATAGTGGATACAGAGGGACGAGATGTTCCGTTAGGCGAGGTTGGGGAAATCGTTTGCAAGGGCGATAGCATGATGATCGGGTACTGGAACCAACCCGAGAAGACAGCACAAACAATAAAGGATGGCTGGTTACACACTGGTGATCTAGCAAAAATGGACGAAGATGGTTACATCTATATTGTAGATCGAAGGAAGGATATGATTATTTCAGGTGGAGAAAACATATATTCGAAAGAGGTGGAAGATGCCCTTTATACTCATCCAATGGTTCTCGAGTGCGCGGTTATTGGGATTCCAGATGATCGGTGGGGAGAGGCAGTACATGCAATCGTTGTACTGAAGAAAGAATTCAAAAAAGGGCGAGATATTACAGAAGACCAGTTAATTGCACACGTGAAGGATGAAATTGCTAGATATAAGGCTCCGAAGAGCATAAAATTTAAGCGGGCATTACCTAAAAGTGCGCAAGGGAAGATCTTGAAAAAAGACTTGCGAGCGAAATTTTGGGAAGGGCGAGAAAGAAGAGTCGCATAGAATATAGGCGTTTAATTTTATAATCCGTCAATCAAAAGCTTCTAAAAATCTAATAAAAAATACATACAGGTTTATATAAGATATTAGTGAAATTAATAGTAGAAAAAGAAATTTGATAGGGGAGAAAGGAATGGGGAAAAATCAAAGATTTGTAATATTATTAATTTTAATCCTTTTCGTAAATATCTTCAGTGTGCTATTCACACCTGTAAATGCAGAAAGCAATGAATTCATTGGGTATTATGAATACACAATGTATTTTGATGGTTATTCGTTCAAAGGCACAGCAGAGCTTCGTTTTGCCGAGACAACCGAGTCGATTTCGACTTATTTCGGAAATTATTATAGCGTTTCTGTTCAAACTCGCACTAATCTCAAGCTACAACATTCAACGCAAGGGTACATTCAAATAACAGACTATAAGGCGTATATAGATCAGACGCATTATTTGAGGATGACGGAAAATAAGTGGAAGGTGCGGGTTTCAGGATATTATGAGGAGGATTTCACTATAAAATATGAATATGGAAATTACGTTACTTTACAGGATACGCCATCTGTGTTTGAAGAGACATATACAGTGCGCTTTTACGAGGATGGATATTTTCAAGACTCAACAGCATGTAGAGATTATATGGAATATGAAACTACAGAGTCTGTTAAGGTAGAGGCAGGAAGTTATTCATGCATCCGTTTCAAGACATCTTTTTATGAAGATGGAGCTTATGCGGGCTATGTAAGGCTGTGGTATAATTCGGAGGATGGAAGGCTTATTAAACAAGAACAATACGATGATAGTAATAATATAATATGGTATATAACGTTACTCTCTGAAACTCGGCCTATTTATGCATGGGAAATTGCATTATATATATTAGGGGGAATTGGAATTGTAATTGTTGTCGCTGCAATATATCATAAACGGAAAAAAAGGGATGAAGATTCTAATAATAAAGTAAAACCTAAGAACTATGGATATAGGTCAAGCTACACAACAAATACTTGGAAAACCTATGACCCCATCTTAAATACCTATACAAATAGAAAATCGGAAATACCTAATCCGAAATGTCCTCTTTGCGCAGGTTCAGGAAAGGTTATAATGAGCTATGGCCCTACTCCCTGTCCGTTTTGTTCAAGAAAAAAAATTTAACCTTGAAATTACTCTTATTCTTTTATTTCTTTTTAATTGCATGTAAGGAGGATTTGTTTTTCCTTTTTTGGGGGAAATTCAAAAATTTGGGTGTCGTTTAACTCAATACTATTATCAAAATATTTAAAATAAGATAGGAAGAAGAAATTACTGGATTTATCTGTAAGGGTGATACTTATGAAAAGAAAGCTAACTGAAAGAGAAATGCTAAGTTTAAGGGATAAGCTGGTTGAATTTTCACTCACCTTGGTAAGTGATGAAAGAAAGTTTGAGGCATTCAAAAAAAACCCAGAAGCACTTTCCGATTGGTCTGATATGATGGAAGATTTTAATAAGTTTGGAATGGATTCAAGTGTCGGAGGATTAACTGCAGGGACTCCTATTCTGATTCAAGCTATACAGAGCGAAATACAAACTGCAGTAGATGCGGGCACATCGGTCTCTAAGGCCAAGGACAGTCTGCAAAAGAAGATTGAACAAACGCTGCAACAAATGAGCTGATCTACTTCAGCTGATAAATTAGTGATCAGTCTTGAGGGCGGTGTGCCATAATAGATCGTTCTGTTGAAGTGATCGTCTTTCCCGTGATGTCTACACGCCCAACGGCACGTAAACGGACGAGGGCATGTGGATAGGGATCAAGGTATTCTTCCTCAACTGAAGTACGGAGCATGGGGTTTATTGCTGCAAGGCGTTCAAAAATGGTCTCTTTCTCGAAAGCGCTAGTGAAGCGCGGATCAACGACAACCGCCACATGAAATGACACCCCAGCATCCCATAAACGTTCTGCTGCAATGAAGGGTAAGTCAAGGAATCTCTCTTGGCATCCAGTTTTTGCCGAGAACGGTTTTGGAAGCCCACCTCGGATGGAAAGACGTACATGTCCAACGGTTTTATGTGAATGAGACGCGTATTGAGCGATTTGAGGGGCTAGTTCGGCATTCTGTGAAATAACAATTCCATTGGTCTCGATGATGAACAAATCAAATGCATGGACATTTTCTTGGACAAGATCGAGGACCCCACAAAGGTGTTCAGGGCAGAGAGTTGGTTCGGCACCACTAATACGGGCTTTTCGTACCCCGCGGTCAGCCATCACAACCCGTAATTTATGATAGACCTCTTCTGAGGAATAAAAAATCCCAAACCGCTCGGGCCAATCACGACTCCAGTCGACCCAACAAAAGATACATCTGAAGTTACATCCAACAGAATAAGCTGTCGCGATTCCCCCGTAGGCACCTACACCGTAGAAAGCCGTATATTTCCGGTAGGGGACATCCTTGATTTGTTTACAAACGTTTTTCCGTGTATATTCTGTAAGGGCAATAGGATCATATGGGAATGGTGGGAGGAACTCGCCAGAAGGATTTTTTTGCGCGTAACGAATCTCAGTACTTTTTTCTGATACCATCTCAAAGCTAGCAGTATTTTCGCACTTATAAATTATTGGAAATTATTGGTATACCACAAGTTGTTATTAGACCTAACCCACTAGTTGAATGGCGTAAAACGTGACTTTCACGTCATTGGAACCGACAAACCAGCCTATCTTTTAGTTTGACATTAAGTGGTGAGGTTTTTAAGAGGGGAATTGAAATAGGTACTTATGCCTATGGGAGAGGAAAAAGAAACAATCTCGATCATGAAACAGACTACTAGTAACTTGCGTGAATTATGGGCGGAATTGGTAATTACCGTTGAAACTGCTAACAAGCGATATGAAAAAATTAATGAGAAATTGGAAAAGGTGCGAGGTAAAATTAAGCGAATTTTGTAGGATTATTCAGAATTTATACTTAAAACATAATAATTAAGTTTCAACCGACATTCTTTTCGGGAGTTTAAGGGCACGACGAACGATCGTCTCCATCTTTATCCGTTTGGCAGCATCGAATTTAAAGGCGTAAAAGCGAAAATTCACCTCAATCTTACTTGAAGACACGGTGCGCCGCTCGCCTTTGGGATCATGGATGAGAAAATCATATTGGTTCTTTTTAATTTCCTCCATCCCTTGAACTGCAAGCCAATGGTATCCCAATCCGATGAGAAGCCCATCTGGAACGTGCTGGTAAAGGGTATTTAATTTCTTTTTATTATCTTTCCCGTCAAGCCAAAGCGCCCCGGTTCCGTCGTTGGACGGAAACGCGAGATATTCCCCTCCATAGAAATAGGCCAGCATCTTCAATTCGAGATTGGTTTTCATCTCAAAGAGGTATTCGTAGAGGGCGTTTTTACGAATGATACCCTTCGTGAGGTACAGCTTTATGTCTGAAACCTTCTTGGTATCGTTCACGAGTAGAAAGGCGTTCATTCGATCTTCTAACTGTTGGAGTAAAATCATTTTAAAAATAGCGTATTCATCCTGAAAATTCGTTCGCAAATGGTAGGCTAAACTGCGGTTAAAACACATTTTCATTAAAAGATAGGCTTCCGCTAACTGCCAACCAATCATTCCGCGATAATATGGTTCAACGCGCATTTTGTTCATGATATCATTTAAGAGGAGCTCTAAGGAAGAGTCCTTGGGGGAGTTTGCAATCATCAATAACGAGGATAGCCCACAAGTGTTAGTTAATTGCGTGTATAACGGGATATCACGGTATGCCATTTGACTTCACTCATGTAATGTTATCCATCATTATAAAACCTTCGTGAACCCATAGGAACTTTCAGAGAATAGGGAATTTCCGCACAAACATAAAATTTTAAAAAACGATGAAAGAATGTAACACAGTAATTTTCTAGATTAAATTTCAGATTAAACGAAAAATAATGAAAAATTAGAATAGTTAGAAGGTTAGTAAAAATGTTAAAAACAAGAATGACAGAAGCTTTAGGAGCTAAATATCCAATCATGCTTGCGGGCATGGGACCCTTCTCAACCTATAAAACTGCAGTAGCTGTTGCCAATGCTGGGGGAGTCGGGCTGACCAGCCACTGGGGAATTCTATCTAAAGTAGATCCTGAAACCCATCTGATCTCTGACGCGCCTAACGCGCGAGTCGTCTCACCTGTGGAGAAAATGAAATATGATTTGAATTATATCGAAGAAAATGCTGACGATGGAGCTATTTTCGGAGCAAACATTCGGGTTGCACGTATTCAAGTGGATGCACCACGAGTCATAAGGACCGTGCTTAAAGCCAGGGAAAAAAGTCCCAAACTCAAGGAGGCAATCAGGTTAATCGTAACATCAGCGGGAAATCCTGCACCGGCAAACAAGATCATTAAGAAAAAAGCACCAGACGTTCTTCATTTACATGTATCACCATCAATTAGGCTTGTAGATCATACCTTCAAATCTGGGTGTGACGGAGTCGTTGCTGTCGGTATTGAAGGGGGCGGTCATCAAAGCTATGAACAGGTAGCAACAAGTGTACTTATCCCTGAGGTACGAGAGAAATATCCAGACAAACTTATTGTTGTTGGTGGTGGAATGGTAAACGGTCGGTCATTAGCTTCAGCTTTGGCGCTTGGCGGTGACGGGATCCAAATGGGTTCGCGGTTTATTGCCACATCTGATGGAGATTTCCATGAAAAATGGAAGAAAAAGATTCTAGAGATGACCGATGAAAGTACGATGATGTGTGATGGTGCATTTGGTCCTATTCGGCTATTCAAGAATAAATATGCGTTAGCACACCCGCTTCGTATGAGTCGAGAAGATCGCATAGCCATGGAAAAAGGTGGAGGAAACGTAGACGCTATGTCCAGTAGTTTCATGGAGGATATGATGCGGTACGATCTTGTATATAAAGGGGATATCGAAAATGGAGCAGTTCTCGTTGGTCAAACCGTTGCAATGATTAATGATCTTCCAACGTGCAAAGTAGTCATTGATCGGATCATGGAAGAAGCCATCAAAACTATTAAGGAAATGAATACGAAAGTGGCTCCCGGTATTCTTGCCCAGTAAATATGGTCAAAGTTTTTTATTTTTTTTCTTTTTTTTAATCATCTTCTTATAATTACAGCATACTTAAAAAAGGGATTTGGGAAAAATGGAGGCAGGTCTAAACAAGGGATTAACAGTACAGAACATGGTAGCAACAGCCAGGTTTGATCTAGGCGCTAAGAAGATGCTTGATTTCAATAGAATTTTCGAAGTACTTCGAGCTTTAGAAGAGGAAACTATTCAAGAATATAATTATTTCTTCATGAGGAGAAAGAGCAGAGAGGACGGGAAAGACGAAAAAAAGCACATACAGTTTGATCCTAAGAAAAAAAATTTCGATTTGAATCAATATGTGGGTTTTGGAGTAGAGGTAGAGAACACAAAAATAAGAAATGTTTTTTTTAAAACAGGTAAATTGATTATTTCAGGAAGTAACTCAAAAAGAACAATTCAAAAGAGAGTGGAGCGCCTCATATCTATTATTGAACAGTCTGGTACGATGGTAAATGGAAAAGTTGATATCAACTTTGTAAATATTGTTGCATCAGGTAATTTGAAATTTGAAAAACTTGATTTAAGGCAAATCGTGCGAGATTTTAATATAGATCTCACACTCCACAGCGGAGTTCAGTATGAACCCGAAAGATTTCCAGGGATAATCGTCCGATTAAAGAAACCAAAACTAACCTTATTATTTTTTCAGACAGGGAAATTTGTGATTACAGGAGCCCAATCATTTGATGAAATTAAATTTGGTGCAGATTATATAGCAGATAGAATAATGTTGAATAGGGTGAAAGTGACCTCTGATTTGAACCTTGGTAATTTATTAAAGGGCGATGAACCACTAACATTTCTTGTTGGAGCCGGTTGTTCTATTGATCCCCCAGCGTGTTTACCGGCTGGTAGGGCAATGATGGAAGCTATTGTGGATTATGTTTGCCCAACTACAGAGAGAGAGAGCATTTTAAATTTAGAAGGGCTAAGATTTGAAGGGCTAGTAGAAATCGTGCGTGACTTTTTGGATAAGAGCCTGAAAGTAATTGACTACTATGGTCAATCTCTGAATCCCAACCTTCAACACTTCTTCCTAGCGGAAATGATTAAGCAGGGGCAGTTTGTAATGACAACGAATTTCGACTTTCTGATAGAATCTGCACTAATTCATTCCGAAATCCCCAAAGAAGACATTATTCCCGTTATTACCCAAGAAAACTTCGAAATGTATGGCAATCCCGAAGCGCTGTACCATCAGGGAAAAAAACCGCTCTATAAAATTCATGGTTCAACGAAGAATTTCATTACTAAGCAAAGTACGAGAGATTCACTAATTGCTACCATCCAGGCTTTTGGTTCTAACAAAGAAGGGGTGAATATATTTCAAGTTGAAACCTATAAGCGCCCCCTATTTAATAATATCTCAAGAAAGCGTTCATTAATTGTAATGGGTTATTCAGGAAGCGACGATTTTGATGTTGTTCCAACATTAAAAGCGTTGGAGAAACTTAAAAGAATTATATGGGTAAGTCACATCAAGGGAGGAGAATCCCATGGAAAAGTTCATGAAATCCATCAAATAGGTCTCATCCCATCCAAACTAGACAAAATTGATAAAATTTTAATAGATATTAAAAGGTTAAATCCCCATATCAAAGTATTCAGAGCAAATGTGAATACTTTATTATTGGTTAAGGACATTTTGAAAGATAAATCGAAAAAATCCTTGGAAAATTTTTCTATTACACCTCTTGAATGGCTTAAAACAAATATTAGAACACCATCTGAACTTGAAAAATACCATATTGCTCATAACATTTATTTGGATTATGGTGAGATTGATAGAGCTTTGAAATGCGAGCAGGAGGTTTTACATCGTGGAAAGCGGATTAATTCTTTCAGATGGCATATCGACGCCCTGAACAATATTGGTAACATATTTTATCAACTAGGTGATTATGACAAAGCGCTCACCAATTTCAGGATTGCATTAAAAGAAGCTGAGCAAAATAATGATTTAAATGGGAAATCTTTGGCACTTAACGGTATTGGGCAAATTTTTCAAAAGCAAAAAGACTACTCAAAGGCACTTATTCATTATCAGGATGCTCTTTTAATTGCACAAAAGGAAAATAATATAGAAAATAGAATTTCATTTCTAAACCGTATAGGGGGAATACATGGACTTAAGAAAAATCACTCAGAAGCTTTAGAATATTTTAAAAGAGCTTTGAAGATTTCTGAACAAAATGGCAATTTAGAACAGATTGCAATTTCGCTCAAAAATATTGGATTAACCCATAAAGCCCAAAAAAATTATACGTTATCTCTTAAACATCTCGAAAATGCTCTTGAGATTACGGATCAATTAGGAAATTTACCCAAGAAAATGGCTTATCTCAATTACATAGGAGAAATTTATAGGGTGCAATCGAAATTACAAGAAGCTCTTCCATACTTTGAAGAATCATTAAAAATTTCTGAAAAATTAGAGGACAGGGCTTTACGAGTAGATCGACTTATAACAATCGGAAACATTCATTCTTATCTTAAAAGATATTCTGAGGGGATTGATTATTTGGATAAGGCGCTTATGTTAGCTGATCAATTGCAAAATTTTCCACAAAAAGCGCGAGGCATCTATTCAAAGGGTCGATTATATCTTAAAATGAAGAACTTTGTTGAAGCGTTAAATAACCTTGAAGAAGCACTACCTATTGTCGAACAACTTGATCTAACACAATTTCAACTCAATATACTAAATGACATGGGATTAGCTTATGGGTCTCTAAAGCAATATACCAAAGCGCTGGAATCTTTGAATTCTGCAATGCAAATCGCAAAACAGTTTGATAAACGTGAAATGCAAGCAAAAAGCCTTAAATTTATCGGTGGAATCTACGCCAGCCAAGCCGATTATTCACATGCACTTGAGTATTACGAAGGTTCATTTAGAATTTATAGAGATTTAGGCTTAGAGAATTCAGCGCAAGTCCAGACGATTAAAAAGCACTTGCGGGAAATTACAGAAAAACTCAAAAAGTAGAACATGGAGGAGCGATTCCAGGTTACAGTGCACTCTACGCTCTATTCGGTTTAATAAGCTTAATTTTTATCATTAGCCGAAAAAGAAAACCTTGGAAACAAATAGAAATCTATTAATCTAATATCTCCCCTTTTTTTTCTTAGTTTCTATCCAATTAGTGATTTTTGTTCAGATATAATCAATGCAAAAATTCATTAGAGATCATTATACCTATTCTTATTCAGCAGTTGCAGGGAGATTTGATGAGTAAGCAGAATGAAATAAAGGGCACAAACTCAAAGTTGGTCGGGACTTATCTTAAATTGGCATGGATAAGAAAGTTCAATCAAGCTATTTTTGGATCTTCCCTGTGTTTATTTGCGTCGTTGATAGTTTTTTCAGCACTGTCCTATCCTACATTAATATTTTGGCCAGATATTTTACTAACACTATTGTTTTGGTTATTTTTAGGACTCCTATTTGCCTATTCATTGACCGATGATCCAGTAAGGTTAATTAAACCAGGGATCACATTTACTGGAAACATTATATTTATAATTATGATTTATTTTCTTTCGCTCTGGGATTACTGGAATTTTGCAAATGTTTTACCCATTACCTATGCAATATCCCTGTTCCTATTCATTGCATTGTGCATCGGAGCAGTTGTAAGTTTAGCGGCAAATACTTATAATATATATTTTCGGCTCAAAAACAGAAAGCAGAATTCTGGTTTATTTAAAGCATATAAAAGTGGAAAAATTAAAACGGTTTTGCTTGTTGGGTTGCTGTTATTGGGAATTCCCTTGGTAATTATGGCTATTCCTGGAGTCCTGCAAATTCCCATAACTATAGAGCCGAATGATTATCAAGCCGAAATCGCCTTCTGGGGGGGATATGGGAGAATAAATTCTACAATAGGGGAGGAGTTAAATGAGCACAACGCAATAGTTGTTTTTTGCAACTTTGAGAATGTCTCGGACCTCACCAAAAGACCGAATTTCGTCAATACAATTACGGGGTACAATACTTCGTATCCTAATATGACCGTCTTTTTAAGCGTGCCCGGATTTCCCGGTGCCTTCGTGTGGGATGGCAATACGCAAAATACCATCGATTATGCAAAAACCCTCGTGTCTGTGATTCATGATAACAACCTTACCAATGTAAAAGGGCTCGCTTTTGACATTGAGGGCCCCTATGTACATCTAGTTCAGGATATCGATGCCAGTCCCAATAGAGAAAGACACGATCAAGCGATGGCGTTGTGGTACGATTTTTTCAACTGGACGGAATTCAACGCACCCGAATTAGAACTCTCGGCTATTAACTACGTTGAATCTGCCATTGATCTCTTTGATGGGGATTATGATCTCCACTATATTCGGCGATATTCATTCCTAGATCTGGACACTGGTGCCTTAGATGAGTATGCTCCCATGAGTTATCGGTGCTGGTATATGGGGGAAAAACCTTATGGGGGCACCACAGAAAATCCGCTTATTGGATATTTGGATGGGGGACCTTACTGGATCTACACACAGATGAGCCTCTTGGCAGAGGGGTTAGATGCCAAATTTGGAAATCACAGCAAGATGGGGATCTATCTTGGTATCACCAATTGTACTTGTTATAGCGACGCGTATTATGGGTATGACAATTTAGTTCGAGATGCGCTTATTGCCAAGCATTTTGGGGTTAAAAGAATCACTATTTTTCTCTTAACGACCGTCTTGGAGAATGGATATTCCATGGGTGGGGTGTTCGATAGTTACGGAATGAATTTTTTGGATCGGTTCAACGAATCCATTAACGGTGTAGATGCCAATACACCTTTCCAGATTTGGTATAAACCCAAATTTAATATCTTTTTAACCTTTGGTCATGTAGATTTCTTCGCGTTTGATATATACGCGAGCTTAAACTCTATTATAGGCATAGTGTATGTCACCCTGTTATTTGTAGGGAATGCTTTACTCGCGTATTATGGGTGGCGGAAAATCAAACGAAAGGTATCTAATTTTACGTAGCAATCCTTTCCTATATTTTGAAAAGGGGTGGAGAATTGAATAGACTAATAGTTGATTCATATTAAGAGGTTTTCTTGTGGGAAAACCTCTTAATTAAGGACCTTTATCTCCTTTCTTCCTTTTTTGACTTAGGCTGAAGAATTTGATATTCCACTAGAATCACAAAGTTAGTCCGTTTTATAGGGCGCAAGCATATCAATCTTTTGGCTTAATGCCTCTTTCTCCTTCTTCACCTTTAAGAAACGTTCCACAAGGTCTTTGGAATCGGGATGCAAATCAGCTTTTTCCATAACCTCTGTGACAGAGTCAGTTAAGTGCAGATCGGCGATGGCTTTGACTCGACGTTTTATTTCTTTCTCCGGAAGATAAGAAGTTTTATTTTTATTCCAGGCGCCCTTGATTCGGTGCAGCTTATCTAATGTATCAACGAGTTTTCTGATTTGATCTTCACTTAGATCTAAGGTGGCCTCAAGTTTTTGGAACGAAATTTCCTTCGATTTCCGTGTTTCCACGTATAATTCATCTAACGCCTCTTTAAATTTGCTAATATAGGCAGAAATCTCTTTAAATGTCCTAGAAGCCTTCTTGGGATTATAAGTGAATCCGAATTCCCGACTCAGCTTAGTTCTTCCTATTTTTAAGTTTTCCCAGTCTAAGTTTCTATCTTTTAATGGTATAATAAAAAGATTGTTTTTCTTAGCAAGTCGAAGTTCTTTCGCACAGTCCTTTGATTTTAACGAATTTTCCGTAGCGATAAAAATAAGAACTTGTGAAAGGGGGACTGTTTCCTTTATCCACTCATCAATGTTAAACTGCAAATCCTCTTCACAATAAAAGCTTCGATTCACCGCTTTCAAATCTCTAATGCGTTTGGCGAGGCCCCTCACCTTATGAGTTTTAAAATCAGGGACCGCATGGCTGATGAATACGTTAATAGGAGCTTTTCGATAAAGCCGTCCCGTTGATCGGAGGTATAGCAGGGTAGCAATTGTTCCTATGATGATAATTAAAATAATAAAAAGCCAATAATTGGGTAACGGGGGATGGTCGGTACTATCAAGGGGATCGGTCTCTGAAGAGACTTCGACGCCATCCTTAAAGCCATCGCCATCAGTATCACTCACGGTAGGATCTGTGTGCCAGTAATATTCCTGAAGATTGATCAATTCATCATTATCCGGATCACCTAACCGATCATCAATTAGTGGATTTATTCCGTAAAAAACTTCCCAGAAATCATCCATGGTATCCCCGTCGGTGTCATTCGAATGAGGATGGGTTCCAGCCGTGAATTCTTGGAGCGCGGTTAAACTATCATTATCATGATCGCTGAGGGGATTGTCGATGCCATGATATAGTTCCCAATCGTCGGCTATCAGGTCACTATCATTATCAATCGCGGTCGTTGGATTGGATGAGATATTGAATTCCTGCAGATTTGTCACATGATCTCCATCCGGATCTTGGCTTGCATCGAGATCAGAGGTCGGGGTTAAATTGTATTGGACCTCCCACCCATCCGTCATTCCATCGCCATCCGTATCATTAGATATGGGATTGGTAATAAACGTATCTAGACCAGAGAGCAGTTCTTCTTGATCCTCGATTCCATCCCCATCTGTATCCACTAGATTCGGATCCGTTATATAACCGTCTACACCATATATTACCTCCTCCTGATCGTAAATCCCATCCGAATCCGTATCATTGATTTTGGGGTTAGTACCATAAGTTAATATTTCAGACCCATCACCTAGACCATCGCTGTCGCTATCGCCATCCAATGGATCTGTATTGTAAGTGTTGAGTTCAGCCCCGTCAGATAAACCGTCCTGGTCGCTATCTGCGCTGATTGGATTTGTATGCAATTCATATACTTCTCTGCAGTCCACAATTCCATCAAAGTCCGTGTCCTCATCAATTCGAATGACTTTAAATCCCTCACTTATGTATGCCGCATAGACATAATCGCCCTGAACTGCAAGGTCAAAGATAAGATCACCTGTTGCACTTTCACCTAAATATTCCGGAGTGAAGGGATCGCTAACATTTACGATTACTAATTTGGGATCTGAGCTGAGGTACGCAAAGCCCGCGTCAACTACTAATGTTCTAACAGTTCCACTTGGAGTTTCTGGAACATAGGAGGCTATTGGGACAATATTGGTTGGATTGCTAATATTAGAAATTCGAAAGCCCGACCCGATTCCTGCGCTATAAAGAAGGTTATTATCAATAACTAATTCCATGTCAGTAAAACTAGTCGTATTATAGATTTCAACCGGCAGAGCCGGATTGGAAATATTAACCACACTTATTCCATTAGGGATGTAGGGTACTGTGGAATATTGAAAAGTAAGATAGACTAAATTTCCATGAACTGCCATTGCATTAAATTCATAACCAGGAACTGAATAATTCGCTAATTTAGTGGGTGAAGAAGGGTTAGAGACGTTTAAGATTAGTAATTCTGGGGGAGTACGAATAAAAAGGAGTGGATAATGAATTTCCATGTCTGCATAAGGGGCATCCTGTATTGGGCTATCATACATTACATGTTCATACCCCCCTAATTCGATAGGGGAACTAGGGTCCGATATATTCAGAATTTGTAATTTTTCTGTACCTGTAGTTCTCAGAATATAAGCGAGATTCCCGTCAATTTTTATATTGTAAATATTTGGTGTTGTACCAAAGTAATCACATACGAAACTGGGATTGGTGGGTTCGCTGACATTGTAAATATTTAACCACATATCCGTGGTGATTACTATATCGTCTTTTACATCTATATTATAACTCGAGACTACGGCTTGTCCCACACTTTCTGGATGCAATACATTGTATTTCAGTTGAAGGGTTGTTATTGCATCAGAATCATACATAAAACCATTACCATGGAGGAGATAAACAATATCATTTGAAACTCGAACAACGAGGCAAGCTTTATCATTGGTAAAGTGTCCTACTTTTTGGGGAGTAGCTGGATTCGAGATATCGAGAACTTCAAGTCCATCGAAACCATCCGCAATGAAGGCCAAATTCGACTGAATGTCGACATCATACGCCCCTCCCACATCGACGTAACTCCCGACTTGAACGGGCGACGTCGGATTCGTGAGATTATAAATATATAATCCAGTAAATTCAGTCGCAACATACGCAATGTCTCCCACCACTTTAATAGCCATTGCGGATTGTGTATTTAGCCAAGGTAAGATTTGAACGGGTGAGCTGGGATTGGTGATGTTATATCTCCTTACAACATCACTCAGCCTGCCGCCGCAAAGATAAGCGACGTCATTAACGATCTCCAGATCTTGTATAAAACCCGTTGATGCAGTTTGTATTACTGTAAAATTTAGGGGATCCGGGGCTGTTATATTGACAATCGCAAGTTTAGGGGAAACAAACTGGTCATAGCCCATATAAGCAATGTTACCTACGATTTCAATTTCATATGGATCTGATACGCCAGAATAAGACCCAATTTGTTGGGGTGAACTTGGATCCGAAATGTTAACGACCACAAGATCAAATGCTTCTGATGTAAGGTAGGCAAAATTGCCTTCGATATCCAAATCCGAGAGCATACCCAACCCATCCAAAGTAGCAATTTTTACCATTGCAGAGGGAACAGAGATATTAAAAATTGTGAGTTGCGATAAACCTACCGTATATAAATAATTACCTTGTACCTCGCATGTGACGTAGGATTTGCCCTCAAAGTAGTTAAATATGAGCTCAGGATCGTACCTCGCAGTACTGGAGCCTAGATTCTGGCCTTCGGAGGTCGCTGGCGTTCTCAGTTCCATGGGGCGCATGGTTAAATGAGTGCACATTAGAATTATCATTCCTGAAAAGAGAAGTAATAATAGAATTGAAACCTTTCTTGCGCGCTTATTCATAAATATCCCACTCTGTGCAAAGGTGAGTAAGAACAAATATCATAAATTATCTGTATACCAGTTTTAACCATCGTCGCTATATATTTTGTGGAGAATTAGCATAAGGTGCTAGTTAATTTCCTCTATCTCAAAAAATCAAAATCACTTTTAACATCCTAAATGTAGACTTATTGTGTGATTTACTTCTGAACTATAAATTTGATTATGAATATCGGGGCTGAAGAAAGGATGAGAAATCGTTATGCCTGCATACCGACGTTAATTTTAGTTATGGTTATGATATTTACATGTATATTAAGTCCGCATAATATCGAAAACAGATGGAAGATAGAAAATCAAGATGTGTGCATACATGCGGGATCTGCGCCTCCAATGAGTCTACTGAAAGTCTTCTATCCAACTTCAAATTATGCTTCTCAAGATCCCGCGCTTGTCGTGGATGATGATCAGAATATCCATGTAGTATGGCAGGATTCTTTCATCAATGATCCCCCTAAACGTATTTTTTATAAGAATTACACGGCGGCTACGGGGACATGGAGCCCGACCATCTGGATTTCCACGGAATCAACCGGAAATGCGGAGGACCCAGTACTGGCAGTGGATGGGGATGGGAATGTCCATATCGTTTGGCAGGATAATTCATTGTTAGACGGTTCAAATGATTATGATATTTTCTATAAGAATTATACGGTAGCCACCGGCACGTGGAGCACGACTGTCGTGGTTTCCACGGAATCAACTTCCACCTCGTACCATCCAGCCCTTAGGGAGGAAAACGGGACTCTCCACCTCGCATGGGAGGACCAGACAGCTTTAGATGGACCAGGTTCCGATTGGGACATTTTCTACAAGAACTACACTATAGCTGCTGGCACCTGGAGCAATACTACCATCGTTTCCACGGAATCAACTAGCTGGTCGCTTGGAGCATCTCTTGAAGTAGAGCAAAATGGGAAGGTGCACCTTGCATGGTTTGATAGCACACCTTTAGATGGAAATAGCGATTATGATATATTTTACAAGAATTATACGGTGGCTGCTGGCACGTGGAGCAATACCACAATCGTATCTACGGAATCAGATGGGGGGGGCTCTCGGAATCCAACACTTGTGGTGGGGGCAGATGGGACGATCCATGTCGCATGGGATGATTCGTCCACTTATGATGGATCTGGTACTGATTTTGATATTTTTTACAAGAATTATACTGTAGCTACCAGCACGTGGAGCAGTACGACCGTGATTTCTACGGGATCAACTGGGCCATCTGAGCATCCAGCTCTTACCGTGGGGGCAAATGGGACCATCCATCTCGTATGGGATGATGGGGCTGTTGGAAATCCAAGCATTCTTCACCAGAATTACACCGCGGCTACCGGTATATGGAGTAATATCACGGTGATCTCCACGGAATCAACCTGGGTTTCTGAGAAACCAACGCTTGCAGTAGATGAAAGTGGGAACGTGCATGTTGCATGGGAGGATCAGCAACCTTATGAGGACGCGGGGACTGATAAGGACATTTTTTACAAAGTGCTATTATATAATAATATTATCCCAGCACTCAATAACCCTTCCGATTTTTATGCGGAACTGGAAGATGATGCAATTATATGGACAATTCTCGATAATACGGTCAGGAACACGTCTTATGTAATTACCAGGAATAATCAATCCTTTAGAGAAGGTGCATGGAGTTCTGGTGAAGACATTATAATAAATATTGATGAATTAGAAATTGGCACGTGGAATTATACGATTGTTGTGGAGGACGGGTTAGGCGGAATTGTAGAAGACGATGTTTTCGTGGTTACGCCATTCGTTGGGACTAGCCCTGAACTTGTCTCACCGGAATCGACTGATGACTCTAAATTCCCAGATCTTGCAATAGATGGAACTGGAAACGTCAACCTTGCTTATGTCGATCGGACAACTCTTGTGGGCAATGATTATTCGAATGATTTTGATGTTTTTTACAAGAATTTCCCAATAGCTACTGGTAAATGGAGCAATACCTCTGTAATTTTCCCGGAATCAAATCAAACATTCACGTACAACCCCTCAATTGTAGTGGACAGCATTGGAAATAGTCATTTTGCCTGGTATGATGACGCAAATTACAGTGGTGCAGGTACGGACTTTGATATATTTTATATTAACTATACAGTAGCTACTGGCACCTGGAGTAACATGGTGATTGTTTCCACGGAATCGACTACCAGCTCTTTTCTTCCATCTCTTGCGGTAGATGGCGATGGAAATGTCCACGTCGCATGGCAAGACCAAACGGATATCCTCGGTGCGTCTACGGACTGGGATATTTTTTACAAGCATTATAACGCAACCACCGGTGTCTGGAGCAACACAACCGTGGTTTCCAACGCATATATAATCGATATAGCGTGGGAAGAATTTGTACATTCAGAATGGCCAGACCTAACAGTGGATCAAATTGGCAATGTGCATCTCACCTGGCGAGATAAAACTAATCACACCGGCTGCGATTATGATTATGATATATTTTACAGGAATCTCACCGTTTCTACGGGCACGTGGAGTAATATCACGGTCGTCTCTACGGAATCTACCGAAGAGTCAGCTAACCCCTCTCTTGCAGTAGATGGTTTTGGAAATATCTATATCGCATGGAGGGATAAAATCAACTTTCCTGCAGATACGGACATTTTCTTCAGGAATTATAATGTGTCTACAGATCTGTGGAGTAATACAACCATGCTGACCCCAGACTCAATTTTCGACTCGTTCAATCCATCGCTCGCAGTAGAGGCAAACGGTAATATCCATCTTGCGTGGGAAGAGAGGACTGAATACGGTGGTGAGGGTTGGGATTTGGATATTGTCTATCGTGAATGGAGAACTTCTATGGGGCGTTGGAGCCCAACTATGGTAGTTTCTGTGGGAACTTCAACTGACTCTGAAGATCCATCCCTTGTGATGGACGGCAATGGGAATGTCCATATAGTATGGGTCGAGCGCGGAGATGAAAATATTTATTATTCAAGAATTCTCTATAAGAACGATCCTCCCGTAATGATCAATCCTCCAAATCCATATTACGAATTAGGCTCTTTAGGAAATTCGCTCAACTGGTTTATCGGTGATGCAGGCGTGTCTTCCACGAATTACATCATTCGTAGAAACGGGACGTTGGTCGCAGACGCTGCTTGGACTGCCTATGAAAACATCACCTATGATACGGATGGATTAGGCGTGGGGACCTGGAATTTCACCATAACTTTAGATGATGGCCTGCATGGAATTGCTTATGATGATGTGATTGTGACGGTGAATGATCGCCCGATAGTTACCCAACCCGTTGATTTAACGTATCAAAACGGGACAATGGAATATTTGAATCCCTTTATCGAGTGGATTATCACGGATAGCTATCTCAACAGTTCGGCTAACTATACGGTAGTTCGGAATAGCATGGAAATTGCGAATGGGACGTGGTCATCGGAGATCAACGAGAATATCATTCATACAAATTTGACAACATTAGGTATTGGTTTCTGGTATTATACCATCGTAGTTGAGGATGGCATCCTTGGTTTTAACTGGATTGTGAACGACACGGTACTGGTCACTATTAATGATCCAATTGCCATAACCACGCCCCCCGATCTGGATTACCAGTTTGGTACTACGAACCAAACCATCAGCTGGGTCATCATGGACCTCGTTTCTCCAGACACGTATTATATCATCACGAGGAATGGTGCGCTCATTGCGAGTGGGAACTGGAGCGCGACCGTTCCAATCGCCATTGATGTCAGCGCACTTGGTGTTGGAACGCACCACTACAAAATAATAGTGTATGATGGCGCAGGCGCCACTATTTCTGATGAAGTTGTGGTTACTGTTAATCCCGAGCCACTCCAACTCTGGTCCTTTATCGTGATAGCAATAGCGGTGGCTGTTACTGCTGGGTTATTGTATTACCTTCGCCGGGAAGGGCTCATCGGCAGGAAGCCTCCAATCAACGTGTTTATTAGCCATGCCATGGTAGACTACAAAAAGTATAGAGTGGGAGAGCTTGCGTCCAATATAGCGAGCAAGAAGCAAGTAAAGGAGGGCTTCATCTGCGAGGAAGGTATGAAGGCAAATATCGATGATTGGATGGAGGCTACGGTCCCGCTATCTCATGTTTTTGTGTTTCTCGCGACCAAAAATTCGATCAAATCCAAGGATTGCCAACGAGAGATCAAATTGGCTCGGGAAAATGACATTTTCATCATTCCACTTAAGGCAGAAGACCTCAAATGGGCAGATCTAGCAAAGCTGGATATGCAGCGGGAATTTGGCTTCACCCTAACACAGGATAATTTTGACGAGATAGTGGGAAATCTTTCGGAGTATCTTGACAAATTAAAACTAGATCTGGACAAAATGCACGTGCAATTAAAGAAATCGTCAATCCTATTCATGCCTGCGCTTGAAACCGCTTTAAATTTAAGTGAGAATCAAATGAGACGGCTGATAAAAATCCTTATCAAAAACGGCGATGTCTTAGGTGTATGGAGTATTGACAATAAACACTTTCTGAAGGATAAAGAGGTCCTACGTCGAATAAATGCATATAATATCACTCTGACACCAGCCAATTTTGAGAAACTCATAGAACTTATTGGCATTTCTGAGGAATCTCGAGCCACTCTTCACACTATTTTGGAAAAAAAGTTGAAGAAGGACCTTGAGCAGAGTCCTGCCTCCAAGAAGAAACTTCCAGCCTCACCAAAAAGATAGAATTTAATACCTATATTAGTAAATGTCCCCCAGATGGATTACTCTTCGTTTACGTAAGTGGTTGAACATCAAAACAATGTGAATCACTCGAAACCGATTACTATTTCTTATAATAATCGTGAACTCTCTTTTTTTATCAATAAACAAGTTATAATCTTACATTAGCTAATGTAAGATATAAATAAGAGTTTAGACTGCATTCATTGTGGGAGCTTAACCCATTGAAGTAGGTGTGTTCATTGATCTTCGATCCAATTATCCCAGACCAACTCGCAGATGTGATGGTTCGAGATTTTGCAGTGGGGATTTTTTATATAAAAATCGCCATGTTCCTCGTTTTCTCGCTCTATATGGCAAAGGAATGGATCATTGCACACAGGAATCAAATAAAAGTACAGCTTGTTCCAGGATGGCTGGCAGTATACCTCTCGTTGGTGATTATCTCAATTATTTATTTGATAACGGATGCGTACTTAGGACCACTAAATTTGGTAGATCAACGGGATATGCTTCTGAATATTAGTTATACAATTTCTATGATTGGGATTGTACTTCTTGTTTTTGTTTTTGAGAGAAACATGAAAATGAAGACCTGGGGGATTTTTTGGAAGGCGGGTGTCATTCTAACGATCATAACCGTTTTTCTGCCTAGGGATCCGTCCCGCATTATTCTTTCTATTTCCGTTCCTGGTATTTTCGTTCCATTTATGATAGTACTTCTTTATTATTTTCGAAAATTACTGCTTTCTTCAATGGGTGTGGCTATTTGGATGATGTTTTTTGGATTCATGCTTGGGTCAGTCGGCGAGATCTTTCAGACTGATGCTATGATCGACGCCTACGGAGATGAGGTTTATCTTTTTGGGGGTCTACTTGGTCTTACCGGGCTTCTTATTTTGGGTGTCAGTGCACTCTCACTCCGAAGTATGGATGAGCTCGAGTGGCCAAGTTCTATTACTAGCCTCTTTGTCATCTTACGGGGCTCTGGCATTCCCATTTTTTCGTTTGATTTCGAAAAAGAAAAATTACTTGACGAGAGATCTGATGATAAATCAGTTGAATCGGAAGTAATTATTGGAGGCGGTTTAGCAGGAATTGGAGTCATGCTTAAGGAGTTATCAAAGAGTTCCGAGGACGTTAATTATATTGACCATGGAGATTCTACCCTCATTTTCACCCACGGTGAGCAGGTGATTGTTATTCTATTTTCGAAGAAGTATCTAGAACTCCTGAAGTGGAAAATAGACCGGCTTCTACGTAAGATCGAAAGCATTTACCAAGAAAGTTTCGTAAATTACGAGGGTAATATTGACCAATTTAGAGGGATCAGCACTCTTCTCGAAGAAGAATTCAGTTAAATCTTGTAAAAACCAAGGTTTCTCTTATTAAAATCTAAATCAGCCAAAAAAAAAGAATAAGCTCTTTGAAAGAGTTAAAAAGGTTCATTGAAACAATTATTTTTCAGTTTCTTCAAAGAGCTGCTTCATAATGTTGCGATATTTTTGAAATGCGATACGTCCTTCTTCGGTGAGGCGGAGCATAGTATGGGATTTTCGTCCCACAAACGCCTTCTCCACTTCAATATAGTTTGCTGCTTCGAGCTTGCTCATATGCGAGGAAAGGTTTCCGTATGTCAACCCAGTTTGGCGCATGATGAACAGAAAATCAGCACTTTCCACTACATATAAGAGCGCCATTATCTTCAGACGGGCAGGTTCGTGGATTACCTTATTAATAGTACTAAGAGAAGTTGTTTCATCCCAAGCTTCTCGCTCACTGGGAGCCATCAGCAATCTCCTTCGATAGTGATGGGTATTTACGCAGAAATCGAATTAAATACACCAGTCCCATGATGATAACACTACTTCCTATTACACCAAATGGAATAAGCCCATCAAATCCCGCACCAATAAAGTTATGGAGTATCTCGGCAAATGGCCAACTCAATCCATATAATACTGCAATTATATATAACCGAGGGACCTCCATTTTATAGGCAAAAAGACTTAACGGAAGCGTAATGAACAACAATGCAATGATAAATACACCTCCGAGTTCAAGGTTAAATAAATTAGTGTCGTGAATGGGTATAATATTTAGAAATGTTGCAGCAAAATATGCGCTGAGTCCGACTTGCCAGAAATCGTTTTTTGTGTATCCTCGCTTAGATTCAAATCGGGCAATTCCAATTCTTGGATGGGTAATAAATTTCTTTCCTATCCAATAGAATAGGAGTGCTAAGAAAACAATCGCAGGAATTAACAAAATCCTATAAGCCGGGAGTAGCAGATCATAAAAATAGTTGATAATACCAGCTCCCAAGAGCCAAACGCCTATTTCAATTTCTAATAAACCATCTTGGAAAGTGGATCTGTATGCTTTTTTTTCGATCTCTTGTAAATCCATTTTTTCATCCAGCTTAGACACCATCCATCGGTAAGGGATTTTCCCGTAAGAACTGAATCAGGGTAATCACTCCAAGGGCGATAAAGCTAATTGCAATAGCGCTGGATGTGTATAAGAGATTTAAATTGAGTACTTGAGCAATAATGAAGAGGCTTAGAATAAGAAGCGTATAGAAATAAAACCGTTTTATTCCAGTACTAACCACAATCATCAAAGTAAGACCACCAGCTATTCCTGCGATGATAAGATTATAATAGCTAACTAGAATGAGTTCAATCCAGGCTCGAGTGCTTGGATCCACAAACATCAAAGCAAAAACTAAGCCTAGGAAAGCAAAGCATATGAAGATACCCAATAAAACAAATACTGGCCCCCTTCCTTTTGTGCCAAATTTCGCATAGCCGATGCGGGGAATGGTAAGTTTTTGTTTAGCACCAATATAGACAGGAATGAGAGCGGCAACGATGATTCCGCCAAGCCAAACCAGTTCAACTGCCATACACACGATAAACCATACTAGGGCAATCCCGATCATGATGTCAATCAGTCCATCTTGGTGGTAGGAAGTATAAGCCTTTCTTTCAATTTGCTTCAAATCAATTTCTTCTGACATTTTTTCTTCACCTTGAATTTTTTGGTTTCATCTCCTTGGATGGCAATGGATATTTTCGCATGAACCGAAGAAGATATATCAAGCCCATTATCAGAATACTGCCTCCAAACAAACCGTATGAAATGAGTGCGCGAAAGGGACTACCAGTAAAGGAACGTAACACGTCATCAAAAGGCCAAGCTAAACCGCATAACACCGCGATTGCGTACAATCGGGTAAAATTTAGATGGTATGCTATTATACTAATTGGGAGCGTGACAACCAATAAAGAAATGATAATTATCCCGCCAATTCCTACAAATAAACTCTGTTGGAGTAGATTATTCGCCGTTAAAATTACGAGGATTGTTGTCGCAATTACGAAAAGGAGTGAGATCATTACTAGTTTCTTTTGGGCAGCAGTGCGTTTAGGACCAAATTTAGCTACTCCTAAGCGCGGGATAGTGATATATTTCTTACCCAAGAGAAACATCATGAAGCCAATAATCCCATAGGCTATGAATAATAGGGCAAACCAAGAAGAATCAAAGAAATTAGTAATGGTCATGTTGAAACCCCCACCCATGATCATAATGCCCAAAACCATTTCAACTAAACCATCTTGAAAGGTTGAAGTAAAGGCGCGTCTTTCAATTTGTTTCAAATCGATTTCATCCGACATTTTTTCATCACTTTGAATTTTGGTATTATCTAACATTGCTTTGTAGGGCAAAGTATTTAAACTTTGTGTGGCAAAGTACTTTGTAGAAATCGCGCACGAACTAAGAGTCGAAAAAGGTAAGTTAAAGGAGCTGATTAAGATGGGAATGAAATCCTTTGTTGTCGGAAAATATAGTCTAAGACTGGGTTCAAGTCTCGTCGCCACCTGAATCCGCCACGAGGGGATTCTCTAAAGCAGAACGCATTTAAATTTATAAAAAAAGGGAGAATTGAGTTTTAATCCTAAATCATATCGCGTCTCTTATAGATGATATACACTGCAATAACTGCTCCAATCAGCGGAAAGATGATAATCAGAAACAAAATCCCACCAGTGTTGGTAGGAGGGTTCGGAGCATAATCAAGGAAAAGATATGTACCATTACCAGTATATGTAGAAGTAACCGCTAATCGTGCGGAAGCAAGGTTTGCTATAGGAGTGCCTGAGATATTAATAGTCAGATTATTGCCAGATCCGCCCGTTCCAAAGCTGGTCGGGGATACCTGCCAAATTGCGCCAGTCCAATAATACCAATCACTATATCGTTGAAGAACAAAACCAGATGCGGACCAAAATACTATATATTCTGCAAGATCATCTGCATCGGTGTCAATATCGATTGTGTAATTATAATTCGCACCGGTTAGGGGAGTAGAACTGCATACTATAATGAACATGGAACCCTGAACATCAACCATCACGATATCAATCCCACTTTGATGACTAACTTGCACGCCTTCTTGTGGGGACTGTCCAGGAAGGTATTGATAGACGTCATCGGCTAAATCCGTGAGTGGTATCGGTTTCCATCCCCAAACTGTAGTCCGCGCGGTAGCTGGAGTTATAAAGGAGAGCGAGAGAACTATTGCCGTTAAAATTCCGAAGAAAAACGCTTTCTTTTTCGTCTTTATCAATTTAATCGCCTTATTATAAACATAGGCAACTTGCTTTAATTTAATATTTTTCTTTTTTTCACATT
>JAEOSY010000446.1 GCA_016840125.1 Candidatus Helarchaeota archaeon | reverse complement strand
TCTGCGAGACATGTAAGAGAATTTCTGGCAATTCTGGCAGGTAGAAACCTGAGTAACTCCAATATCAACATTCATGCTAGAGGTATAAAGACTCTGTTAAGGTTTTTTCATGCAGAAGAATACATACCCAAAATAATTAAATTTGATATGCCTCCAATAAGATCATTGAAATTACCATATCTCAAAGCAGAAGATATTCCAAAGGTACTCAAAGCATGTGAAACAAAAAGGGATAATGCAATCATATTATTTCTGATTGATAGTGGATTAAGAAGAACTGAAACTAGTAATCTAAATTGGGGGCATTTTGATCTTATGAGTGGGTTGGTCAGGGTTGAAAGAGAGAAAGGTGGAAAACCAAGAAGTGTTGTGGTTGGCATAAAAACAAGAAGAGCTTTATTAACCTACAGGAGAGAAGTCAATCATAAAGATAATGATCCTCTCCTTCAGAAACGATGAGGGGGCAGATTGTCACCCGAAGGGCTAGGATCAGTATTGAAACGAATAAGTAAAAGAGCCGGCATTCATCTTACCTCCCATGCTTTAAGAAGAACCTTCGCAACTCTATCCTTAAAAGCTGGGATGAACCTTATTCATCTTCAAGGATTAATGGGGCACTCCTCAATCGAAATGACCAGGCACTATGTAAAAACACTGGATGAAGATTTACTCAATGCACACCAGGAACATGGTCCAATTGATAGTTTTTCGTAACTAGAATTACAGCGCAAGGTAGCAAAAAGACGGGTCCAAGGCTTTTTCAAAGTCGCGATTGTCATTATTGTGAGGAGGCGACAGTGCGATATCAAAGGCCGTGTTGCAGGCGATGAAGGAGTAACCCATTTTAAACAGATCGAGAGATTACTTCGAATCTGGCAAGAGTACCGGGTTCTCGCAATGATATGGGGATTTTGTTTGTAAAAGCCGCAGGATATTGTATGGTATATAAAACTGCCCCTCCGGAGGTCAGGAAGGGCAGCTTCTTGGTCATCAAATTTCTAGGCTTCGTTGAGGAAAGAGATGGAGGGACGACCCTCCACTCCGGCTTTCTCCATCGCTGCTTTCAACTCGGGCGATTGGGCGTATTTGTGGGCGTTCGCCAGCGAATCCCACTTAAAAATTGCAGTTATATTGTTCGGATCATTTTCGCTCCGATAAACATCTGACGAGAGCTCGCCGTTTCTTGTTCGCAAATCGGTTACTGAATCAAATACCCTTTTCCATACTTCGAAGCTCTTTACCTGATGTTGAACTAACATTCTAGCCATGTTGATTATCTCCTGGTTTTAGATTTGGACAAATTGGAACTTCTGCTGGATGGCGCCCAGAGCAAAGTGCGTAGGGAGTGGCCCCAACAAAGACCGGCCAATCTGACCTTTAATCAAATTGTCCGGGAGGGTAGCCGGAATCAGCAGTTGTATACAATTTTGACCTTAATTGTCATTATATCGCGGGAACTCTTTTAGAAGATGATGATTGGATGAGTTTTCACGACTTTAACAAAGTCGGTCATTAGACCAATAAAATCTGACTTACCATAACTATTAATTTTATAATAAACACAGTGTTATTGAAACTTGAGATACTCAAAATGGTAGGAAGCGTAACTCTGGAATATTCCTTATTTTCCAAATATAATCTAATATAAAACGATAACCAAACAGATATTAAAAATCACATCACAAATAACACTGTGTTATTTGTGCTTTCCAAGCTTACCTATTGATTCTGATTTCCCTACAATGGTACAATCGGGTAACCACTTCCCGGGAATGCGTGGGCAGTTTTACTCGAAAAAGTTTTCCCAATCAACCGAATGGAGGAACAAATGAGCACTCCGAACCTGTTAGATGCAATCCGAGCCGTTAAAGAAAATGAAAGGATAGCATCAGCAAGCTACGCTGATGCTGCCCAGAGAATAAGCAATCCAAATGGCAAGTTGTTGTTCGAGCAATTGGCTGAATTCGAGAAATATCATTATGATCAGTTAACTGCTTTGGAGATTTCTCTGGAGGAAACTGGCGATTACATTAATTATGAAGGGAAAGAGTTTCCCATCCCACCGATATTCGAAATAAAGGCTGCTCAAGAACCTAGCACAAAAAGTGTAATGAATATTATTTCCGCAGCAATGGATCTCGAGAAACAGGCGGAAATAGCGTACGCCGACTTGGCAGTCCAAACCACGGACCAACAGGGCCATGACATGTTCTGCAGATTATCTGATGAAGAGCACGAACATTATCGTCTTCTCCGGGATGCCTATTGGACACTGAATAACTTTGGAACCTGGAAGTGGTCTCCCCAATGATTGGATAGACCGAGGTCTTTGCCAAGTGTGTTATTGGTGCTGAAACATTACCCCTAGATGGGGTATTTGAATATCTTGAACACTGGGACAAGAAGGGGTTTAACCCCGCATAACCCGACTCGCCTTTGGCTCTGGTAAACGCCGGATTTTGACAATCATTATATTGGCAGAAATAAATATTGGGTAATCGAAAAATCGCATAAACATTTATCCTAGCTGTAATCCTAATCTATCACAGGGGGCATAATGTACTTTGTGATTAACACTGTGTTAACTACTGACCTTACCGGTTTACCCATTGAAAATTGATTCCCTACCTGCTACAATAAATCACAATTAAAAAAACCTGTTTTTTGCCTGCCTGGGTATTTTCTCAGTTATCACTTGATTGCACTTGACAGTTGATTCAAAGACACCAAAAACTGCCGACAACTATGGTTATGTCTCGGTAGGAGCGAATTTAGGTGATGTTGTATTTGAATTAACCACAAAGTTTAATTATCTCTATCCTTTCGAAGACAGCGGATTCATAATTTTATTTAGGTGAAAAAATATAGAGTCATATTTATGCTATGAAATGTGGGTCAATGATCAAGGCTCAGTCTATGTGTATGAATATTTTTCTAAAACAGACGAACCAAAACTATTAGCCTATAAAGAATTAAATGCTAACGTAAAGCCCTTTAATCATCCAAATCATTGGGTAATAATAATGGATAGTTCTCATTTTGAAATATTCTGTAATGATGAATTAATTACTAGTTTTGACGATAGTCCATATAAAAGTGGAGACATAGGCTTAGGTGTTATTGCATCCCCAAATAATGAGTTTATTAGAGGGGTTTCATTTGATGATATTAGAATATATAGTGTTCCATAAACCAATAAAGATGTGATTTATAGAAAAAATTAGTATGTTAAAAACCAAAGGACTATCCTAAATTTTGTTTGGATAGTCCCATATTAACCACTAGAGATGGGGAAATTTGGGTTTGTCTTTGGTGGCCGGCTAATGAGGCTCTCGAATCCCTTTACAATGGGATACCTCCCGAAATTATCTCTCCAATATTGGGATAAATCATAAATGTTTGTAATGGTATAATGGGCATTAGCTTAGGAGTTTATTGGCTATTATAAAAATCTATTCCTAGAGACAAAATGCGGGTGTCGCCAAGTGGTAAGGCAGTAGCTTCCCAAGCTACCATTCGTGGGTTCGAATCCCATCACCCGCTCTTTTTGTTTAACTCCATCACTGTCCTAATTTAATTA
>JAEOSY010000041.1 GCA_016840125.1 Candidatus Helarchaeota archaeon | reverse complement strand
CCTTCTTTACCGATTACTTTACCCAAATCACCTTCACCGACTTTAAGCTCATATATAATGCTCTTTTCTCCAGCGATTTCCTTTACCTCAACCTTTTCCGGATTATCTACTAATGCTTTCACAATGTATTCGATCAGCTCTTTAAGCTCGCTCATGATTTGCCTCCTTCTCTTGCAATCGTTTAAGTCACAGTATTGGAATAACCCACTTTTTCTACCTAATCACTATCCTTACTTTTTTCGAACCTATTACTGCAACGCCACAAACAGATTTGTAATTTCCTTCGGTTAATTTATCGTGACCTGCTCACGATTATATCCACATTAAGATGCGTGTCAATGACCCCAAACTATCTCAATGAAATAGATCCCTAGTTCCATCTTGTTGGATCATACAACGCTTCGCGTCATGCAGCCTTCTCATTTTCCGCCGCCTCGACGATCAGAACGAGGACGTGCTTCGTTAACATTGAGTGCTCGGCCCATGAACTCCTTACCATTCAAACCGTCGATCGCAGCTTGGGCTTCTTTATTATCCGCCATCTCTACGAATCCGAATCCTCTTGATTGTCCACTGAATTTATCTTTAACAATAGTTACGGTTTGAACGGTTCCAAAGGCTTCAAAAGCCTTCTGTAAATCGCTGTCAACAGCATCATGTGACAAATTGCCTACGTATATATTCACAAAACCTCCTTGATATACAATAAGTATATCCAAATTCAGTAGTAATGTCAACGCCAATTTATTACTTGTGATGTTACCAAGCAGAAATGTTAATAGTTATTACCAAGCACAAATGTTAATTTTTTGCAGTTGTGGAGAAGTTATTTCTGCGATATTCTCTATGATGAAAGCTAGGAAAGATGGGATCAGCCCTCGAAACTCGAAACTAACCTGTAGCGGTAAGTACAATGCAGAATATACAGAAATCTGCATTAAATTTGCTTTGAATGTAAATGGGAAAAATCTTTACAAATTCGAAATTCGAGGGCTGACCCCGCTTTCTCCTATTAAATATGAGAGGCTTTTCTACAATTGAATACTCAATTGTTTCTTGATTAATTCACATAGAGTATTCTTTATCTCTGCGTGTCGTGGAATCGGTGCCCTCCTACCATTCTTTGTGTTCTTATAAATATCATGTTTTTTACCATGACGAATAAAAATGCAACCTGACTTCACCAGTATTTTTATCAACTCCTTTCTTTTCACAATGTAATATGTACTTCTTTTTCTTTTGGCTGCACAGATAATTTTGGTAATATTTCTGTTTCCATCATCAATTTATATGCCTCACAAATATTCTCCTCAAGCTTTGCCAAAGATTCACCTTGACTAAAGACCCCTGGAACTTCCTTTAGTCTTCCAATATACCAACCCTCATCCTGCCAATATTCTAATGTAAAAACTCTTTCCATAAAACCTCCTTAATAGAATATTTTACTTTCTCTTATTTACATTATAGTCAGCAAGTTTATTTAATCAATAGCTATTTTAGTACTTGGATTGACTTGTTTTAAAATCGCTCAAATTACGGTGTATCAAAGCTCTGCGCGATTTTTATTTGTCTCGTCAGAAGAAAAAAATCTACCAGATTCCGTACCTTCTGTGCAAAAAGTGGACCAAAACTGAACCAAGTGAACGGGGTCGGCGAAAGCCGACCCCTATTCTTATCTCTATTTACAATTACCTCTTCCATCTATATAATCTTATAATACCTCTGATGCAACTTTATTGCATTTTATCCGTATTACATAATATAAAGAGGCAATAGGAGACTATAATCAGAAATGGTAAGAAATCAAAGTAAGGGGGAAAAAACATGAAATATACAAAATCAATTCATGTCTCTGTTCTGTTATTATCTTTGGTCTCAATGATATATGCACAGACTAATCCTTTAGTTGTACCTAAACTTATTCCAAGAGAAGTGCTCTTCGGTAATCCTGTTATAGCTCATGTGCGTTTATCACCGGATGGAAAACTCTTAGCATACCTTGCTCCGGTCGGTAACGTATTGAACATCTGGGTTAAGACCGTAGGCACAGATGAGAGTAGAGTTGTGACCAAAAATAAAGATCGCAGTATACGCCATTTTTATTGGACTCAGGACAGCAAAAACATTTTGTATGCTCAAGATATCGCTGGGAATGAGAACTGGCGGTTGTATGCCGTTGATTTGGAGACAAATGAAATCAAAGACTTAACACCCTTTGAGGACATACAAGTTCGTCTTGTTAGAACCAACAAAGATTTCCCGAATGAGCTGATTCTATCCATGAATAAAGAGGACCCGAAAGCCCACGATGTTTATCACCTTGATTTAACTTCAGGCAAACTGACCATGATTGCTAAAAATCCTGGAGATGTCATAGACTGGATCATTGATGCACATTTTAAAGTACGTGGCGCCATGGTCGCAAAACCTGACGGTGGGTTTGATTTGATGGTACGAGATAACGATGAGGTTGAGTGGAGAAATCTCGTTACATGGAATGCAGAAAACAGTTTGACCAGTGCCCCAAGCTTTCGCAGTGCTCCAACTATCTTCTCAAAAGATGGGAAATACGCCTATTTAATGGATTCCCGAGATGTTAACGCGGGTCGTATAGTCAAGATGGAAATTGCCACAGGAAGTATTGAAGTTGTAGTTGAAGATCCAAAATATGACGTCACAAATGATGTATTAGTCCATCCAGACAACTTTGAAATCCAAGCCGTTGCTTTTGAAAAGGCGCGCCATGAATGGACCGTATTGGATGTGACTATTAAAGACGATTTTGAAGCGATTGCAAAACTTAATCATGGTGATTTTGACATATTAAGTCGTGATAATGCTGACGACACCTGGCTTGTTGCATTTACTAAGGACAATGGCCCTGTATCTTACTATACGTATGATCGAAAAACGAAACAGGGGATTTATCTTTTTAGCCAAAAACCAGAATTAGACAAATACACCTTGGCGCTGATGGAACCAATTTCATTCACATCACGAGATGGACTGACAATTCACGGTTACATCACCTACCCAGTCGACAAGAAAAGGAAGAATTTGCCAATAGTTCTCGATGTCCATGGTGGTCCATGGGGACGAAATACGTGGGAATTCGACTCCAAAGCCCAGTGGCTAGCGAATCGTGGATATGTGTGTCTGCAGATTAATTTCCGGGGGTCAACTGGTTATGGCAAAGATTTTGTAAATGCTGGTGATAAGGAATGGGGTGGTAAGATGCACGACGATCTTGTGGATGCAGTTAATTGGGCTATTGAAAAAGGGATTGCAGATCCAGAAAGAATCGCTATATACGGTGAGTCATATGGTGGATACGCTGCGCTAGTTGGTGCTACATTTACGCCTGATCTTTTTTGTTGTGCTATAGATGTTTTCGGCCCCGGCAATCTTATTACATTCATCAGAGCAATTCCATCCTGGTATTCAATCCTATTGGCTACTATTCACAAAAGAATTGGTAATCCTGACACAGAAGAAGAACTTCTGAAATCCCGCTCCCCACTTTTTAAGATCGATCAAATAAAGATACCGATTCTAATTGCACAGGGCGCTAATGATCCCCGGGTGAAACAAACAGAATCAGAACAGATCGTTGAGGCGATGAAGAAGAAGGGCATTGAGTACGAATATATACTTTTTCCCGATGAAGGTCATGGATTTACTAACCCAGGAAACCGTATCAAGTTCTATGCAGCTGCGGAGAAGTTCTTAGCAAAGCACCTCGGTGGACGCTACGAAAAAGCTGACTAGTAAACAGCTCCTGCAGAAGAAGAATAACGGACAAAAGAGTAGTTTTCACGATTTTGAAAACCCCTGAAAATACAGTGTATCAAAGCTTTGCGCGATTTTTATTTGTCTCGTTAGAAGAAAAAATCTACCAGATTCCGTACAATCCATGTAAACTTGTCCCGTAAAACAAAAATCTGTTAAATATGTTATCGGGAAAGTGGACCATAACTGGACCAAGTAAAAGAGGGGTCGGTGATGAATAACTACCGGCCTTGATTTAATGGTTGTTAATTACTTGACTATCCTAATAAAATATGCTATAATAAAATGAAAGATAAGCGATATTTTCAATTCTGTAGAATCTTCTGGCTTGTTCTCTCAAGGTGAAGCATCCACCGAACAAAAGACTATATTTTTGATCGGTCTGTGGTGAAAAAAGAAATTGGTCGACCCATGCAATTAAAAAAGAGGTGACTTGAGTGAAATGTCTGATTATCGCAAGTGGGCAGGGTAAAAGACTTGCAATAAAGAACGAATTAAAACCATTGGTGCCATTGATGGGATTGCCACTCATTGCGCAAGTTATATTGCGTGCCCGAAAAGCAGGCTTAGATGATTTTTATGTTGTAACAGGATATAATGGTGAAAGACTAAGAGAATATTTACATGTTTTCGGCAAAAGAAGAAAGATAAAAATCACCTGTCTTCAAAACGATAATTGGAAGGAAGAAAACGGTTTATCGGTACTAAGGGCAAAAAACGTAATTAATGAGAATTTTATCCTTTTAATGTGCGATCACATTTTAAGTGAAGAAATTATAAGGAAATTAAAAAAGAACGAAACAGATGATCAAGTTATCTTGGCAGTAGATAGTAAAATCGAAGGAAATCATTTCGTTGACCATAACGATGTTACAAAAGTTTGTACAAAAGACGGTAAGGTAGTAGATATCGGAAAGAATATTAGTGAATACAATGCATTTGACACAGGTGTTTTCCTATGTTCACCTGCTATCTTTAAAGCAGTCGAGAAAAGTATAGAAAATGGTGACACCTCACTTACCGGTGGCATAAAATTATTGGCGAGCAAGGGCAAGGTCAGAACATGCGATGTTGACGGTCATTACTGGATTGATATAGATAACGAGAAAAGCTTAAAGCAAGCAGAAAAATTATTGTGCCAAGAATTAACAAAACCTTCTGACGGGATAATTTCTAGATATATAAACCGAAAAATCTCGGTCAACATTTTCACACCATTTCTTATTAAGATTTATAAGGGGTTTACTCCCAATCAAGTTTCAATAATAAGCTTCGTAGTAAGTTTTATAAGCGGTTTGTGTTTTTTACTCAACCGTGCAATAATAGGTGCTTTATTGATACAAATGGCGAGTATATTAGATGGTTGTGATGGCGAAATAGCACGACTCAAACATCTGGAGTCTACGTTAGGAAACTTTATTGATGCAATACTTGATCGATATGCAGATGGTTTTATTCTCTTAGGGGTTTTTTATTACTCGTTAGGCGCAATAGGCAATAGAGAAATAGTCGGATTTTATTGGAGTCCTTTAATTATTTGCAGCATCGCGGTGTTAGCTATTTTAGGAAATTTGATGGTTAGTTATTCCTCAGCAAAATCGATAGTTAACTTCGGCTATCGCTATAAAGGTAGATGGATTGCTGCAGGAAGAGGTAGAGATATTAGACTGTTTATACTTTTCATCGGTGGAATAATGACTTATTTCCACCCGTTTTTTGCATTTTTGGCTTTGTGTATCCTAGCTATTCAGACCAATATAATTGTGCTATGGAGGATTCTTTTGTCACGGAATCATTTTCTAAATAGAGATTTCTTGCTAAAAAACAAAACTAAAGCTGTAATTTTTGATTTTGATGGAACTATTGCAGATACAATGACGTTCTTAACTGAATTGGCCGTAAAACTTATCACAAAAAATTACAACATTCCTAAGCAGGAAGCAAAAATCAGATACTTAGAATCAACAGGATTAAATTTCGCAAATCAGATTGAGCTAATTTTCCCAAATCATCCAAATAATCAACGGGTATCAGATATCTTTGAGTCAAAGAAATCAGAAAATATCTTTAATTACGATATCTTTCCTGAAGTGAATTCGGTTTTTGAGTATTTTGCAGATAATAAAATCAAAACATTTATTTGTAGTAGCACAAAGCAAGAGATCATTACAAGATATCTTAATTTGAACAACATAGGTAATTTAATAGATGGCGCTTTTGGTTATAAAATAGGTTTCGGAAAATCTCAGCAGATTGATTTTATCCTTCACAGTTATAGAATACAGCCCAACGAAATAATCTTCGTCGGTGATTCTTTACGAGATTGTGATATAGCAAAAGATAGAGATATAAATTTCATTGGTATATCTCGGATTTTTAGCGAAGCAGATTTTCAGAAAAAAAACGTATTAAGTGTAAATTCCTTAACTGCTTTCGCAAAACTTTTTGAATCCAGTGAAGATGTGTAATTATCTGAGGATGGATATCTTTCGCTGTGGAATGGGGTTTGGAATAATGGATCTTGCTGCATGCATTAAGACCCATCTAGAAAGTCGGGAACGTGAAAAAAAATTAGACAGGGGAATAAGAGAACTTGAATGTATTATTAGAGAAGGACAGTTAATAGAACCACGACTACTAATTCAAAAGGAAAAAGACCTTATGAACAGTGCTAAAGAAGAAATTTGGATGTTAGGTATTAAAGCATTAGGAGTTTTCCATGAGTCGTGTGAAGAAATAATTCGGTTTATTAAAGAACGCAAGGGGAGGGTAGTTGTTCTAGCACGAACATGAGCTTAGCATATGTTTCAACATATCTACCACAACACTGTGGTATTGCTACCTACACTAACTATCTTATTCGCGGACTAGAAAAAGTAGCACCAAACTTAAAGATCACAATTCTTGCTGAAAAAGGAGCCTCGCCTCAGAAAAAAAGTAATTTTGAAGTAATCCCATGCTGGGACAGAAATGAAGATTATACAGAGGTGATCTTCACCCAAACCAAGAATTCTGATACTGTGCATATCCAGCATGAGTACAGTATTTATAAATTTGATGAACGACTGCCAAAGTTACTTGAAAGACTCAAAGGACAGGCAAAACTTGTAATAACGATACATTGTGTACGACCAGCCCAATTTTCTGAAAGAGGCGCCGTAGATGAAAAGTTCGCACAAAAAATTGCTCAACTTGCCGATGTGGTGATTGTTCATCTTGAATCCCAAAAAGCAATTCTTGAAAGACTTGGTATATCAAGCAAAAAGATCAATATCATTCCCCATGGTTCAGAACTCGGTGACGCAGACAAAAAGGAATCTCAAAGAAGGCTTGGACTACCTCAGGATGGGAAAATCATTTTGAATTTTGGATTTGTTAAGCCCCATAAATGTCTCCACGTTATGCTCGAAGCACTTAAAGAGATAACAGATAACGATATCAACGCATATCTTTTTGTAGCAGGTGGACTTGCACCAACTGCCGGCCAAAAAGAGAAGGATTATCTTGAATTCGCAAAGAGAAAAATAGAAGAATTCAATCTTCAAGCGAGAGTTATCTTTCCGAATAAGTTCTTTCCAAACGAGGATGTTCCATATATCTTGAGCGCATCGGACCTGGTTCTATTTCCATATTATGAAGAAGATCGTTCAGCGTCTGGGTCATTTCACCTGGCAATCGGTGCCAAAAGACCGATAATTGCATCGAGAATCCCCAAATTTGAAGAATTGAAAAATATCTCTGATGAACTACTAATCCTCCCCCATAATTCTTCAGGGATTGCGAAGATAGCGATCAGGCTTTTCCAAGACCAAGAATTTGTTGGACACATCCTTAAACAGACAGAAGCGTATCGAACTAAAACCTCCTGGGTATCTGTAGCGAAAATGCATCTGAAACTGTATAAAGAATGAATATCGCAATACTATCCCGAGGGAACTCTGCCTGTGGTGTATCATTACATTCGGAACTTATTGGCAGAGAATTTGTGAAGAATGGAAATAAGTTAACTGTTTTTGCACCTGATGTGACTGCTGATGAATTTATTAAATTAGTCAGTCGGTTATTAATAAGGAGTTAAGATGAATTTAAATCTAAATCAAAAACTTAAGGAATTAGGTGATGGCGACATTATAAAGACCAAATCAAAAGAGTTTATCTTCAGTTTATCCAATTATAAAAAAAATCCCATTGTTAAACCACAAGATATCGGCCTTACGTGGCATGAGAATAAGAAAAGGAAAATAGGTGCGGTCTTTAATCCCGGTGCAGAAATTTATAAGGACAAAATAATACTACTTCCTCGATGTCATAAAGGTTATAAAAGAAGTATGTATTTTGACCAAAAACTTGGCATCAAAAGATATCGCCTTGAGAATTACATCTCTGAGATTTGGTTCCTGGTGAGCGGTGACGGAGTTAAATTCAAGAGACTAAGAAATGCAGTTATCCGCGGTGATGGAACCGACCACCGCGATTTTGTCTATGGTATTGAAGATACAAGAATTGTAAACTTTGGCCATAGGTATCTTGTAATGGGTTGCGGTAAGATAAAGCCGCCATTCAAGGGAGGCAATTCAGATAGAATTGCTATATATTCAACAAAAGATTTTATAAAAATTGATTATCATGGTATGGTTAAATATTTTGACAGCAGAAATGTTGTTCCCTTTTTTGTTGATAAGAAAACTTATTTACTTTTACGCTTCTACCCCAATATTCATTTAACAAGACTTAGTCCCGGAGTTGAGCCATTATTAGAACCCCAAAAATACAAGAGATGGTGGCAGAGACTATATAAAGAGAGAAACAAAAGTTTACTTTTTCAAGCCCGAGAATTCCTACATGAAAAGGAGAAGATCGGTCCATCTACTCAGCTGATTAGAACAAAGAGAGGTCTTCTATTTCTATATCACGCAGTTGGAGAAATAGACATTAAGATTGCTCGGGAATATGGATTAAAAAGAAAAATTGAACGAGGTTACTCAATTTGCGCTGCCCTATTAGATATCGAAAATCCAAAAAGGGTTATTGCCCGAACTCAACATCCGATATATATTCCATCAATGCCTTATGAATCAAAAGGCAATAATAAATTCCCTGTTGATGTGCCCAATGTTGTCTTTCCTGTGGGGACAATTTTAATAGATAATAAACTACTCATCTATTGCGGGGCAGGAGATAAATATATTACTTTATTAAGTTGCAATCTAGACAATTTGGTCGATTTTCTATTCGGGTATTGTGCTAAAAATTGTAGTGGTAGATCTTAATCTATATTAAAATTTTGCTGTTGACTTTTTTAATCAAATAAGTATTTCCGCACACCCCACGGACGAGCATTGCGTCGCTCTACCTAAGGAATTACCTCAACACAAATGAAAAATCAGTATTTTTGTTAATTTAAAAAGTTGAGAAAATTAGTCTGTGGAGGGTTTGTGGTTAATTTAACAAGAAGATAATAGCCATCAGGTGTTTTCTTTAATTTCATTTTTTCTCTCTTTCTCTAATTTACCAAATAAATTGAAAAAATTTTTAGCAATATACAACAATTTTTTTGATATATCGTGTGCCCCTCGCATTAATTGCAATTTATTTATTCTGTCAGACGGCAAAACCTATCCATATATTTTGCGAAGCTGTCTGATCTGCTCTGATGTGCCAAATACAATGAGAACATCATCTGCAAATATTTTGGTTTTCGGGCCAGGATTAAATATCAACTTTTCTTGTTGGGTCGATTTTATTGCAGGAACAATAATTCCAATTTCCTTTGATATTTGAGCTTCTTGTAAAGTTTTCTCGACGAGCGATGAATGGGATTGTACAACCACCTCATCAAGCATGAGATCATAATATTCTCCTTTTAGTATAGTGTCTAAAAATGAAGTAACAGTCGGCCTCAGTGCAGCAGCAGCTAATTGTACACCACCAATTTT
>JAEOSY010000445.1 GCA_016840125.1 Candidatus Helarchaeota archaeon | reverse complement strand
GTCAGATTTGTAGGGCAGGTCTCCCCGAGACCTGCCGCTTTTTCTGACCGTAGGCGCGAGAGCCTGTAGCCGGGGTCTTGCAAAGACCCCGGTCCCTGCATTCCGGGATTCCTTCAGAACCCCGGCTACAGAATATCTCCCGAAGGGCTGAAAATATCCTATCTTCCAGCCGCGATGCGAGTCCGGAAAGACTCGCCTATTAGGGACGGATGGATGTTATGGATTGCCAGGCAGGCGCCTGGCAACCAGGGGAAAAAATCGTGCGGTCGGGTCACCCGACCCGACCATACTTAATTTCTAATCTGGTAACCAAGCGCGGTATAGATAACTAACCTATATGCTAAGAAAATCACAATAAATCTCTAAAATCTGATATACCCTCTTTACCTCCCAATAAATTAATACTATATTTTACTAATTCATTAGCCCGGACTGACTTACATTTTTTAATTTCCTCAAAAATCATGCGCAATTTAGGTTTCCAATAACCCAGATGATAACCTGTTTTTTCACCCTTTATAATAAGTTTCGTAGATTCCGCCACAAGTTCACATTGTTCCGGAATGAATTCAGGAAATCTATCTAAAACCGCTTCCACCCAAGCTAATTCACCACCAGTCAATTTCAGAGTACATATTAATCTTGAGATGAGCCAATCAAAGGAAAATTGACAATTTGCTACCCACCAGCCATATTCCTTAAGTTCGCCTAAATATTCAACAGGCTTACCAGATTCTTCGGCCTTTTTTATCCGCCAATCGTATAATTCCTGTAATCTCTTCATAACATTATTTACATTGGGTGACTCCGCAGTAAAGCTCTCAAAGGACCTGCCGATAAAATGAATCGCTTCGCCTCGCAATTCTACGTTTGCCTTACTGAAAAATTTATTTATTAGTGAATTGCTATCATCGAATTCTTCAAGACCCCACCAATAATACACCATTAGATGATGCACAAATCTGTCTTTTGGTTGGTAAAATGAGTCTTCTTTTTGCGGCTCAAGAGCCCATTCTAATGCATCCTCTATGATCCAGCGAGAAGTTCTGAAAAGCTTACCGAAAGGATCTGAAAAAGAAAAATATCCCTCAAAAACGGCATTGAGATATTCTTTTTTCCCTGCTTCCATCGGAAATATTTTCAGTCTATTCTGTTGAATCCATATATCATCCAAATAAATTAAGTTATTAAGATACCAACCGATAATTGACCAAATAGTCTTAGTTTTTTCGCCATCCAATATTCTCGCTAAAATTAGTTTAACCTCCTGCGGTAAAACATGTATTTCTTTGCGTTTGTTTTTTTTCTTATTTTCATGGTAATCACACCATATTGCATAGCGCATAACACAGTGTATTGCCTTACCCCTCACCGTATTAATAGACATAATTACCGGTTCCATATTTGGAGCGCCATATTCCTTCTCATACTTTAAATTCGGCTCCGGATCTCTTGTGAACCCGGACATTATTTCCCAAACGAAATCCCTTTGATCAAACGGTAACCCGAACCTGGGCCCCTTTAACCCTGTTTCAACAACGGTAAGAAGCTCCCTTTTTATTCCACCCCAATAGTTTTCATTTCTTGTTTCAAATTTTGAGCCGTGAATATCCGATATCGATTTTAATTCTTGGCCAAGTATTAAAATGGAATTCCAATCGAGGTCGTTAATTTCCTTAAGATTATCGAGGCCAGCGCTTATACCCTTAAGAAAATAATATATATATATATGCATTATATTTTTTCCAACTAGCCTGCCTGTATAACTTGAATAGACAATTACATTTTCCGTCACAACATCGCTTAAAACCTGAGCTAGTCCTTCGTGTGAAGCTTCACTCTTGTCATAATTGGGCTTCCAAGACGAAACATATTCGAGTAATTCCTCAGGCGTCATATCATCGATCTGCTCTTTTGTTATTGGGCTTATAGCCTTTTGAGCTGAAGTATAGACATCTCCCATCATGATTGAAGGCCTTACTTCTTGCTCGCCTACTGCACTTGCAAGTTGTTCATATTTTTTTTTCCATCGCTTATCAAGAAGATGCTTGATTGAATTAAGCTTCTTTACTTTCCAAGCTTTAGAATAACTATCTTCGTTTGTGTAATCGCATTTTATATTTTGGTCAGCCATCATCCGTAGGTCCATCATCTACAATATTCAAATATTTTTCTTGAGCGTTTTTTGACAAATGCTCGAATGAAGTGGTAAGCAATTTATCGAATTCATATTCCACTGCAATACAATTAATGATTTCCCGGTCATTAATTATTTCTTCAATGCGTTTGATTTGATTTTTTGGATAAAGAGAAAGAAAATATAATTCTATCCTAAGAAATATATATGGCCGAGGAACAATGTTGGGTTTTTTCCATCTTAGCATGTTAAGACAATCTTTTATTTTAGAAGAATTAACTTTATTTATTTCAATAAGTGAATCCCGGAGGCAGTCTATAAGGCTATTTATAAATGGATTTCCATAATTATTATCTTTATTGGGTTCTATTGTTGGCCTGAACACGGCTAATCCGTCATTTCTTTTATCTTTCGTCCTGTCAGGCAATTGCAAATCAATTCCATTGTTGAGAGCATGACAGATTAAATCTATAGTCTTTTTAGGGTTATACTTTAACAAAGCCGGGATGAGATTCTTAAGTATCCTTTGGTAATGCAAATGTTCGAAATGCGCAATCGCTCTATCTGACTTTGAAATCTTAGAAACTTCGTCCTCTACCAAAATGCTTGATTTCCTTCTTAAAATAAGAAGTTGTTTTGCGAGTTTTATAGCTTCTTTCTTTCCATCATTAGCTAAGTTGACACCTAACTCCGACAGGGTATCCGGCAAATTTGTAATGCTGTGTTCTTTTATCCAGGCATCCGTTTTATAATCCACAAGCTTTTTAGCATAATCAGTAGGAACTAATAATGCTATTTCTGCAAATTCCAATATCACATTCCAATTGTCCGTTTCTTGAGCTTGAAGGATTATGTCTACCACTTCCTCGGGATATTTCGGGGCGCATTTTTTTAAAAAAGCGCTTTGGGGCCAAAGTGGAGCAGACTTCCCTCCGTCTGGCCATTTTTTTGCTTTTACGGGAGTTCTAAAATACCACTCTTTTGATAAGGGAAGAAACCAGTCCAGATGATTCAAGTTCTTAAAAAAATATTCAAAGAGCCTGGGCTTAGATATAAGACTATTTAATTCCTTCAAATCTTTCTCGATGGGATTTTCTATTTTTAATAACTTTTCTACCTCTGGTAATAAATCGAAATGTTGAGATAATAAGCCAATTAAAATACTCTCCAATTCATACAAATTACTTTCAAACATGCTCAATGGAGCACTATTGTTGTCATAGTGAGCAATAACATCAAATTGATTCATCACCTTTCTAAGTGACTTTACTAAGGGTTCCAAATGTTCCTTATACTGCTCCCCATTAATTGACAATTGGTGTTAAGAGAGTATCTTGTGGCTGATTTCACAAAGGAGATCGGTCATGAAGAGACGGAAGTGGGATTCGAAGACGAAGGCAAAGATCGTGCTGGAAGGTTTATCGGGCAAGCCGGTCAGCGAGATTTGCAATGAATATCAAATCAGTCAGAATCAATATTATCAGTGGCGGGACAGGTTCTTAGCGGAGTCACACCTGGCCTTTGAGGGTAAGGTGAAAGGTGCGGAGGTTTCGCGGTTGAAGGCGAAAAACCAGCGTTTGCAGCAGATAATCGGGGCTTTGACGGTGGAGTTAAAAAAAAGCGAGGAAGAGCTGTGAGCAGGCGGCCATCCGAATCGGTAGCTGCCCGGAACCAGGCGGTTTTGGCTCGTCTGCGGGAGTTGAAGGGGGATCATCCATTCTGGGGGTATCGGCGCTGTTGGGCGCATCTGCGATATGTGGACAAGCTGGAGGTGAACAAGAAGCGAGTGTATCGGCTGTTGAAAAAGCATGGGCTTTTAGCAACCCAGGCCAAACATGCGGTCAGGCGGGTTCCCGACCGTTCCAAGCCGCGGCCGGATCGTCCGAACCAGTGGTGGGGGATCGACATGACCAAGGTGATAACAGCTAACGGCTGGGCGTATATTGTGTTAGTCCTGGATTGGTATAGCAAGAAGGTGGTGGGGCATCACTGTGGCAGGACAGCGACTTCTCTGGAATGGCTGGCCGCCCTGGATAGGGGTCTGAATGGTCAGTTTCCAGAGGGAGTCAGGGAGCGCCGGCTTCACCTGATGTCAGACAATGGTTCACAACCGACCTCGCTGCGGTTCCTGCGGGCCTGTTCAGTGCTGGGAGTTCACCAGGCGTTCACCAGTTACAACAACCCCAAGGGGAACGCCGACACGGAGCGGATGATGCGGACAATGAAGGAGGAGTTGTTGTGGTTGCGGGAATGGCGGGACCAGTACGAGGTGTCTACTGCTATTGGCGGTTGGCTTAAAAAATACAATGAGAGTTACCTGCATTCGGCGTTGGGCTACAAAACGCCAAATCAGCAGGAAGAAATATATAACTTGACCATGAGTACTCTCTTAGAAATCGCTTGCTAAAAGGGGAGCATTACATCTTGAGATCATATAAATCTATAATTTTGGTTTTAATGAGCCCGGTTCTGACATTCCACTACTAAAGCCCTTCTTGTGAATCCAATCACAAGCTACTTTCCCAAAAAACAATCGAATAGAAGGGGCGGTAAAGTCGCACCGCAATTTGAATTGAAAAGTGGAATAGATGACCATACGTGTTGACTCATAGAAGAAGGTAATCGAAGTATTAGATTCGTTTCCTCACATTAGTGGCAATTTTAGTCAGTTTGAAGATTTCCTTCAGTTTTCATTCTATTCTCTGTTTTAGGATAAATGGGTTGAAGTCTCGATGGCAAGCCTGAAGTTGTGTTTTTTTCTCTTCGGTGATATGATTTAAGGCGATAAGTCTTTGATATGGTTTTTTTGGAGGTTCGTACTTTTT
>JAEOSY010000444.1 GCA_016840125.1 Candidatus Helarchaeota archaeon | reverse complement strand
TTGTGTAAATATAAGCACCAAAGAACATATATAATGAAGTTTTGAAATACTACATGTAGTGGTGAGGCGGTATTATATTAAAGAAATCCATTTTTCCCCTGCTTATTATTTTATGTTTTGTTTTACTTCCCTCCACTTCATTTGCTAATCCCCTCATCGTTGCTTTTTCAAGTTCAGGTCAACTTGCCCCCATTGGTAATAGTACTGTTTATTTGAAATCAGAAGCGATATACGCTAGTATTTCGAATACAGTTGTTGAAAGAGCTGAATACTTATGCAAAAATAGTGAGAACTCCTCCCTCAATTTGACAATTTCATTACCATTTGATGGTTTTACTCTACCTACAAACATCTCTCTATCGATAAATGGGGTTGCAGAAACATATAATTGGAGTACTTTGAACTATACTACGCCTTCTGGATATAATATAATCCGTCCAACAATTATTTTCAATATTACATTTGGGCCCTATGAAGAAAAAACAATAATTGCTAATTATTCTCGCTTTTTCATCATAGATGTAGATCTATTTTCGTATGGCTATTTAACCGATACTAGCCACTTTTGGAATCACTGCATTGAATATGCCTCCTTCAACTTTATTATTGACATCTCAATAGGGATGATTTCTGTTTTTGGATTAGATGGCTATTCTAGTTCGTTACACGGTAGACAACTACATATATCTAAGGAATTCTACAATTGGACTCCCGAAACAAATATAGCAATAAATTTTGATACAAGAATTCCTCCCATTCCTGGATTTAGCCTATTCAGCGTTCTAGCTTTTGCACAACTACCAATCCTGATTCTATACTCTAAGCTCAAACGGAGAAATTAAACAAAAGCATCGAGCTTCCGTACCTTTATCTCTTAGAACTCCTCGAACTGAATTCCCTTAACCATTCTAAAATCGCAACACTCATGCGGAAAAGTGCAAGGCTCTTGCATGTTAGATCGCAAGGATGATTTTGAAAAAAAGAGAGAAATGGATTAAGTTATTCAGTAATTCATCTGTGTATAGGGGGCTTTCTGCCTATTGAAAGGGATGGAATTCGCTGATTATTTACAAATAAGATATATCAAAACTTGTTCATTTTTCATTCATAAAACTTAAGAAAAGAATTATCACTATGGGGATTTACAATTTCCGTAAAGGATTTTCGGAAAAAAGGTTATCATTGCTTGTAAGCATTTTTCGAGAGAACTTTCTGATTTCGTAAATGGATATTACAGAAAGGGAAAACTATAATTATTAAGGGTTGCTTTATTGAGAATGATGGGAGAGTTACAATGCGATTACTGTCATAGGGAAATCTCTATCAAAGAGCCCTATCGTATTATTTCCGAGAAAATAACAGTAGTGGGTGACTTCTATTTAAAGGAGCCATCTCTATACCAACGGGTAATTTGCAACAAATGCCATAAAAAACGACTAAAACAAACTATTTTACTTTTTGGTAGTCTTTTTCTTATTACAGCTTGTTTACTTACCATTTTGGTTCCATTCGGATTCATTGTTGGGATTTTTATTTTGATTCTAGGTGGAGTATGGTTGATATTTCATTTAAAATACAAACCTAAAAAAGAAATCCCTCTTGAGAAGTAGGGCATTTGAGCTTTCTCTCTCTGTAAAAGTTTTTCGAAAGAAGTTTACGAACTCGAAAAAACGTTTACGAACCTGTAAACAATTTTATAGAAAAAAGTTTACGAGTGGAAAAATGTTTACGAAAAAAGGTTTACCAGCACTGCAAGAGTCTTTCGCAACAGTCTTGCACTTTTTCGCATGAAGCTTTCGCTAGTACGCAAGATCCTTGTGGTCAAAAATCGACACCTCCCGTTAAGATCATGATCTCCCAAAGTCATCTAAATAATGTGACACGCTGACGATTACCGAGGTGTGAGTGTAAACTGATCCCCAAGCCTTCCAATAACCTTACAATTCGGGCAATAGAGGATAGCTTCCTCAGAATTTTTTGAACTCCATGAAAATCCGCATTTTTTACAGCTTATCATCGTTTTCCCCGTTTCTACCTCCAAAGTTCCAAGCCTCCTGCGTTCTCCACCCTACAAACTTAGGAGCGAGTTGTTCCTCTACCGAGATGGGACTCCCGCCCCCTTGCCTTTTTGTTTGTCTTCTCTAGATCGATACTACCCAACGTATCCCTTTAGACAATCATTGCCTTTTATAGCTAGGTGTTCAAAAGGAAACATTTTTAGGGGGGACCACCTTAGATTGTTGTGAGAAGTCGGGTGTGAAGGATGCAAGGCAGATTCGATTACTTTTGTATTAATTTATTATTCCCTCCTCCCCTCCCCCTTTTCACGAGCGGGTCTGCCCATCACACTACACACCCACTATCTTGACCTTAGAATCCCCCCTATTACTTTTTCAAACGCTCCACCCGTCATGAAGGTGTCGTAAAATATTGTTTTAATAAGACTTAAAAGCATGAACCACTTTATTTCAACCCAGTCTAATCAGATTCAAGGGGAGCTTAATTTGGAGTTTGATGTAAATAAGCAATGAGGATTTCGTAATCTAAGGTGAAAGGTAGTGCCCTGGATCTACTTTTATTTTTTAAAAAACCCCCTCCTCCCTACATTTCCTTTTGGGGGCATTACCCACCAATTTTTTAGAAAAAGAAATCAATAGTTGTTTTAATAGAATTGCTTCCGATAGCGATAATCCCTAATCAGCTTTCTCAAACTCAGAATAAATAGAACAATTCCAATAGACAAGTAAAAAAACCCATTTATATAATTCATCTCTGGGTGGCTATGCCAAAACAGCAGTTCGCCAATTAATACTATTCCAAACTGGATTGTTGCTAACGAAAACACCTACAGCACTAAGTTGGCCCATTACTGAAAATTATTTATTCCAATGTTGGGAAATATATTCAACCGAGATCTGTACATCGAGAGACTTGGTTTCATTCCCAGTACGGATTACAAATTCACGTTTTCCCTTTGTATGAAAAAAAACCGGTCGAGGCGATTTTTCGACTGATAAAACCACAATATCCTTGTGTGCTATTTGAGTAAAGGTCACTTGAATAAGATTTCTATGGACTATTGAAAAATATTTTTCCATGATTTGGTTTAGCCGAAGTTCAAACCCATCCCGATTTGGTTTTCTTAATGTTTGATAATCGTTTGCCAGCCCCAATATCTGTCCATCATCATCAACTCCAATGACGAGCTTTCCCCCTAAACTATTCAAGAAACCAACCAACGTCTTGGCAACGCTAGATTCCAGCTCGGTATTCACACGAGTTAATTGGTAATCCCACCGAAGCGAAGATTTCTTCTCGAAAGTGGAATCTTCTTCTAGGCGCTCCCTCTTAAGGGCTCTTAATAGGAGGAGTTTTTCTAGTCGCGATGGTTCCCTCTGACTGGTTTTTGAGTTTTCTTCCTCACTTTCGGGAATGAAATTCGACGTCTCGAGAAGACTCCACATGAGCTGCTTCTCGCAAGCAAGATATTTCTTAGGTTTCCAGTTCTCCACTTCTTTAAAAACTATGTTTTGCTTATTATCAAATTTAGCTCCCTTAAAATGTAAGCTAGCGCCCAACTCTATCAAATCAAGCGAGCCTAAAGTCTCTTGAAAGAAGTCCTGAATTTGAGAAATTACGAACTCCTCTTCTTCGGTAAAGTTTAAGCTTAAATTAAAAGCTCTGAAATAATTTTCGATCTCAGGGTTCTGCACGTTGAAGAGCTCAATATATCGAAGTTCTGAGAATTTGGTAAAAAATTGAAGATTGCTATCTAAAAACCCTAAAGAGCAAAGGTCTCGGACATCTCTAATGAGGTGTTTTGAATGAGGTCCGTATTTTCCCTCCCTAAAAGGGTAATTCAAAGTTTTAATCCGACCTGCCTGAGCAAAGTATAGATATTTCTCAAAAGGTGTCAAACCCTGAATCGATTCCGTATTATAGACCAATTTCAAGATAGTCTCTTGATTTCCGTTCAGCCACCTCATATCAGTAAGTCCCATCAATGTCACCAAGTAGAATATTTTTTTTCATTTTTGCATTATATTATTTCTTAAAAATCTATATAAGCAACCCAGTAAAGGTAAAGATCTCAGCGCTGCTCAACGGGTCCCTCTTGGAAATACAAATAAAGATTTTTTATGTAAATTCTTCTATTAGGCATCAAAATAATGTATGCAGAAATTTGATTATAAGCCCCCCCAAGCTTCTAAAAACACCCCCAGCTCCTCAACCCCTTGAAGAAATCAGTTAATTTGCTCATCTTTTTACTGGATTTTCCATGAGTTAATTTCCCATCCCTTGCTCTCAACCTCCTTAATACATCAGTTTTATCGTATCTCCTGCGAGGAATTGAAAGAACATATTTATCGGACAGTTCCAACTCAATTTGCGCGCAGGGGACGGATCCTAGTATATCCCACTTAATCGGTTGCCGAGGTATAACAAACTAATACTCAAATCTACGTTAAAAAAGAAAAGTTCCATAACGCGAGAATTACGCGACATCGTAGAAAAATATTTTGTAACATTCCCAAGTTTGAAAGTTCTTCGATTAGCTTCACTGGTATAAGGTGGGATAAAACCTCTGAATAATCCTTTCTTTTAGAAAATTTTATAGGATTTGGCGGTATTTAATTTTTGGAGGTAATTAAATGGTGCGGTGCCATTTTTGCAGGGGGCTGGCGCGGTGGAATCCCCGATTCTTTAGGGAAGTAAAACGAAGGTGGCGGAAGCCGTGGGACGCCTTAAACGGGACTCAGAGGTGGGAAGCGCGGGAGGAGTTGCGGCGGGAGAGTATACACATGCTGCTTCACGGGGATGGGCGACCGCATATCTGTGTCACAGATACGGACATGGATCTCCCCATCCCGGTCGAGTGGGACGCCACCGTAACGATCCGAAATTGCCCTGTAGGAGTTATAGGCCACAAACTAGACTTGAGTGATTTGGAAATTCGGGAGATTAGCGTGATTCAAGGGTTAGAGCGAGTCCCCACGCTGCGTCAATTGGATCTCAGCGGAAATGACCTCAAGCAGATTACAGGTCTGGAACCCTTGACCGAACTCGAACAGTTAGACCTCAGTAAGAATGCGCTTCAAGAACTTTCAGGGTTGGGCAGGCTGCATGTGTTGAAAACTTTAACCCTGTTTCAAAATAATATCCGGGAAATCAAAAATCTCGAACATTTGAACCGCCTGCAAACTTTAGACCTTAGTGAGAATCCACTCACCACAATAAGGGGGTTGGACCATCTTGGGGAGTTGCGTTCGCTTGAGCTGTCCCATGCGGGGATAATTACAATGACCGGGGTCGAGTCGCTGACCAACCTCCAGGTCTTGGACCTCTCCTACAACCACCTTACAGAGATAGTAGGATTGCACCGCCTGACCCAACTGCGGTCCTTACACCTGGCAAATAACACGATTTCCATAATAGGGGGATTGGAGTCGTTGCAACATTTGGAGAAACTTTCCCTGTCCAATAACCGCATCCCAGAATTGACCGGATTGGAAGCAGCAACTCATCTCCGAGAGCTCAGCTGCAATAACAACCAGATTCACCAAATCAATGGATTGGAATCGTTGCGCCAGCTCCGAATACTGAGTCTCTCCGGCAATTCCATCTCTGGTCTAGGCGGTGTGGAGTGCCTTCCGAACCTCACCGAACTCTACCTCGCGAACAACGACCTCACCTCAGTTGAGGAAGTGGCGAACATGCCCAATCTCCGTATCCTAGACCTCTTCAACAATCCTCGTATGAATCAACAGGCCCTGAGAAAACTACAGCAGCAATACCCCAAATTAACCATTATATTCGATTGGCCCAAACCAAGTCGAACTTTCGAGAAATCCCAAGACTGGGGCGAGTTCTCGCGGGATTTCTAAACATATAAATATTTCCCACCTACATGCTTTTCAAAAAAATTAGATCTCCTCCCTAAAAATTCAACCATCTCCATTTTTGATATAGAATTGCTGTGGCTTACATGAGCCTGACTTGCGCATTTCCTAGACCTCGTTGGTTTTGAGGACGTTGTTCATCGAATTCAATAGTTTTTTCAAATAATTCATTCCAGTAATGATTGTGGAGCCGGAAATCCTTTTTATTTTAGAAGTTTCCAATGCAGTATTCATCGCTTCACAATGAGACATCACCCTATCTCTAATGCCAATTTCCGCATATATAGTTTATATACGTTTTTTCGTAGTTAATAGTAAAAGCATATGGGTGATATTATTGCTTCATAACCTCTATATCATAAGGCAAAACGGTATCTGCATTTTCCATGAAAAATACGGCAGCTTGGAAGAAGATCCGCAATCGATCGCAGGCTTTTTAACCGCCATTTCAATGTTCTCTAAATCGATTATTGGGGAAGAAGTTAACTCAATATCCACTAAACGATTTAAATTTATCTTCAAAGCTGATGGGAAATTCTTATTTGTTACTTTCGTTGATAAATCTGACGATGTACTTCACACTCAACAAATACTGGATGAGGTTCAAAAAATATTCCATAATCGATTCCCTAAAGCCGAGGAAGCTTGCAAATCTGGGAGTCTGCTACCGTTTGAACGACTGAAGGATGACCTATCATTATTGCTCCCGCCAATAAAAATGGATTGCATATCCCCCCTTTGAGGAAATCTCAGGCCGTTTTGATGCAATCAGCGCATAAAAGTAAAGAAAACGTGATTTATCTTACAAAATCGAAAACTCCTTCCTCTTAACAATGACTTTCTTGAAAAGAGCTTGTAAATCAGCACTCTAATGAACAACTATATGTCTTTGTCAGAAGCAATTTTTAAAAAAGTAACTATATTTCAGTTAACAAACATTTTGAGGCAATCTCAGTTGTTAATAAGAGGCTTGAACAGATCATACCAATGGCTTCTTATTGAAGACATAGCCGCACCCATTGCGATGGACAGCAGCTCGAACGTAAATACGGAATCGTAACCCCATTCCTTAGACAGCTCCTTTTCAGCGCCATAAACTGCTGATGCTGCGGAGATAGAAGGCTTCCGCCCTTTCCGTTCCCCAACTGGCACCTTACTGAGGAGATCGAGACTTTTTTGGGTTATCTCCATCAGAAATTCCGATCGCGACTTTTGAAGTTTTAACTCAACCATCAGTAACTTTTGATTTAACATCTGAACCTTTTTTCTCGTAACCGGTTTCACTGCTTTTGCTTGAAATCTCAATTTAAGGGC
>JAEOSY010000443.1 GCA_016840125.1 Candidatus Helarchaeota archaeon | reverse complement strand
TATTTTCAGCGATTTGTTTACCAAATTTATGTGCATTTTTGGTTCCAATCCAGAATAATTTCCTAAATTTAGATTGGTCTATTACTCTACCACCAATTTCTTCAACCTTTTCTTTCATAAATTCAAGGCATTTTCCGCCAGTAAATCGAGCGGTATTAAATAATATCACCATTTTCCCGTTTAAATTGATTAACCTCCTTAAGATTTCATTAAAAATCTTAGGAGGGAAATTTCCATAGGTAGGCATACCGATTATAAGCAGACTAAAGTTTGTTGCATCAAGAGTGCTAATTTGGGACTCTATTTCTGAATAATCGTTATTCTCGAATTTATCTAATTTTTTTATCTTTTCAATAAACTTCCCAGTCAATTCTATTGGTAAGTAACTCACCTCATGGTTGTTTAAACCACTTGCGATCGCTTCGGCTGTTTTCTTCGTCCTCCCGGACATCGTAAAATAAATAATTAGAATTTTCATAATTTTCATATTAATTTAAAAGACTAAAAAAGGTTTATTATCTTCTGTAAATAAAGTCACTCATAAATTTCTTTCTAGGAGTTGTTTTTATCACTAATTTTAAACTCATTTGCCGGCTTTGTTTTTTCTTATATTTCTTTCTAAATCATCTGGCTCAATTGTCATTTTTTGGCCGCTTAATAAGGCGGAAACACCTATCTGTTTTTCACAATCTTCACAATGGCAACTCGGAGTGTAATTTTCAGGTTCTTCATAAGTCGTTATAACTCCCTCAAAATTTCTCAAGACAACTCGTGTATTTCCTTGAGAAATTGTGTAATCAGGCATGACTGGAATTTTACCTCCACCACCAGGAGCGTCAACTACAAATGTGGGGACGCATAAACCAGAAGTATGACCTCTTAATCCTTCAATTATTTCAATTCCTTGAGCAACACTCGTCCTAAAATGCCCTAATCCTACAGATAAATCACATTGATATATATAATACGGACGAACTCTAATTTTTACAAGTTCATGGACTAACTTTTTCATTATATGTATACAATCGTTAACGCCTCTCAATAATACCGATTGATTTCCAAGGGGGATTCCTGCATTCGCGAGCATTTCACAAGCTCTCGTAGAATCTTCAGTAATCTCGTTCGGATGGTTAAAGTGAGTGTTAAACCAAATGGGATGATATTGTTCAAGCATCTCGCATAATTCTGGAGTAATCCGTTGTGGCATAACAACTGGGCTTCTTGAGCCCAACCTAATAATTTCCACATGCGGAATTTCTTTTAATCTTATCAAGATGTCCTCTAAAAGCTTATCTGAGATAAGCATAGCATCACCACCCGATAGTAAGACATCCCGAATTGAGGATGTTTCTTGGATATATTCTATACATTTTTCTATTTGATCTTTTGGAGGAGCTTTATCGTGGTGACCCGCAAAACGCCTTCGAGTACAGTGTCTACAATACATTGAACAGTTTTCTGTAACTAAAAATAAAACTCGATCAGGGTACCTATGAGTTAAACCAGGGGTAGGGCTATCAACATCTTCATGAAGTGGGTCTACTAAATCGGTAGGGTTCCGAACGAGTTCATGGATAGTAGGGATTGCTTGTTTACGAATAGGATCGTAAGGATCGTGTGGATCTATTAAAGATAAATAATAGGGAGTAATAGCCATCCTCATCTTTTCCAAGATACTAGGATCGTCTTCTTCTTTTGTTAAAGGAATGAAATCTTTGAGATCTTCAATAGCAGTTATCCGATTTTTAAATTGCCATCTCCAGTTATTCCAATCCTCGTCATTCACTTTCCCAAATAGTTCTATTCGTCTATTTACTTTCATATTAGATACCAGAAATCTTAATGATCAATTATGATTAATTTTTACTATATGTTAAAGTTTAGGAGTTCGTGGGAGAATAACCCCATTATAATTTATCCAACGAATAAGTGAATGAAAATCAGTTAAACTATAAATTTTTTATTCTAGAATCTAAAACTTATAATATTTTAATTGAGATTATGATTATATCAATATCTAAAAAGAATTCTTAAGTCTAAAATGAATGCAAGTCAAAATAAAGATAGTATAGAACCGAAATCTACTGATAAAGGATATAGGATACAAGGAAAAGGAGAAAGGGAATTTTTAAACAGATGTCGTTCTTTTCCTAATCTCGTAATAAATTCTCATCCTGATTCACAACAGGAGGGTTTTGAATACTTCTTTCAAGAATTTGGTGGAGGAACTCCAATGAAGATTCGAGGGAGAGCAGGGATGCTCCGATTTATCCGCGTATTCGCAAAATACGGTCGTAAGTTGAAGTGGGGTCGAAAAAAGTCATACAAGGATGTTGAGCCTTATCTCTTAGATTTAGAAGAGAATGGAAAATATAGTAATAAATCGGAGATTCAAGAGGTTCTTAATTCATATCCTAATAAAAGCTTATGGTCAGAGCTTCAAGATTATGCGAAAAACAAAGGGGATATAATTAAAATAGGTTTTACAGAGTTACCACAGGAATTAATCTTTAGAAAAAAAGCTGTATTATTTCGCTATGCCCTTGTGTTTATGCAGGAAATGAAAAAGGATAAGATCGACAAGGCTCCTGAAATGGAAGCTGGCGAGGAAACTATACGAATTTACGCAGAATTGGGAGTAGCAGTTGCAGATATAGCAGAGTGGATCCGTGAAAAGGGAATAAGATCTCAAGCAGTACATCCATTAGGCGGTTTAGTATGCACTCCTCCCCTCGCGGGAAAAGCGGGAATGGGAGGACAGGGGATGCAGGGATGTTTAATCACGCCAGAATTCGGGCCCCGTCAAAGATTGGCTCCTATCTTTATTGAAGGCAAAATATTTGAATATACAGATAACAATGAACATGAATGGATTGAAAGTTATTGTGAATCCTGCAAAAATTGTCAAAAGAATTGCCCAGCTGGAGCTATTTATGATGAAAGAGTGATTTCACTAGAGAATATTCCAGGGATAGGTGCAACAAAAACATG
>JAEOSY010000442.1 GCA_016840125.1 Candidatus Helarchaeota archaeon | reverse complement strand
GTTAGGAGATTCCTGCATTCGCAGGAATGACAGAAATACTGAAAATCTTACCCTTAACGAGTATATCTTCAAATTTCAAAAGCATCTCTCACAGCAACGAATCCTGCTCCCAACCAAAATTTTCAAGCTTTATCTTTTCCATTTTGCTTGTTCCCAATTTGTATACTTTATCGGCAGCCTCTACGCAGAGCGGGGGTGGAGAAAGAGGCCAGGGTTCGCCGCGCATGGCATTTCTTTTTTCGGTGATAATTTTCAAGCAGATCGTTTCAACGGCGACAGGATCAGAACCGGCGATTAAGCCATTATAAGCCCATTTGTAACGAGGATCAGGCTGGGGTCCTTTATCGCAAAGTGGATGGAGTGCATCGACTATTATAAGTTTTGTTTTCCCGTTTACATGAGGGAGATTCCAGATTTCTCCCAGCTTCGAGCTGTTTTCTTTGTGATAATTACTGGGATTGCCTGAAAACATGATGTAATGTTTTAACACCGTACCAATTCCGGTTAACCAATGCGCTTTAAGAGCAGGTAATGAGATTAAGGCGGTTGAAACTTTAACTTTGTCGAGGTCGCCCTGCGCCATTAGAATTCGCTCTTTGGGAATTCCTATCTCAATTAACGCAGCTTGAACTAATTCAACCAGTTCTTGATGAGTTGGGTTAAGATGTTGAGTCGTTACTATACCGACGGTATCTTTGGGTTTTACTAAAGACAACCAGGCATCTTTAACCTTTTTTTCACCTGTAACCTGAAGCACTGTCTGATCGAGCATTTTTTTCAATATCTTTTGATCAACTACCAGGCTGTCGTCCATTGCTTTTTTATCGCGTACCAGGGTTACCTGGCTTAATCCTGCAGATTCTTCAGTCCTATCGAGCAATTTCATGCCCATCATAGAAGCGCCAAGGGTAGCACCAACGGTACCACGAATAAAATCTCTTCTTGTTAATACATTTTGATTAGTCTCCATTATTTACCTCCATGTTTTGTAAAGGACGTGAATTAATCAACATGAACATCTGATAGTAACTAACCTATTGAAAAACAATACTCATTATAACTATAGTTGTTCAACTTATTTAATTCACAGTCCTAAATTAATTTTAATTTGGTTAAAAATTTTAAGGCCTGATTCCCGGTCAGGACATTCGAAAACCAGGGCAACATAGTTGTCTTTTATTCCATATCCTAACCATCCTTTTTCTATCTTGAAAAAACCCGGGCTCGCGATGGTTGAACTTACGATTGAATCTTCACTGTGTTCAGGTAAATAGGCTTCATGAAAATGAGCCAGCGCTTTTTGTGCCTGTTCAGAATTAGCATATTTCACAAATAAGAATTGTATGCGTTCACGCTCTTCGTTTGTAGAAATCATTTCATAAGGCGCTGTAATTGAGGCTGTTGAAAGGTCCAGGTTCAGAATATTTTGAAAACTAAGATAATAAAATGAATTCAGCACAAGGTATGAACGAAAATAGCTGATTCTATCATTTCGTAACTTCCATTCCGAACCTATAACAGGAGAGAGAATCTTTAATAATTGGGGTTGTGGGGGATTCTTACGATTGACGGTAATCGCCCGGCCTAAAGAGAACACCGCCTCTTTTGACAAAGAAGTTTCCTGATATGCCATAACCCGCGCATAAATATTATCCGACCAGAGACGTAACAATCCCGCGCCATAAAGGGCTCGATTCGTCGGCGCAATTGACGGTATCGTTTTAGTTATCGGAGAGTCATTTAATGTTACGGCTTCGCCTCCCCAGTCAAGGGAAAGCAACCCAAAGGCATCGTCAGATGTGTGCATCCAATACAACTCAACTAAAATATCGGGTAAACCATCAGCCGTGTATTCATATACATCAAGATGGTCGAAACGATAACCTAAATAGAGCTCTCCTGCACCATCCATATATTCAAAAATATTTTGAGCATTAACTTTTTTTGCTGAGTCAAACCTGGTCCATTTACCAACGGTTTTGGGAATATTAATATAAGCTTCGTTCATTTTAGCTGATACCTCTTTAGATAGGATTATATTGATTGCCAAAAGGAAAGCAAAAAATTTTAATAACGGTCTAATTGACGAAAAGTAATCCATAATCTCTTGGTAAAAATTTAATTTTGATGGTTCTTTGATAATCGTTTTCAAGATGGCATGATTCATCACAATTTTAATTATGGAGTGCATCCCGATGCATCGGGATGCTAAGCGACTAAGTCGCTTAATTTACTCCCTCAACAGCAAAATTTAACAGTTAAAAGTGGTTTACTCTTTTAAGTCTAAGTGATTTATCGAGTTACTAATCAACTAAGTTGCATCATTATAAAGCTCTTTTTTTATGCATCGGGATGCATAGAAGTGACAGAGTCACTTCACTCCAAAACTATTATCCTCAATTTGTTTACCTATTGGGCAATCATAGCGGATTACAATCACCTGAATGCCTTTTGATTCTATATTGGAACGTATCCGGTCATCTGTTTGGGAGCTTAATTTTCCACCGGCACACAAGCCTTGATCGGTAGTCCTCGAAAATTATAACCCGCTAAAAATCATTCACTTACTAAATAGCTATACGGGTAACAAGCTAATCGATCCGGTGGTTGCTGTTGTTTGTCGCTTTGAATTTCATGATTTTTCTTCCACTTTTACAATTGGTATCTCGTTCCACTCCCGATTCTCAAATAGTCTTCCTGCTCTTTTCTTGTTTATTCCTCCCCATTGTTTAAAAAAGAATGGAATACTTTGTTTCAAACACATATCTTTAACCATCTTGACCCATAGTTTCATCATCGGACGTGCCCCAGGTCCCGATTCGCCACCAACAATCACCCAGTTGATTCCTGACAAATCAAGTTTATTAATAGGACCAAGAAATGGCTCAATAGAAATGAAACGAGTTATGGCGGGGACAGACCGAAGGTGATCAATGCGAAATAAAAAATTAGCGTTTTCAACACTAACGCCCATCCAGATATTATGAGACCATTCTAAGTAAGGTGCAAGATGCTTTAAACGGGCTGAGCGTTTGGTGAGAATTTGAAATTGATGTTGGGGACAATCTTTCATGACTCTAAATGCATCTTTAATGTAGGATAGGGGGACATCTTCATGGAATAGATCACTCATTGAATTGACGAATACAATTCGTGATCTTTTCCAATGATAAGGTTCTATTAATGTTTGGGGCTGCAGCGTTAGCAGGAATCCATTACGATACCTAAATTGTCGCATTGCTTTCAGGCGGTTTGCCATCCGTTCCGCATAACAATTTTTACAGCCAGGGCTGATTTTGCTACAGCCAGTAACAGGATTCCAGGTGATTTCAGTCCATTCAATTTTTGTACGTTGTGACATGACATGTTAACCTTTAGTTTGCGATTTATCAATCAACAGGCTTAAACATGCAAGGCGTTATAGAGAGTTATCTCGTTAGAATAATTCAGAACGCTTCAGCATGATTTCAATTCTCAGGCTGCGGATTGATTAGCTGGAAAAATTTTTCTCTTGATCATCTCTATCACATTGAGCTGCTGTTTGATCTATTAACGAATTCTTAAGCGTTTATTTTGATAAACGCAAAAATGATCTGCCAGGTCTTTTTCATATTTAGTAAAGATATTTTTAATAACGTTAACCTTCTCATAACTTGTAGCATCTTCCAATCGCAACAGTAAGACACCTGCATGGGGCTTTCCTGAATAATAGACCAATTCACCGAAATCTTTATCCATTGTGATAAGTAATCTTTTTTCTCTTGCCGCAATGTCTAGAATTTCATCGTCAGGCATTTTAGGGTCAATATCACGCAAAGCAAGAACATCATATCCAGCATTTTTAAGCCAGTTCTCTACTGCCTTACCTACCCCGACTTCGATTAATATCTTGAGCTTCTTGTTCATGCCACCTCTAATGAATACACTTTTTCTTGAGCAACTAAATCAGCAGCATAGGTTAAGGCGGCTTGAATATCCTCAAATTCCAATTCAGGGTAATCCTGCAGCAGGTCTTCAACTGGTACTCCATTGGCAAGCGCTTTTAATATTTGTTCTACCGTGATCCTGAAACCTCGGATGACTGGCTTCCCAAGCATTATTTTGGGGTTGACAGTAATGCGAGAAAGCAAAGATTGAGTTTCCATAACTTATTTCTCCTTTAGGCCAAAATGGCAATTTATCCTATCCCTGTTTCTTTCAGATTTATGATAATAGCTATTGGGAGCTTCAAAAACCGAGCAAGTATAATTTAAATTTAGTTTGAATATAGAAAAATTTATCAAATTATTCAAGTAGAATTTAATTCAGAGTCAAGTTCATTGTGTCACGTTATACTACAACAAAGACTTACAAGAAAGATTTGGACTTCTGATTTCAATCAATAAGATCAGTCATGAACGAATTGAAACAAGGCTATTTCTTTATCAACAATTTCTTTAATC
>JAEOSY010000040.1 GCA_016840125.1 Candidatus Helarchaeota archaeon | reverse complement strand
TTTTCTACCCTTTCTAAAGGCTGATGTAGCTCCAACTGAGCTGTATTCGGGCCAGATTCCAGTTATCCAACATATACCTTAAAGGGACCAATTTATGGTTAAGTTGTTTTATCGTATATCATTTATCCATTAATTGAACAGATTCAAAGTTTGGATTAGCGAAAGAAACCTCCGAATTATGATCTATGCATAATTTTGGAGGTTTCATCAATTTTGGGAATACACTTCAGGTTGTGTAACAGAGCTAAATATATCCGTGAATTCAGTCAGTTGACATAGCCCGTGCGAAGTCTAAATATTGCAGTAACGGCTAATATACGGCGATTTAATTCGTTAATCCAAATGTCCGTATGTCAACAGCCTGTCCAAATTTCCTGTAATAAATTTGATGTCTCAGTGAAAATTATTGATGAAGTCTCAAATCCGCTGATAGTGAAGATTTGAACTGAGTTCAAAATCTATTCGGGCATAATAGCCCACGAATTCACCGCATTTGTCGTTGAAATAATCCATGGCCTCATCAACTGAATCAAAAATTAGCCAGTCATGCCGGATTGTTTTTTCTCCTTGTTTGCGGATCCTTTCAATCTCGGTGTTGCCGAAGTATTCAAAGTGGTCATGATAATTTGTGTACAATTCATGCTTTCTCATCTTAATGCCCTCCTTTTTTCGGATTATTTACGCACAGATTACCACATGTGTTTGACAGATCCGGTCACACTGATGTATTTTTTTCAATATTTCTTATTTGTCCATAAAAAAACTCTAAGAAAGGATTTCCATGAACAAACTTGAAGTCATTCAGAGTCTCTGCACGCAGAACAGCCTTTCTAAGGTTGAAGCGACAAAAATTGTATCCATATTTTTCGAGCAGATGGCCGCTGCTCTCGAAAAGGGTGATCGGGTGGAGATCCGGGGGCTGTTCTCTTTTTATACCAGGGAGTATGAGGGGTATACCGGTCGAAATCCTAAGACTGGTGAAACGGTTCAAATAGCACCGAAGAAATTCCTTTTTTTAAGTCCGGAAAAGAGTTGAAGGATCGAGTGAATAAATGATGATCCCTAAAATCATAGGAATCGTATTTGGCATCCTTGCAGTTGGTGTTTATGCTTGGAAATTCAAAGAAACCCCATTGTGCCGGCCATGAATCATGTTACCCTTGGGATTCGGCGTCGGGTACGCTGTTTATTGGCTGGTTAAAAAGGTGGCAGTAGGGTAAGGCATAAATGATATTCATCGATAATTATGATAGTTCATTTTGGAACAAATCTCTATTTAGCGGCTGCATTATCCTGACCCTTTTTGTGACTTTGTGGCTGTTGTTTGCTGAATATGCAACATCAAATACATGGTTGAAGGAGTACCAGCTGATCGGTGACCTTCTAAGGCGAATACTTATAGCTTCTTGTTTGATTATTTACTTCGTGAGACTCCAGGTTACTGTTTGGGTTTTTCAAAAGCGCAAGTGGACATGGCTTGAAACGATTACAATTACGGTCCTGATGTCATTTGTTCTTTATGCCTATGCCAGTGCAGGAGGAAACAATAAACAGGTTGTGGGAGTTGTCGAGGTAATCGGTATTTTTCTGTATTTATCAGGTTCCTATATCAATACTCATTCTGAATATTACAGGTATGTTTGGAAATTAAAAGAGGAAAACAGAAAACGACTATATACAGAGGGATTATTTGGTTTGTCGATGCATATCAACTATTTTGGGGATATTGTTCTCTTCACCGGACTTGCAATGGTGACTCATAGCCTTAGCATGTTGGTTATTCCGTTAATAATGACGACAAATTTTATTTTCAATATCATTCCGTCTCTCGATAGGTACCTTGAGAAAAAGTATAAAGATGAATTTATAGATTACTCCAAGAATTCAAAAAAGTTTATTCCGTTGATATATTAGTGGAATTGGCTGGACAAAATTCGCGTCTAACATGTTACTGAAGATACGGTACTAAATCGCTGACGTGGTTTAAATATGGCTGGAGGACTAACATGACAACGGTAAGAAAACGTGGATTTGACTTCTGGGCTTTGCAGGTCCCTGGATGGCTTCTTCTATTCTATTTGATCTATGCACAGGGTATCACCGCATTCGATTACGATATTGGCGTGGCTATGGGCACACAGGAGCCTGCCTCAACTGTCACTGAAGTCGGCACAGCATTTTGGTATGGCTTTGCTCTGGGAGACCTACTGACATATATCCCGATTCTGGCGATTGGATTGGTTGGCCACATGCGCGTAAAAAAATGGGGACAAATCGCGATGGCGGCAGCATTGGGGATCACCGTGTACTGGCCGATCGTTTGTCTTGCTGCCATGGTTGATGCACGGGGAGCAGCTGGGTGGAAACTTCCAACTGAGGCGCCATATTGGATCGTGTTGATTCTGATTGCTGTTTGGGGTGCATGGGGGCTGTTCATGATCGTGAGGCAGTCCCAGACAAGCGCTCTGCAGGACGCTGGGGACGGCACTCATTAGCTCTGCTTTCAACGATATTATTCTATTCATGAGTTATATTCTATTGCCTGAAACTCAAACCATACAAAACATAAGCATTAATGAACCACTATATGCTGTGATTGGCTGGATATGGCTGAAATTTACTCTTTATTTTAGAAATCATGAGTTGCTATCATGCCTAAACCCTCGATAAAATTTCGTACCGCCAATCCCACCTTCGACGAGGGGCAGGTGTTTGCACGCTACCTCGATCAAGCAGCCGAGGGATTCTTTCGTTTCATGCTCGGTCGGCGTTCTGTGGACATAATCGCTACGGCATTCACACAACCGGGCCACGACCTCTCGTACCAAAACGTAACCTTCGCCGACGATGTTTCCGCCGGAAATAAGGGCGCTCGAAAAGTCTATGAGCAACGAGGAATGACTGTTGAGTCGCAATGGCCAAAGCGCATACCAATACCCGGTATGAAGTTTTTTCGAATGGTAAAAGAACTGTAAGCCTTCAACAAACTCTGCATTTACATATAGCTACGATCCTGCAGATAGCAGACCCTCGATTTTCCTGGAATTCTTAAAAATAATCACAACACACGAAACCTTGCAAAGATAGATCTTTCCATGATACCTTGAGATAACCAAAGCATAAAAAGGTAAATTGAGAATATGAATCAGAAAAGAATTCTCATTGTTTTATCTACATTGGCCCTCCTATTGATCTTGCTCACTGTGTTCGCCAATACATTAATATACAATGTATTTAGCGGACGTGTCCATTTCCCAGAAAAATATATTGGTCAAAATTTAATAATGGAAGATGGTAAAAAATATTTAGTATTCCGCAGGTTAAAGATTAGCGATAAAAACCATATCACTGTAGACCCGGCAGTATTCAAAGTAAGATTTCAATTTAAAAATCTTAAATCCTCGATCAACAAACACCTTTCTATGATACCAGCTCCTTTTCTTATAGGGATGAAAGGTTTTCGGGAAAAATATTGGACATTTAATGAAAATACAGGTTTTTTTCAAGGAATTTATCAGTGGGAATCAATAAAATTTGCTGAGAAATATCCTAACTCATTTATTTATAAACTTATGACAAAACGGTCTGCAAAAGGAACATTGTCATATGAAATAATATCAAATACAGATTTATCAAAATATATTGAAAAACTTTCATCAGGTTTAAAATGTAATTCTAACTATGCTCTTACAACCGATAGCTAATCGCTTCGGCTGAAGAGCCCGTTACAAATCCAGATTACTACTAGTCACCAGGTCTGGGAAACCTGTGATACCATCGTTGCACAGGCAACGAACCCTATTTTTGGAAAGCTGCAATTCTATGTTATCATCTCCTCCACAATTGACCCGAAATTGATCCGAAATTGAAAAGACCTCCTATTAGGATTGCTGAAAGAAATTATCGATGCCTGTTATTTATATTTGAAACCAAAAAGAAAGCCCAGATCAATTTACGATATCCATAACGAATTTATCTTTAAAGGGTATGTAGCCTTTTCGCCTGAAGACCTATTATCAGAACTCTTAAAAGATGATAGGTTCATCGCTAATGATCCTGAAGATCAAAAAATATTGCGTGCGGTTCGTAAAAAGGATCTGAAGAAATTACAAAAGGATAAATAGTGGATTTTTTAAATCAGTACCTGCAACGAAGTCAGGAGATCATTGGTGATCGTACACGAGAAGAGGTGCAGTATGATAAGGAAGTTTTGAGATGGTTACGGAAAGGGAAAAAAATTCAGAAGGCGATTGAAAGAGCCAATAAAAAATATCCAAAAGAGGCCCTCAACGTTAATGATAGAGCGATCAATGATGTTGCTGCTCATTACGAATATTTATTGGAGCACGAAAATATTATAAAAAGAATGCATTGATCGGAATCAAGATTTTCTCCTGCGAATCACATCCCGGTACTCTATTAGAGTAAATTGTATTTTCGTTCATCATCAGGGAATATCAATTCAACTGATTTTCCATTTTTGTAAGAAAAATGAAATCTGTAACGGAGAGCGTGGCAAATATTATTGAGGAGATTTAAATTATCACAGGGTTTTTGTTGCATGTTAAACCGTCTTATCTCCATGTATCTGTGGTACGATTAATTCGTGCATAATGAATTGATCAACGGACAAAATTAGACCTCATATCAACTATGACCTGCCTATAAATTTGTACGTTCGACATATACTTTTCCCGACCCTTCTTGACAAATCATTATCATTTCTTAATGTTATTTAATACCACAATGTGGTTATTTCCTAACATCCATTAATTAGAAAAAATTGAATTATTTATTTGTACTCAAGAACAGACAGTTGATTTATTCGGGTTTGGCGTTTGGTTCAATTTGTAAGCCTCAAGACACACATATGTATTACTTTAGCAGACTCAATTTAAATTCAAGCTGTTACAATAGTGGAGATCCGAATGTATGCCTTGGTAGTGATACTTATTTTGTCCGGAGTAGGATTTTATCTTTATAAGCTATATTTTAGACGGGACGTTTACCATGGTACTATTGGCAGGCGTTCAGGGAAAGACCGACGTAAAAAGTTTATTGCCTCAAAAAACAGCATGAGGAGATCTGATAAAGATCGCAGGCAATCCAAAGGTTAAAAATAATGAAGCTCGGTAGGCGAAGGTGAATTATGGAACATTTGCTTTTACACGACAATGGCGGAAGACGATCTGGAATTGAACGAAGAGTTTTATTAAGCGACTCACCTTTTGAATTTGAGAAAAGGTTTGGAGAAGATCGAAGAAACGGGTTTGAAAGAAGGTTGGATGCGAGAATTATTTCTCCATCATTAAAGAATCTTAATACCATTTAGTTTGAAAGGCCATCAAAATTGCCAAAGATAAAAATTTAACACGGTATTAACGGTAATTCTTTGACCGTACCAGCGAGTTATTTCTTGTCTATCGCCAACGATCCTGCGGGTATCAGTTTGGAAAATACCAATGATGTTCGATTATAATCACAACCTACCAATTCTTGCATTCATAGGCCCCTACGTGTTACCTTGAGGATATCCAAATGGTATCTGGCAATTTTAGAGATTATCGGATTGTTGGACTTGTCTCCATCAATCAAAGGTCTCTAATTCAAGGTTTATTAGTGCAGGTGCTTTAGTTGCGCATTATTTATTTCGATCCCAAGATATGGTATTGGTAATATTAAATGATAGTGGGTAAGTATTTGAGTTTATAGCCCCTCTAATTTTGATTTCCTAAAGCAAACGAAAGGACAAATCGTGGAAGATAGAAGGTCCTTTTTAAGAGAATGTGCCTTCACTGCACTGGCATTTTCTGTTTCCAGCGTGCCAATCTATGGATGCAGCGGTAAAATAAGCTCTAGAAATCCCCTGAAATTGGTTCCCCAGTTTTCTATTATGACACACCCGAATATGTGAAAAGATGGATGGCTACCCTACCCAAGATAACCGGAATGCCGGTGGCCTCATATGTTACCTTTGGCGGGCCGGAGGGGAACCAGCACAACGCTGCATGTTCTATCATTGAAGGTCTGGTGAATAAGGGAGGCGTGCCCATAGCCATAAACTCCTTTATGAACATGGGCACATATCCTCCCGTATGGTCGGGAGAAAAAGTTAAGGAGCACACCTGGAACACCAGGCATCTGCCTGATGCGTCTACCTATCAGAGGGTTCGAGATTATGCTAAAGATATCATAAGCCAAGTAAAGAAAGGGCAGCGAGCAGAGTTTTCAAAAATTTTAAATATGAGGGAGTTTTCCACACTGTTTGGCCCTATCTGGTGGACTAAAAGATCCATTGATCAGCACCATATCATAAAAGATAAATGCATTGAATGTAGGACATGCGCTGACAAATGTCCGGCTGATAGTAGAAAATATGTGAATTAAAAATTGGATTAAGGATTAAAAATGGAAAGAAACATATCTGACATCCTTCTAGCGCCATGGAAAACCGGAGTAATCATAACAGCGATTCGTTTAAATGTTTTTACAATTATTTCTGACAAAGAACTAACGGTTGACGAGATCGCCTCAAAATGTTCCGCTGACTCGGATCGGCTTAAATCTCTGCTTGATGCCTGTATCAGTTTAGGATTTTTAGAATTTAAAAACAACAAGTATAGAAATGCACATTTTAGCCACGTTTATTTTGTAGAAGGACAGCGTTTTTATGTAGGAGATTTCCTTAAATTAGTTAATAATGAATCACTACAATGGTTCCAACTCCCAGAGTTAATTAGGGGTAAAGAAAAAAAGAACGTAGTCTTACCTGACTTAAAATTTGATTACAAAACTTTCATATTAGCCATGAACAGTATCGGCCAGTTGGGAGAAGCTGAAGCATTAAAAGATATAGTAGATCTTTCTGGATGTATGAAAATGACAGATGCAGGAGGTGGTTCCGGCTTGTATTCCGTTGCTTTGTGCCAAAAATATCCTGATCTTGAATCCACAATATTAGATGTAAAAGACACCCTAGCAGTGACACGAAAGCTGATTGTGGACCGCCCAGAGAGAAAACAAATTGTTTTAAAGGAAGGTAACTTTCTGAAAGATCCTTTGGGAGAAAAAATTGATGCTGTTCTTCTATCGGACGTCATGTATGGAGACTCTGAAGCCAAAATTATTTTACAGAACGCCTGGAATAGTCTTACCCAAAATGGTGTGTTAATTGTCCGTGGTTATTATGCAGATCCCGAACGATCAGGCCCCTTATTTGGTGCATTATTTGCTGTTAAAAATTTGGCAGATGATCCAAAGAGAAACATAATGACAATCTCGATGTTAGAAAAGAATGTCAGAGAAATTGGATTCAAAAACATTAAAGTAAAACCTTTAACAGAATTCTCTTTTGTTTTAATTTCTAAAAAGTAACTAAGACCACCCACTATGAATTGGATTCAAGCCTAACAAAATCTTTGAGAGGGACTTGTGTTACGCTGCCGCTTCACACAAGCCCCTCAAGATTGGCAAGTGCTCTGCTAAATGATCTGACAGATTTTTTGATGGAAGATTTCTCGAATATTTGACAAAACCTACCCGACACGATATTGGATCTTTAAATATTTCAAGCAATCCCTCGCCAACTTATCAGCAATTAAAATATTATTAATAGATAGTTACATCATTTCAGACTTTGGCAAAGGAGTGTAAGCCGATGGTACAGGAAGAATTTAAACGAAAACTTGCTGCTATCCTTAGTGCGGATGTCAAAGAATATAGTCGCCTCATGCGGGAAGACGAAACAGCCACGATACAAAAATTAACGGAATACCGTGAGGTGATGACCACACTTATCAAACAGCATCATGGGCGAGTTGTAGACACTGTGGGAGATAATTTACTTGCTGAGTTCGCAAGCGTGGTCGATGCGGTACAAGGGGCTGTTGCAATACAGAAAGAATTGAACACCCGAAATGCTCAACTGTCAGAAGATCGCAAGATGATGTTTCGTATTGGCATTAATCTTGGAGATCTTATTGTGGAAGGTGATCGGATCTATGGAGATGGGGTTAATCTCGCAGCCAGATTGGAAGCGATGGCAGACCCAGGAGGAATATGCATTTCAAGGACGGCTTATGATCAGATTGAAGATAAACTGCCTTTGGGATACGAGTATCTAGGAGAAAAAGAGGTTAAAAATGCTGTCAAGCCTGTTCGTGCTTATAGAGTCTTATTTGATCCCGAAAAGGAAACACCCAGCCTATACGGAGCTGCACGCTCAAGGCACAGAACGTTACATGACAAAATAAAAGTTTTGACCAAAGGAAAACTGGCCAAGCCGGAGGAAATAGATAAACTATCGGAAGGTGAACAAACAAAAAAAAGAACCCGGCATGACATCAGGACCAAGCGTCGATTGGAAAAACACTTAAGGGCCAACCGCCGGTTTAGAAAACACTTATTGACCTATGTGGTTGTGATTAGTTTTCTTTTCATCGTCAACATGCTGACATGGCATGGCGAGGTCTGGTTCCATTGGCCAGCTCTCGGTTGGGGATTATTTATATTTCTCCACTGGATTAAAATACGCTAACTCTCCATCAGTGTAAAAGATCAATATATTGGGGTGATGGAGTTTGGTGCAAAAACTGACATATCTCCAAACTTTAATTCTGTGACAAAAGACATATAGGCTTTTTAAATTTCATTGTAATTTGATAAAGAGCATAAGGATGATTAGCAGTATTCGTAAAACAACAATTTTCTTTTCTTTCATCTTTGCTTTCTTTTTCTTTACTGCAACCTTTGCACATGGAGCTCCACGTATTAGAAGCAACGGCCAGCCTCAGCTTGAATACTCCTATCAATTACCCAAAAAGATTGGCGATGGTCTGGAAATCTCTTCTTTATATAAAGAGGGTATTGATCCAGCAAAAATTGATGATTTAATGCAGGCAATCCTTGCTGAAGAATATAAAAATATCCATAGCGTATTACTTGTGAAAAATGGATATCTTGTCCTTGAAGAATATTTTTATGGCTATAATCGTAAAAAACTTCATCAAATTAGATCTGCCACCAAGTCAATTGGATCGGTATTAACCGGTATCGCTATTGATCACGGATTTATTAAAGATACAAGCGAATCAATATATCGTCATTTCAAATTACATGAACCGAAAGAAAAATGGGATGATCGGGTAAAGAATATCACTTTAAAGTCTTTAATAACCATGACTTCTGGATATGACTGTGATGATCATGAAAGCGATTTTAAATGCGAACGCAATATGAATAAAAGCAATGACTGGTTTCGGTATGCTTTGGATCTACCAATGGCTTATAACCCAGGTGAACACTGGGCATACAATAGTAGCAGCCTCATTTTAGTGGGTGAATTAATCTCAAAAACATCAGGAATGACAATTCCCGATTTTGCCAATAAATATTTGTTTGAGCCATTAGGGATTAAGAATTTTCAATGGGGTTTTTCACCAAAAGGAAGAGCATGGCTTGCTGGTAATGCCAAAATGACACCAAGGGATATGGCTAAGTTTGGCTATTTGATCCTGAATAAGGGAATATGGGGTAAAACACAAATTGTTTCTCAAGAATGGATCGAGGCATCGATTGAAAAACACGCCGTCAGCCGTGTCGGATGGGGATATGGATATCTTTGGTGGTTGGGAGAAACTATAATCAATAATAAACTGATTAAAGCATTTTGGGCAGCAGGTAATGGAGGCAATTATATTTTTATACTCCCGAGCTTGAATGTGGTTACGGTTTTCACTGGAGGAAACTATGGTACTATTTTGGAAGTCCAGTGTTTCTCAATGCTCATCAATTACCTTATTCCATCAATATTGCCATCACCCAAAAAAATAATCCAATTAGATGGTTCTTTGATGGACAGCTATGTGGGGGAATATCGAAACATAAGAGATGAGAATATATATTCTGTTTTTCGTGAAGGAGATAATCTTTATATTAACATTCCTTATGAAAAGAATATTAAGATATCTCCTGAAACTCAAAATCAATTTTATGGCACTTCAAATTTGCTTGGTGACTTTCTCATACATTTTTCTAAGTCAGAAAATGGAAGTGCAGGAAATATGAATATTCAAATTGCCTTAATGAAAATTCAGACAATTAAAATAGAATAACCCACTTAGCAGTATATTGTATAATTAAAATGCCCCAAAAAACATGCAAATATCTCCAACATTGAATCACGGCAAACATGTGATAACTGGCATGTACGTGCACCGGACATAATTCTATCAGGATTGTGTTTTTTGGATATCACGATGGAAATTTAATTTTAGTAAATTCCCCCTTTTTTGCATTTTTATCAAAAATGCGATATCTGTATGGGTGATCGGGCTGATTAACGTTGTGGATAACCGGTATCTCAATCAATCACAGTCTGGGGGATAGAAAATTGAGAAGACTAAAGAATATATTCGTCATTTTTATTTTATTAGTCCTTGTTAGCTGCGCTAAAACTGCGATGAAAGGTTCACCTGGGTGGGTTGGCTATAAAGAAACAGGCAAAGCCTCATACTATGCTATGAAATACCAAAATCAAAAAACCGCCAGTGGAGAACGACTTAATCAACGCTCTAACACAG
>JAEOSY010000441.1 GCA_016840125.1 Candidatus Helarchaeota archaeon | reverse complement strand
TTACACTTCTTCGTGTTCTCAATTTAACTGAATGAAGCGGAAGTCCTGTTTTAGTAACCACCATTAGCATGAAAATATCATTAGGGAGCCTATACAAATAGTCGATGTCTGACAAGTAAATACACGTGAATATAAACAGGCCTATTGCTTGAAGTGGCATAGTATAATTAGCTACTTCTCCCAACCAATCGACATTTATGGGGAAAAAATCAAATAAGTCCTTAAAAAATGAAAAGACGAACCCTACGCCCACCAAACCGAGTGCGAAGGAGATAATTAATGGTTTTTTTTCTTTTGTATAAATATAAGTTCTAATATAAATTGGAACACTGAATACGAGATAAACAAGAATTCCGGCTATAGTATAACCCATATCTGCAGTAAACCATAGAGTACTACTGACTGGATCAGTGAGAACTCCCTGAGAATAAAAGAAAACCCTCAACCCCTGGCTTAAAGTCTGTAATAATAAGAGGCTTATCATTAAAGCAAGACGTCCTGTGTTAAGATCCTTGGATCGTAGCCTTTCAAGAAAAATGAAGAAGAAGAAAAATTGAAGGCCAAAAACATTAAGTTGGAGCGCTTGGAATAGTTGTTCTTCAAAGTTAGTCAGTTCAACAACATCGCCTGTGCTGAAAATTGCAAAAACACAGGCTAAAAATCCAAAAAAGAGACTTATTACTAAGGCGTTAGCGATTCTGCGCCGTTTTATTGTTTGCCAAATGAATAATCCTAATAAGACGCCAAAAAAAATTGTAATGAACAGAAAGGCGTATTCTTGAAGACCTAGTGTCATTCCGTTATTTCACATCACAATTTGTATTAAAACTGAATAAATTTAATATAAATACTTTATGAATTGATATAATTGCATGTGAATGGGGAATTAATTAGATAGTTTATAATGTGATAAGAATGACCTTATTTGATGAAGAAGAAACCTTGAAGCTCCACAGCAAAATTTACATAGGAAATCTACTTATTAAAATGTATTATCCGAATGTTATCACCTTTCTGGTAGAGAAAGTTGGTGCAGACGAGGCAAGAACGCGGCTATTCCAGATTGGTCAAGCTGTAGGGCGAAAATTGCTCAAATTACGGGATTTAAAGACAACAGATCCTGAAAAGTTGATTTATCGGTTTTATAAAGTAATGTGGAACACCACAAAGCATGTGAAAGTACAGAAAAAGAAGGAAAAAGCTCGAACGATTTATCGTGTTGTTGATAAAAACTGTGGAGTCTGCGATCCCGAAACTGCCATTGAAGGATTAAATGTTCCTTGCGTATCCATCGATGGGTATCTCGATGCTTGTATGGAACACCTCTTAAACCTTGGGGCAATTAAATCGTACAAAATTGAAACTACCGCCTCTATAGCAACCGGTGATCCCATCTGTGTTCATGAAATTGAGGTTTTGAGGTGAAATTATGCCAGGCGTTGAAAAATTAAGTATTTTCAGAAAGTTACTCATCTGGTTAGGAAAGCGGATTTATTATAGAAAGTCTGAGAAGGTAAACGTCCTGGGCGTGAACTTCATGCTACGCGAAGTAATCCGTCATTATACTGATATAATTGGTAATCTACCAGATGCTTTGAAGGAATTTCAGGCCCAAGTGTCTGTCACCGCAGATGAAGTTATCACAAACTTGATTCATGAGCCGTTAATGCTTGGTGTATCGATGAGCTTTGCCCTCTCTAGACATATTCCAGACGGACCATTGACCATACAATCTTTAATTTATGGTATGATTGGGAGCGATTACAAAAAAACCTTTGAAGATGTTAAATTAGAGTGGAATGGGGATAAGAGTGGGAAATTTCTAATCCGTTTAAAACCCCCTGCCTGTATTCTTTGCAGCGGCGCACGGGATATATTACCTGAAGAGTTGGGGGACCGCGATTACGGTAATATCCTAGCAACTCTCTTTGGAACCATAATTCGACAAGCCTGGAGTTACCTAGAGACGCCTTATGAGCTGACCGCGGCTAAAGAAACAAAGTGTCTCCTCCGTGGAGATCCTTACGGGGAAATTACTATAAGTTTCATTCCGATCTGTCAAGTAGATAAAAGTGGATAACTTCCCATAATTTCATCACATTGACTTGCCTCTCGGATAATGGTATCCTTGCAGTTACGAACTGCTCGCTCCATCATCGTCATCCGAGACCTTTCAGCGGGATCGGAGCTCGCTACATTCTGAGCTTTCAGAAAAACCTCCCCGATATTCAGCGTGGCGAGAATATGGCGTCCTATGCTAAACCCGCAATGCTTGCAGGTGAAGGTCGGGCCCCAGCATTTCGTTCGCTTGCCACATTTTAAACAGATTTGGGAGGTGTATCGCGGGTTGACATATTGGACAGGATGCCCCGTCGATTTGACCTTGTACTCTAAAAAGGTCTGAAACTGGCGAAAATTCCAGCGGTTCAAGCGCCGCCGCATCTTCTTAGACTTCTTCTGCTGGTGGGGTTTCAAGTTCTTTTGGCGGGCGGAAGATTGGCGAATGTTCGTTAAATCTTCGAGGACGACGAGTGCTGCATTAGCTTCCACCAACTCGGCGATCTCGTTGGTGACGGCGTGCAGATCGTTGGCGGTCTTGTGCCGTTCCCGTTGCCCATACTTATCCAGTAATGTCTTGCGTTTCTGTGGCTGGTACTTCGCATCTTGGGCGATCTGTTGGGCAATGTTGCGGCGCTTGAGGGAGTAGGTGAAATGGGTGGTGGACAGCTGGGATGTGTCCCGCGACTGAACTTGTACATTCGTTGGAGTGACTAGCATGTAATCCACGCTGCGCTCATTGGTGTCAAGGAAGAGAAAGGATTTGATTTTGCGCGGTTGGATGTCTTGAACAAATGGGATGAACAGATCCACGGTACGATCTGCGTTTAACTTTACGGTGATTTCGCCATGCTTCTGTGCTTGCAACCGCTGAAAGTGGCAGGTAGGGTGAAAGGGGACGTACAGCTTGCTGCGCGGCTCGATTACCAGCACGAGATAGTGCCCCTCAAGATAGCAGAGGCATTCTTCTAGCTTCATTGATTGCTTTTTATAAGTGGGATTGGGGAGCCGGCGGTTCTTCTTGAAACACCACGAATTCCACGACTTTAAAATATCCTTCGTGATCCGGGCGGCGGAGTGGCAATAGTGGGTGTGGAAGGTGGGAAACTTCGCCTTCCATGGGAAGTAGAAGCTCTTGCGAATTGTGGGGAAGGATGAATAATTGTAGTAGGTGTTCCCCTTCTTGGACACTCTCTGGAACAGCGGATTGTCAATGCACTTCGCAATCAGGAAGTTCACCGATTCCTTGAAGCAGGAAATGGTGTCGCGAATCCGCTCGTACTTGCGTTTGGTCAGTCTGACCGATGAGACCTTGACCGTTTTGATGGTTTTCAACGCGTTCCTCGACTCACGCTTTATTTCGTTAAGAAAGGGGAATCTACCAGTTCTATACTTTATGGAATAACTCACAAATTCATTTAGCATGTTAATACTCCCGATCGGTTATAAACCTATGGAGAAGAAAATGCGCAAATGTCCAATTTGCGCAAATTGCGTTCCCGTACTTAGTTCACCTCTTCTTTAAGATTGGTAAAAAGAAGAAGGTCCGTCTTATATCACTCCGATTTGATAGGAATAGAAAAGGAGATTGATGGCTTCTTACTTGGTTTGAACCTCTTGTTTTAAACTTTGCACGATCCTCTTCGCTTTATGGCTCCTCAAACCGAAAATTTTACCAGGAAAACGAAGCTACAATTGGCGCCACGGGAGTTAAAATAGGATTCGAGATATTCAAACCCAAAACGAGTCAAGCGATCCCTATAATTTACGATGATGGTGTCGATCTTATTCGCATCTATCAGCTTAAATATCTTCCGCAACCCCCGTCTTTTTGGATTGAGCCCGCTGGCAATATCGCGGAATTTCACGAGATTTGTGTATCCATTTGTAATGGCGAAATGTTCAAGAATCCGTTCTTGCGTGTCTAGATCCGCTTTCGGTCCATGGCTCGAAACGCGGGAATAAATAACGGTTTGTTTTTTAGGAACTGGGATTCCTAAAATTCGCCGAATTTCAGCCTCAGGAATCCGATGTTCGCCACCAGCAGTTCGTAAGGTTTGAATCTTTCCAGAATAGATCCAATTCCGAACAGTTTGTATGGAAACCCCCAACTGGTGAGAAGCCTTTCCAATTCGGTATAATTTCTCACCTAAAAACTAACTCATAATTGTATCAGTTTTTATCACTTTTATTTAAATTTCTTTACTTTTAGTAGCTGAAGTTAAACCCTTGGAGTATAAAAAAATAAGATTTTTTAAGAGGATTTCAGATACTTATTAACCATTACAACTCCAATAGTAAAACAGGGTGCCCCAATAATTATTAGCCACGTATATAAATGGTCCCAAGTTTGTACCATCGGAAATCTCCAAATAAGGAAGTAGACAACTCCACCAACGCAGATTAGTCCTATCAGAAAGACGACAACACCTATAATTTTTAAAATCTGTTCACTATCCATCTTAAAACCCAAACCATTCTGATTTTGAATTAGTTATTATTGCGCCACAATAATAACATTTCGCTTCGTTCCTAATGAGCTTTGAAATAATCTTTTGTTTAATTGCGTAAAAAGTCGTAATCTTTAAAATATATCCTCAGCATTTCTTCCTTAAACCTTTCACCTCACGCAGTTGGAGGTTCTTGAACGAGCAAACACGAAAAAAGTGCAGATGACAACGATTTTGAAAATAAAATAGTTCAAAACGTTAAGTCAGAGAACTTCGAGGGTGCTTTAGATCATATCATCAAGCTGATGAATATATCTGAAAAAGAAAAGGTAAAAAGAGTTGAAGTTTTAGCTGGCTTAGAGAAGAAGATCATCCGACGTCTCCAAGCAGGTAAAACTGAGCAAGCTCTCGAAGAATTGCGGGATATAATTGATGAATACAATCGGTTAAAATTATTTCAAAAAGCTCAAGTCCTTGAATTTGCCTTAAATCAATATCTCCTTGAAAATGAGGATTTGAAAGCTACGAAAGAGGAATCCTTAGAAATTGAAGCATCTGACGAAACACAATCCATTATCTCTGTTTTAGAAGCCCGGTCTAAAAAAGTCATCCGCCGATTTATTCAAGGAAAGACAGATCATGCCGTCGAAGAGATGCACAATATAATGGATGGCTTCCGGGCAATTGAGATGATTGACCGAGCAGATGCGCTGGAACAATGGATGATTCAATTTCTAGAGAAAAAAGTGGACGAGGATGAGCGAAATTTACCCCTTTCTGAATGTCTAGAAAACGACCCAGAAATTGAAGAACAATTACTCAGTTATCGGACTCAAAAGGTAATAAAGCGGTTTGCTCAAGGGAAACCACGAAAAGCTGTAACAGAATTTACTGAAATAGTTAATGAATATAAACAAAAGGGTAGATTAGATATTGTCGAAATGCTTGAAATTTGGTTCAATTTATTCATTACCAAAATGTACTTTAAACCTTCAACACAACAAGCTCAACCTCCACAAGAAATGCCATCAACATCACTTCCCTCACCAGTAACTACACCCCCCTCTCAGAATTTAACCCAAAAACTGCCCATATCAAAGGCGACTCCCTCATCTAAACCCGAGGAAGTCCCAATTCCTTCACCAGATAAACAATTCAAAGACAAAATTTCAAAAATAAAATCCCTTCTAAAGAATTTTGAAGAATCCCTGAGCTGAGTGGGCTTGTGGAAACTCCGATCTGTCAAGTCGATAAAAGTGGATAAATTCCCATAATTTCGTGATCTTGACTTGCCTCTCGGATAATGGTCTCCTTGCAGTTACGAACCGCTCGCTCCATTATCGTCATCCGAGACCTTTCAGCGGGATCGGACCTCGCTACATGCTGAGATTTCAGAAAGACCTCCCCGATATTCAACGTGGCGAGGACGTGGCGCCCTATGGTAAACCCACAGTGCTTGCAGGTGAAGGTCTGCCCCCAACATTTCGATCTTTTGCCACATTTTAAACAGATTTGGGA
>JAEOSY010000440.1 GCA_016840125.1 Candidatus Helarchaeota archaeon | reverse complement strand
CGTCATATGCATTCTCGAGTTGGCATTACACTTGAAGAACAGAATAGTATTCACCGTCAAGATAAATTGTTTGAACTTACCCATCATTATCTTAATAGTAATAATGAAGACAAGGCTATGGAATATTCGATCCTTGCCGGAGATAAAGCAATGAATTCTTATGCATCTGAAAATGCTTATAATTATTACTGCCAGGCATTGAAATGGATCGAGAGGATCAAAAGCAAATCTCAAACTGAAGATCAGCTTGGTTTATCAAAGACTGAAGCTGAACTTTTGGCTAAGTTGGGTAAAGTCAGCTATATCATTGGCGAATGGGATGAAGCTATTAGCTATTATCAAAGGTTAATCGAGCTTAGTGAAAAGTTGGATGATGATTCGAAACTTGGTGCCTATAGAGATATCGGTCTGATCCTATTGAATCGTAATGACCATCCCGAAGCTATAAAAACTCTTATTAAAGGATTGGGATTAGCTGAAGAATTACAAAATAAACAGAAAATTGCAGAGATGTATTATTTATTAGGTTCACTGAATGAGAGCAAGGGAGATTTTGAGAACGCAATAAAATATTTCGGAAAATGTATGAGCACTGCAATTGATATGGGTGAAGGAGATACTATTGCTAATGGGTATCTTGGAATGGGTCGCATTTATGTCCAACAAGGAGATTATAAAAGGTCTGCTGAATGCATGGAGGAAGCTGTAAAAATTTTCAAGCAAACAAATAATCAATCTGAATTGGCTAAAGCATATGAAAATTTGGCAACTACATATTCATTTATAAATAAAACCAAGTCAATAGAACTTCACAACCAAGCGATCGAGCTCGCTGAGAAAACCGGGTATATCAGAATAAAAGGTTATGGCCTGTCCAATATTGCAGAAGATTATATCGATACAGATGATGTTGATAACGCAATTAATTATTTGAATAAAGCTCTTGAAATTTTTATTAAATTAGACGAACGGATGATGATCGCTGATATTTATACACATTACGGGAGTATATATGGAAGAAAACAAGATTGGGAACGGTCAGTTGAAAATTTCGACAAGAGTTTGGTAATAAGTCAGGATCTGAACATTCCGTTTCAGCGTGGTGAGACATATTTGAAATTTGGTATGATGTACAAAACTAAAGGTGATAACGAAGAAGCTATTGAAAAATTCGAAGAAGCAAAAAAGATTTTCTTTGAAATGAGCAATCAGGATATGTTAAAAAAAATAGAAAGAGAGTTAGAAGATATTTAACTCAACACCTTCCGACTCAAAGAAAGATAACACCGCCACCCCTGGGCCAGCCATGTAAGGGCAGAATGATTTCATCACTCTCTGTAAAAATTACAGGCATCAGTGCAACATTATCATCGGGTTTGTTATGTTCGGGTACTACTATTAAACCGCCGGGATGTTCATCTTTTCTTACCCTATATTCATCTCCACCAGTAGCGGTTTCTTCGGGTACGGTTATCAATGGAACATTGGAAACTGTCATTACCGAAGGTCCTGGTGTCATAATTACACAATTGCATGGGTCCCAAGGGGACTCTGGGCTAACGCTTACAGTTTGCTCCCCCATTATTATCACCTCGGCACCCCAATCGCATTGATTTCTTAAAAATTTATGGGTAATTTGCTTCAAAATAAATGATTATGCATTATGAGATTGTTTTTCCTAAGAAAAATAAATATACTATCAGGCAATTTTTTGCAACGAAAACGAGCCTGTAACTTCGAAATTGCTTGGACTGTGTTTAAACTCGACCCAGTCTCGGGTTCGAACCTCACCCAGACCTTTAACTCTTAAAAAGTTACGACTAGCTTCAGTTTTAAATTCGATCACACCGTCCATAACTTCTTCAATTGCAGTGATCTCAGATTTTTGATGGACTCCTTCGGATAGGTCGAAGACTACAAATGCGTTGTTATTTCTAGCCTTGGTCATGAACAAGTTCAGAAATCCAAGAGTTTTGTCTATACCGAATTTTCTAATTACGGGTGTCAAAGAATCGAACATTATACTGTAGTAGAAATATTTTTTATCGAATTGTTCATAGACCTTCGAAAGACCAGTTTTCATTTCTGAAGGACTCTTGGAAGGATCTACATAAACTGCATAAGGGTTCTTGCCTTTTAACTGAACAGTTGCAGAGTATGCATCGATATATTTCAATTTGCCTTTTTTTTCGTATATAGTAAAATCTGACATAATTTTCTGT
>JAEOSY010000439.1 GCA_016840125.1 Candidatus Helarchaeota archaeon | reverse complement strand
AAGGTTCTACCCATAGCTCCATTTATTACGGGCATTAAATCAGGAAGGGAAAAGAGCTTCATATTGATTTGGTACCGAGTAAAAGAGTTATCAACTGCCACTATCACCAAATCAACGTCCCAAACATCGGCAGGGGCATCTTCTATTTTATATGCATGGGGAATAACCTTAGTGCTAGATATCTCAGCCAATCTCTCTTCAATGGCATGAACTTTGTATTTCTTTTTGTGGTCTGCTGGACGAAAAAAGATACAACGGTTTAGATTTGACTTTGTAACCAAGTCAAAATCTACAAGGTGGACTGTTCCAACGCTTAGCAGCCCAAGGTTTTTACATACTTCATTTCCTATGGCTCCAGCGCCCACTAGAAGAATTTTTGAACGTTGCAGCACTTCTAAATTATCTCGGCCAATCCATCGTGCTGTACGATCTGTGATGTCCTCTTCATAGTAACCTGCACGAATAAATTCCTTTTCAGACAAAATTCTTCCTCTTTTCTTAGATAGTCTGGATATATCTCGGATTGCGATTAGTGTGCTTCCATCTGTACTTAACTAGCTTTTGAATGTGTTGAAAATCTTTTTATGTATCCCGTTCGTTTGAGATTGGATACAGCCATAAAATTGAAACTTCTCAAAAACTCATTGGAGTTATTTTTCTTGAAAAAGCGAGTCAAATTTGGTGCTAGATTGAGTCGTGTTATCTCGACAGTCTCTCCTGAGAGTGAAAATCCATACATCACTCCATATGAACGAGTGTATTGGCCTCTAGTTAAGGAGGTTGCTCAAGAATGTGAACGCCTTGGATTTGATTCTGTTATAATGCCAGATCATCCTATGGAGGATATCCAACGATTTGCTTGCTGGTCTGTCATCTCCGCCCTTGCAGCCTGTACTCATCGATTAACAATCGGGACTTTGACGGTTAACACAATGCGATATCTGCCTAACCCTTCTCTATTCATCAAAGAGATTGCCACGCTAGACCAAATAGCTGATGGGCGCCTTTATCCACTTGGATTAGGCATAGGTTGGGCTGATCATGAATACAAGGCCTATGGATTTCCTTATCCAGCTCACAAAATTCGACTTGCCCAGATGGTAGAAACCATCGAAATGATGAATTTAATGTTTACAGAAGACGTGATTACTTATCATGGAAAATATTTTCAAATTGAAGATCTTATTTGCGAGCCAAAGCCCATCCAGAACCCATTTCCGATTTGTATTGGCGCGCGGGGTAAACGTACCCTCCGAATAGCTGCGAAATACGCGGATCATATTGATATCTACGGAGGACTGTCTCTAGATGATCTGCAAGAACGTCTTGCATTTATTGAAGATGTTTGTGCAGAATATGGGCGAAATTATAATGAAATTACTAAATCTTGGGGCTGTTGGTTCTGGTTATATGAAAATGAAAAAGAATTAAGTCGCTATGCGAATGAAATCAAGCGATTAGAGCAACTAACTGGCGAACGGACAAGTAATGTTGTAAAAGGAACTCCTGAGGAGATTATACAGGTTTTTGAAGATCGAATAAAATTGGGAATTAGTTACTTCACTTTACGGTTTGAAGATTTTCCAAGTAAACGTGCATTACGCCTATTCGCTGAGTATGTAATGCCTCAGTTTTGAGGTATTAGCACACTCTATCCAAGTATTCCGTTGGTTTAATGATGAAAATAGAAGAGTTGGAGTTAAATCGGTAAAGGGCTCTGTAGTCAACTCCGTTTCCGTAAGGAGTCGGAAAATCCTTAGGATATTTCAGCGAATGGCATATTCGCCCCAAATGACCTGAACGAGTGTTTTACCTTCACTCTTTTCCTGGATCTGAAAGGTCTTAAAAACATCTATAGTCGGGTCTATTAATATAAACACGTTGTGTTCAGCATTATAAGGGAAATTGAGAAATGTGTTGTAGTCTGTAGATGAAAATGACGGATCCCACCCAAAAGGATGCGAATGAAAAATGCCTACTATCCGAGGTCGATAGTTTTTCTCGTCTTTGAATCCATCGTCGGGTCCATACCGTTCGTCTAGGAAAGTTGAGTATTGTTTTACCCCTTCCGCAGTAAATCTGGCAAATGCGCGACCAGTTTCCGCTTTTCCACTCGCCCAATCTACGATTTTAATATATTTTTGACCTTTATCGCTTAATCTATACCCTAAAATCACTCCAATCGCTTCATCCGGCATACCTTGTTTACAGTAATCATAAATTTCTTTCTTTACGCGATCTAGAATCCAAACTGTAATGAATTGGCTGTTTTTTTCATCTATCTCTCCTTTTCTCCCTGTATTATCCATTATCTCCTCTAGTTCGTGCATGAACATCCCTTTTTAGTTT
>JAEOSY010000438.1 GCA_016840125.1 Candidatus Helarchaeota archaeon | reverse complement strand
TTGAACTTAAGGGCCGGGTAGGGTCGCTGCTCGAAGTGGGCACCGGCTTTCATCCGGAATTAACCGGCCACGAAAATATCTATCTCTATGGCGCCATTCTGGGGATGGACCGCTGGGAGGTGACCCGAAAATTCGATGAAATCGTCGCCTTTTCCGAGATTGAAAAATTTATCGACACGCCTGTCAAAAGATACTCCAGCGGGATGTATACACGTCTTGCCTTTGCCGTCGCGGCCCATTTGGAAACTGAAATTCTGCTGGTCGATGAGGTGCTGGCAGTTGGAGACATGAAATTTCAAGAAAAGTGTTTGGGAAAAATGGAGAGTGTTTCCGGAAAAGGTCGTACGGTATTCTTTGTGAGTCACAACATGGCCGCTATTCAGGGACTCTGTCAACGAACGTTGCTTCTGGATAGCGGGCGGATTCTGTATGATGGGGAGACTTCAAAGGCAATTCAAAAATACACCCTAGACAGCAACATGAGCAACGAGGCGAAGATTGATTTAAAGAACCATGCCCATCGTGCAGCAGGCTGCCAGCCAGTTTTACAAAATCTTGAGATAAGGGGCAATGGTGAACTTTCCACGCACATTGGTATGGGGGAAACCCTTGAAATCTCGTTAACCATCGAGAGTTCACAGCCTGTTCAGCAAGTGGGGATCGCTGTCGAAGATGCGTTTAAGCAACGATTGTTTGTGATCTCACCTGACTACACAAACCCAGCCTTACTCGGCCGATCAACGTTCTCAGCCAGACTGATATGTACCGTTCCAGTGCTGTCGCTTTTACCTGGAATATATTACCTGACCATCGGTGTAAAAGGCTTCACCGGAAGGTTGGATATGATTGAGCAGGCGGCCAGCTTTACCGTTTCAGAAAGAGACGTTTTCAAAACCGGTTGCAATATCGGCAAAATTAAAGGTCTCTTTTTCACCCATGCGGATTGGAGCCTGGAGAGTAAACCACAAACGTAAACATTTTTTGTTTGCCTAAGTTCTTTAGAACAATGTTTGAACCGCACAAAGCGGAATCCTCTCAAATTATACTAGCAAAGATGATAATTGAAAAATTGCGCGGTGATATGATGCAGCGATCAACATGGCATGGAGTACTGTAAATTGACAAAATTTCTACTTAATTCGTTTCAGCTATTTATAAGCCTATTGCCCGAAAAAATCAAAAATCGCCTTCGCGTAGGATTGCATGAAAAATTTTGTGTCAATGACTTTGTGTCAATTTTTTATGATAAGTGGCTCATTGAAAGCATGGGAAGTAATTCTCCATCGAGCAGTGCGATCGGTGATCATATTTGTACGATTTTTGCTGATGCAATTATTCAAAAACCGTCGTTGATTGTTGAATTGGGCACGCGTGGTGGTGAAAGCACCAGGGCACTGCTATCGGCGGCCTCTTATTCTAAGGCCACTGTACTGAGTATTGACTTGAGCGAAAAACCGAAGATCGATCTGCCGCCGAATTTGCATAGGCTTTGGAAGTTTGTTCAGTCTGATGATATTGATTTCGCTCAAAATCATTTCAATGATTGGTGTCAAAGCCATGACCTTGAGCCAATAATTGATTTCCTATTCATTGACTCTTCTCATATATATGAACATACATCGCGGGAGATGGATACATGGTTCGAGTATCTTTCTAAAGAGGCTGTTGTTGTTTTCCATGATACGAATATGGCCGAAGAATATCGCAGAATGAATAATACTATTGGCCGTGGCTGGAATAACAATCGTGGCGTAATCAAAGCCATTGAAGCTTACTTCGGAAAAAGTTTCGATGGAAGTAAAGTATTTGTCGATATCGAAAAAAACTGGCTGATTCGAAGTTATCCTTATTCTTCAGGTTTAACGTTATTAAAGCGCTTGACCTAACATAGAAAGTTGTGTTGCTTAAAATCTAATATGAATCAAATTAAGAGAAGTAAATCGAAAAAACTGAGTGTGCTCACGGTTAATTACGGCACAGCCGATTTCATTGAGAGCATGCTGTATTGTTTGAATAGAATAACGTATTATCCATTTAAAGTTTTAATAGCTGATAATTTCTATTCAGACGAAGAGACATTGCGGCTGAAAAATGTCAGCCGAAAATACGATAACGTCGAAATCTTTTTTAGAAACCAAAGCCAGTCCGGGTCAATGGGGCATGGTGAAGCGCTTGATGTTTTAACAAAAAAAATTGATACGCCTTATTTCGCAATTTTGGATGCGGATGCAACGTTTTTAATACGAAATTGGGACAAAATATTAATTTCAGAACTTGATTCTGCCTGTAAAGTCATTGGTACACAATCCCAACTCAATCAGGACAGAAAGCCTACAGATTTTCCGCTCATGTTTGCTATTCTATTTGAAAGCCAGACATTTAAAAATATGGATATACAATTCAAGCCTCCTAGCAAAGCGGAAGCCTTGAAGGGAAAAGACACCGGATATCAACTGAGAGAGAAATTTAAAGCGGCAAATAAGAATGGAAAATTGCTGTACCATACATATTCCATTAAGAAAAAAGGCAGCCCATTTTATGGAATTGCATGCGCTGAGTACCATCTGAATGGAAATAATCAGATTGTTGCATCTCATTTTTGGAGGGGATCTTCACTGGTCATGAGTGAGAATATCTCGCAAAATAATCGTTGGTTTATAAATATAAGAGAAGTCCCGATTATAGGCGGAAGATTAATTACGATGATCAGGAGGATACAAAAGAAGAAATGGCTGAAAAAATGTAAAAAGATTGTTGAAGAACAATTCTGATAAATTAAATAAAACCAGATGAAAAATACACTGATTCAACTGTTCCCGAAATTTAGAAAAAATGTATCTACTTTCTTGCGTAGGTGCAAACAATCGCTGAAATGGGTTTCGATTGCAGTAGCCGGTCGGCCCGGGCAACAAATTCGGGTATCATATGGGCATCGCCGACTACCTGGCCTCGAGGAATTTTCCCATGGTGGAATCGTAAAGTTCCAACGACTGAATGAATTTTTACCGAATCGGCCATACCGCTTTAACATGCTTTATATGGTCAGTAGTAGTTACCCGGCTGATGCCGAGCAATTATATCAACTTGCCCGGCGTAAAAAATCCAAATTTTTGTGGAACCAAGACGGAGTTGCATTTCCTGCCTGGATGCCTTCCGGTTGGGAAGAGACCAATAGCAGAATGGCAAAATTTCTGCATGCTGCTGATTATGTATTTTATCAGAGTGAATTTGCAAAGTCTTGTGCCAATAAATTCCTGGGAGAGAAAAAAGGTCCTTGCGAGGTATTATATAATGCCGTCGATACGGAATTATTTTATCCCAATGGCAAAAAACGAAATTCAAATGCACTAACTTTACTCGTTATGGGATCACAGTACCATGCCTATCGTCTTGAATCAGCAATTAGATCTCTGGCTTACATACATAAATCTCGACCGCATACTCGTATGCTGGTTGCCGGAAGGGTTTGGGACAACGTTTTTGATTTGGCTGAAAAGCTGATTAAAGATTTAGGAATCGAAGCTTTTATTGAATTTTTAGGACCGTTTGGCCAAAAAGAAGTGGTGGATATATTTCATCGATGTGACATTTTGCTCCACACTAAAATTCAGGATCCATGTCCGGGAGTAGTAATTGAATCCATGGCCTGTGGTGTGCCGATCGTTTATTCGTCAAGCGGTGGTGTTCCCGAACTCGTAGGTGAAGAAGCAGGAGTTGGCGTATCCACCAATACCAGTTGGGAGAAGCAAATTCCTCCCGAGCCGGAATTATGGGCCTACGCCGTTCTGAGGGTTGCGGAGGGTCTTTCAGGGTATGGTGAAGCCGCACGTCAACGAGCAGTTGAACGATTTGATCTCAAGCCCTGGGTGGAAAGACACAGACAAGTGTTCTCCGAAATCATGGACTGCGATTATCACTAAACGAACTCATAGCCTGTCAAAATGCTGATGACATTACATATCCGCAACGTCTTGAACGAAAAGTAGAATTTCAAGATACCCATCCGATAGTTGTATTATTAGGCACGCGAGCACGAGCTGTTAATGAGAAAGGCGAACCGCATAATATTGAATTAAGAATTCCATGACCATCTGATTACAATTTCTACCTATTTTTGGCTAAACAAGTATTGAAACATTTGTTGTCAATGCCTTCAACTAATAAACTATAAAATCAAGGTTAAGCGCTTATACGATGGACATCAATAAAATTAGAGAATTTATCGAGGAAGTAAAAAAAGGCCCTGGCTGGTATCAGACCATAGATTTTGGAGAGGGCCTCATGGCCAAAGGTAGATTCAATACTATCGATGAAATGAAAAGATACAATTTACCGTCCGATATGAGAGGCAAGAGTTATCTTGAGATTGGATGCAACGTCGGGGCAACATGTATCGAAATGCACCGAAGAGGCGCCAAAAGAGTTGTCGGATTAGATCTTAACGAGGATTACGTCAGACTGGCCAACAAAGCAGCAAGCCTCATTGGTGCCGATATCGCCTATCATAGCTTTGATGTGGACAAGGAAGACATCGCAGAGCGTTTTGGATCCTTTGATGTGGTTGGAATGTTTTCTGTTATTCATTTATCACCCCCTATTCATCCTCAGATATTTAATCCACACAGGGTATTAGAGAATGTCTATAAGGCTACAAATTCACTGTTCATAACTGAAATCAGCAATCTCATCCAAAGAAAATATTTTTCATGGAAGATATGGATTTATAGTTTTAAGAAACAGATGTTGGCTTACAAATTTTTGAAAACCTGTCAATGGTCTAAAGTAAAATATCTCGGAGAAGGTAAAAAAGACCGCTATGTTTTTCATTGTATAAAATGAGAACATTTAATTGATTGATATGTCGAGATTCATTTTTGAGATGCTTGGATTCCACAAAATTGGATTCGCTAGAAAAATTAATATTCGCAGGCTATTTTTCGGTATTCGCGAGCAGGATTTTTACTTGTATGATTATTCGGTAAAAAAGGGATTTGAAGATCGTACGATGTTCAATTCCCCACATTTTCATTTTCTGAATCGATACACGGTCAATGGAAACGTTTGGGACTCCGATTATGTTAATTGGCTAAAAACAAATAAAAAGTCAGAAGAAGAAATTAGAAATAGAGTAAAAAGTTTTATTCGACTTTTTGAAGACGTCCGCATAAATGGAGTCCTAAAACCCATAACGGTCTTTAGCGACTCAATTAATTATAATATTTCTCCTGAGGATACCCGGCCATTGAAGGATAAAAATGATGGGAGGTTTCCGCTTTACCAGACCAAATGCAAAGATTTTGAAATACTATGGGGGCACCACAGAGCAGCCTGTGCAGCTTTTTTGGGTTATCATCGCTTAAGGTGCTTTTCTTATCCTTCAGTTGTCGATCTTTTGCGGCAAAAGTTGGATGCTCTGAATTCAACTTGTAGTCGAATATCTCTTAGATAGAATCGGTTTATTGAGATGATTGCGGGTTCTAGAGAGTATTTTGATTAACAGGGAAAATATATGAATCTTAAAGAAGGCATCAAAAAGAATATTATTAAGACTCAATATGAACTAAAAAGTCATCTAGTAAATATTTTTTACCTGTTTGACAAGCATCTCAATGGGAAAAGTCCAAAGAGTTTGCTCGATGTTGGATGTGCAAATGGCGATAGAACTTTACGAATAGCAAAATATTTTAATATTACTATGCAAAATACTTACGGCCTGGACTATAACGAAAAACATGTTGCAGCTTGCGAGGACTTATTCAATACTAAAATAATCGATTTGGAAACTGAAAAAATGTTCTATAAAAATAAAAGTTTTGATCTCGTAATCTGTAATCAGGTTTTAGAGCATCTGAAAAATTATAAAGAAGTTATCGGAGACCTCATAAGGGTCACATGCAAAGAGGGCCATATTGTAATTGGAATCCCGAATTTAGCGCATTTAATCAATAGGCTATATTTAATCTTTGGTATTCAACCCATGTGTCTGACTTTAAATTCATCCCACGTAAGAGGATTTACTCATAAATCTTTTATAGAAATGCTAAGGTGCTTGGATGAAGTTGTGCTGATCGACTGCCGCGGTGCACTGATGTATCCACTTCCATATTATAGTGCTAAACCGCTAACAAGATACCTACCCGGATTATGTGGATATGTCTGTTATCTACTTAAAAAGATTGCCTAAATGAAAAAAATAAGAAAAGTACAAAAAGACCAAAGTGTGACTAGGCAACCGGTTTTAAAAAAAATTAGAATAATCGTGGAAAATGGGTGATAGGTGCTTTGAAAAAATATGCCATTAATATGAATCCTGTACCATCAAGAAAGAAGCTTGGACCACCCTATTTCATTGACGATACTCATTACACGATATATACACAAGAGTCAGTCGGGCAAGCAATGGATGCTGCTTGGATGCGTAGAGGACATATGGAATTTCGCTGGGGCGAGATATGGGCGGAGGTAGTGTCGCATGCCTAAAGTTACGGTACTAATGTCAGTATTCAATGGTCAACGTTATCTGGCAGAGGCTATTGAATCAATTCTATACCAAACCTGGACAGACTTCGAATTTCTAATAATAAATGATGGTTCTACAGATAACTCGCGTGATATCATACTCTCTTTTAATGATCATAGAATTCGTCTAATAGATAGAGCCAGGAGAATAGGTCTTACGAAATCCCTGAATCATGGCCTGCAACTGTCACAAGGAGAACTTGTCGCACGTCAAGATGCCGATGATAAATCCTATCCAAGACGTCTTGAACGACAAGTAAAGTTTTTGGAAACTCATTCTCAAGTAGTATTAGTGGGCACAAACGCAAGAGCGATTGATGAAAAAGGTGAGCCGAGAAATACTGATTTGAGAACTCCCTCCGGCTTACCCGCCATTCGTTGGTATTTGATGTTTCAAAACCCGTTTATACATTCCACGATAATGTTTCGGAAAAAAGTGATTTTAGAGAAACTGGGCGGATACGATGAATCATTTTCACGAGCACAGGATTATGAATTATGGTCGCGGACAGCGAGAGATTTTACTGTCGAAAATGTTCCTGAAATTTTGCTGGATCATCGTTATGAATATGGCTCGATTATTTCACAACTGTATACTCTTTCCCCGTTAGAGGACAATATCGTCCACAAAAATCTTCAAGTTTTTTTGCAAGACTCAGAAGTATCGCTTGAATTTGCGAAGATCATAACACGCATTAGACGTAAGGATACTTTTGATAATCAAACAGATTGGAAGAAAATAGCCGAGATGGTTCAAAAGGTATGTGATAGGTACTTTCAATTGCATCCAGACGCAAAATTTGATCGAGCAATTCATTCACATATAGCTGCCACTTTTTATTGGATTGCTTATTATTCTGCCCCTTGCAATCGTAGGGTTTCATTTCGATCCTATATAAAAGCCAGAGAACTAGCTTCTAAGAGTAATAAACATCCATCTTTGATTAAGTATGTGACACTATGGGCCGTAGGAGAAAGTATTCGGCGTGTTTATAAACGATTAAGGTATCATTTAAAATAAGATGATACGGAAAAACAATCGATGCTTTATGTATCATTGTGAGAATTAGTAATGATTGGTAAAGAAATAATAAAAAATAAAATTCTGAAGTCACAAAATGAGTTAAATGGCCATATTGAGAATATGTTTCGCCTATTTGATAATAATATTCGTTCTGGTAGTCCAAACAGTCTGCTGGATATTGGATGTGGGAAGGGCGAAAGGACAATTAGGATAGCAAAATATTTTAATATCGATGAAAATAATACTTACGGTGTTGATTGGGACAATCAACATATTTCTGCATGCAGAAAAACTTTTAATGCAAGCCTAATCGATTTGGAATCCGATAAATTACCATTTCAAAATAATAAAATGATTTACTTAATGACTATCCATAAATTATAATGGATGCCTTTCGAAAATATAGAGAATCGCTTTATGAATTCTCGCAAAATTCAAGAGATTACGAAGTGACAAGTAATGGGTTCAATGAATGGTATTACGACTGTCTTCCAAAAGATAAACACTCTAAAATTTTAGATATAGGGTGCGGAGATGGGAAATTCCTCTTTTTTTTAATAAAGCGTTGTTATTCTAATATTGAAGGGTTAGAAATTTCGGAGCAACAGGTCAATGAAGCAAAAAAACATTTATTGTGCCCAATACATGTTGTTAGTAACAGTATGGATTTTCTTAATGAACAGCGATCTATATATCAAATGATTACAATGAACGATGTGTTAGAGCATATTCCAAAAAACGAAATTGTAATGCTTTTAAAGGCAGTTTTAGAATCTCTAAAACCTGCAGGATACGTCGTAATCAACGTACCCCAGCTCTATGGCATAAGAAGTTTATTTTGTCGTTATAATGACTTTACTCATGAGATTCTTTTTACTGAAAGGTCTCTTAGACAGACAATGATTTTAGCTGGATTTTCAGAAATTAGATTTATTCCGCAAAAGCTACAATTAAAAATTAATCCTCGCCATATAGCGTATAGAATTGCTCGAACATTATGGTACCAATTACTAAAGGTGATTTATACAATTGAATCACCAGGAGAAAAGTACTCTGGCAGTTCACAGGTACGCCTGGTTGTTTCTGGTAAAAAGCTAACTTAGTTTGCAGCATTAAAAAGCATTAGATAAAATAAATAAGGTATTTTATCCAACTTTTACTAAATTAATATACATTTTCTTCAAAAATGAAAATATTATTAGATGGCTCTGCCGCAGTAATAGGCTCTCGGGCAATAAAACGATACACAAACTCTCTTATAAAGGAATTTATTCTACTTAATAAAAAAGATGAATTTAAAATACTTTTAAATTATTTTAGGGGTAACAGTAAAAGCATTGATGCTTTAATTCAAGGAAAACCAACTTACTCAAAGATACGATTTCCAATTCCAAGGAGTATTTCTATTCCCTTTTGGAATGCGATTAATTTTCCTCCCATAGATTTTCTCACAGGTAAGGTGGATATTTTTCATTCTTTGGGTGATGATTGTCCCCCATTGAAATCTGGAAAATATATTGTAACTCTTCATGGTATCACTTATTTGGAAGTCCCAGAGTTAATGGATTCGGATTATGTAAAATATAAGAAAGCTTGGTTGTATAAAATGACAAAAAGGAGTGACTTTTTTATATCTGTATCCGAACATACCAAAAAGGAATTTTTAAAATATTTTTCTTATATCGATCCTGATAAAATTAGAGTTATACCATTGGGGATAGATCAAAAATTTAGGGTTATTGATAAGGAATTAGTCAGAAAGCAGCTTTTGAAAAAATATAAAATAACAAAGCAATATGTCCTCTACGTAGGGGGAATAGAGCCAAGGAAGAATGTAAAGAATATAGTTAAAAGCTTTTGTGAAATTTCTGATAAATATCCGAACTTTATTTTGATTTTAGTAGGTAGTGTTGAAAATAATTATCGGTCTTCGTTGGATTCACTGATAAGGAAATTAGGATTAGATAATAGAATAAGATTTATTGGATATGTCGAACAAGAAAGTGACGATTTGCCGATCCTGTACAACGGGGCAGAATGTTTCATCTATCCGAGCTTTTCTGAAGGCTGGACTTCTCCTCCTCTTGAAGCCATGGCTTGCGGAACGCCAGTAATCACCTCGGATGTATCTTCACTACCTGAAACTGTTGGAAATGCAGCTTCATTAGTAAACCCTAATAATTATACTGCAATAGGAACAGCTCTACGCAATATTCTTAACGGAAGTGATTTAAAAAATAATCTCATTAGAAAAGGCCTCCAGCATGTTTATAGATATACATGGAAAAGATGTGCTGAGGAAACATACAGGTTCTATAACTCTGTTATTGAATCAGGATAAAGAAATGATTTTAACAGCTGTGAAGTTCAATAGGATCGTTACTCGTGGGGTGAAGGAGAATGAGAATTGCCATAGATGCAAGTTCACTTGTTATCAATCGGTTTAGTGGATTGTCAGAGGTTATTCATAACCTGCTTCTTTATCTTCCATTAGCCGCCTCAATTAACAATTTCACTCTATACATGAATTATTTCCGAACTCCGGGTTCGATAGAAGAAATATGTTATCCAGATACAGTTAATCATTTTTTCCGAGTACCACGCCGATTAGTAGATATTTGGTGGCATAATGGTTGGCCTCCGTTCGAACTGTATTTAAGGGGAATAGATGTTTTTCATTCGCTTCATATCAACGTGCCGCCTACAAAAAAGATGAAAACAATCCTTACTGTGCATGATTGCCGTTATCTGGCATGTCCCGATCTTTATAATGATGACGATGTTGCGATGTACAGACTCCAAATGGAAACTTCCTTGCGGCGGGTGGATATGGTATGCACGGTATCGGAATTTACGCGCCAGGAATTTTTGAGCTTCTTTTCCTTTCCGAGTGATCGCATAAAAGTAATTCACAACGGTTTCACATCGACTCAGAGCGATAACGGTCATTATGAAAAAAAAGCCAATGAATACCTAAAAATAAATAATTTCCCCCAATCGTATCTATTCCATATCGGGGCTTCAGATCCTAGAAAAAATCTAGACCGTTTGATTGAAGCTATGTTTCAATGCAGAGAGCAGTATAAGGATATCCCACATTTGCTTGTAGCCGGAATAAATACTCAAGATTGGGTCACAAGTGACACCAAAATAAGAATTGAAGAACTTGGGCTTTCCAGTCACATTCATCTGTGTGGCATGCTATCAAAGGATCTATTAATTGGGTTGACGAAAAAGGCTCATACACTATGTTATCCTTCGTTGTATGAAGGCTTCGGCTTCCCGCCGCTGGAAGCAATGTCTCTAGGCGTGCCGGTATTAGCGGGCAGAAATTCATCCATACCCGAAATAGTGGGTGACAGTGCGTG
>JAEOSY010000437.1 GCA_016840125.1 Candidatus Helarchaeota archaeon | reverse complement strand
GTTGATCGTATTGTTTTCTATCAGCAAGTTAACAACATCAAGGTACTGATTTACGAAATCATTATTTATTATTTCACTATTTGGGATGCATCGGATTTTATTTGTATATCTGTGACGCCAGGTATACTTATCTTTGAATTTTTGTTGTCTGATGATTTCCTCTCTAACCTCCTGGATTGTAAAGCAACCATAATTTTCATTGGTTAACATATCAGGCGCTATTCGAATAACCATAAGGATGGTACATGTATCACATAGAATTTTCATTAGAGATTTTCGCTGTAACTAATCCGTTTTACCTCATCAATAACTTGTTTTCCATCAAGGGCGCTTTCCAAACCTAACCATCCGGCAACTTTTCTCGGAGTTGCATTATCTGCTTGGCTTTTAAGAATTTCGACAAATAGCGGGCTTAGTGCTTTTAATTGGGTCATATAATCGCGAACATCTTCAACATCGAATAAAATTTTTCCAATAGTGGGAAATAATTTTTTTAAATTAGTATGAGCACCACCAAAATCTTTAAGATCTATGGTGGGACTTTTTTTCTTGAGTTCTTTAACGATCCCAAATAAAGAGTGGCCATTTTTTTGAGCGAAATCTTTCAGTAGATTTATTTGTATATTAATCCTTCGGTGGGCTATAGTATTTGAAACTAATTGAACATAATCCCTTGGAAACTGTATGTAGCTTGCAACCAAATCGCAAAATTCTTCTTCCTCGGGGTCATAAAAAGAATCTACATCTTCTTCATCACAAATTGCATGAATTGTCTCGTGAAGAAGGGGGAAAATGAGATCCAGAATATTTGTTTGAGTATTCACAAAAACCACTCTATGTTTCTGAATTTTACAATAAAATGCGTAGCTTTTAATATTTTCTGGGAAATCTCGAAAAATGGTAATAATGTTCAATAGTGATAGAAGGTAAAAAGTGTGTGTGTAATCTATCGGTGTGTGTCTTTCAATTTTAGAAAGTGACCTCAATTTCTCTGCAAGAACCTTTGCATTTTGTTCATCTTTTCTTTTGATCCGTAATACTCTAACAAGTCCTGGCGGATTTGCTTCTCCTAATAATTTTTCATATTGCGAAGCCACTTGAAGGGCTTCCTTCTTCATATTTTCATTAAGTTTTGCGACACCTCTTGTTCGGTGCAAAGGTACTGAGATAACTCTCTGTGATTCATCATCAGGGAAAAAATGCCTTGGGTTGACTTCTAAAATTCTACTCAGTTCAATAAGGTGATGTCCTTTAGGAATTTTATCTTTTGTCCAACTGGTTACTGTCTGCCTTGATACTTTCAAAAGTTCGCTCAATTTTGTTAAAGTTATCCCTTTCTCCTTTGCCAGAGCTTTTAAATTGGCTCCTGACCAGGGCATAAATTGCCTCCTTTCATTTTAAATACAATTAAAAATAACCCATCTTGCCAATTTTCAACTATATGTAAATATAATTTTACAAAAACGTATAAGTTTGTCAACGCAAATTTAATATTCCAAATATAATTAAAAGTAATTTTACGTAGATTCTTTATTGTTTTTGTATCTTTGGTGTTTATGTACCCCTTCAAAACGGTGACAATACAAATCTTTCAATGTTACCTGTTTCACACTGGTATTATCCGGAATGTTGTTGAATTTGTTGAATAACTAAGGCAAGTGTATTATTTGATAGAAATAGATAAAGTTAATATATAATCAATTTTAACGGGGCTGATTTTATGTCACGGCAGGCCATATTGGATGCTCCGGGAACGCTTCATAACGTGATTTTTCGGAAGATTAAAAAAGAAGATAAGGGATCAAAGAAAAAAGGCGCCCTGTAATCCGTAATCCGGGACGCGTAATCGTTATTTTACCATACAGCAGTTTTGTGGATTGTTGTACCAGGGATGGGATCAGGCAATTGAGATGCGGCCAAAACACCTTTTCTGACTCGCTTGGTGAAATCTGAGTATTTCAGAAGTTCTCTTGATGGGTGTATTTTCCCAGGAGTGATTAGTCCTATTTTCTTTTTATGCAATTCCTTTACAAGCCTAAGTGATTCGGACAGGTCGCTATCATTGGACACAATTACAGCACAATCATGAAGATTAAGCCAAGCATCATTTAATAGTTGCACCGAAAGATTAACATCAGACCCTTTCTCCTCGGTTTTGATGACATTTACAAACTTAATGTTTTTTCCGAAAAGGTTTTTATTGATTGGATACGCAAGGGGTTTAAAAACATTGTGACTTAGAAACTTGCCATAATAAACTGAAATTTCAGGAATATATTTTTTAGCGCTCTTATATACGTTTTTTGCCTTACTGGTTGGTCGGGATCAATTTTACCCGTGACTATTGCTGTGAAATATTTGATTGAAATGATTTGGTGAGATGTGTCGAGTAAATACCCAAATAGTTTTTTAAAATCCAACCACTTATATGGCGTGTCTTTTACAGCTCCATAATAAAAATTGAACCCATCAATATAAATGTAAGTTCGCATACTTTTATACACTTTAAAAAAAGCAGGGGCCACCGAAGCGGCCCCGCGCCCTGGGTCGAAACCTCAGGGGAAGTTTATTGTTATGTTAATTATTAATTACAATTCACCAATATGTCAAGAGAAAATAACCATGGGGAATAGGTGGGTTTGTAGAAATTCACAATATATGGTCATAGAAACGGTGTAAATTTTCAGAATAGATTGACAGTTCACCGAAGTTGTCGTGAACAATCTTACTTTGTAAGTTTGGTTTCCATATCATTTATTTAAACAACATTTTTTATATTTTTTGCCGCTGCCGCAGGGGCAAGGCTCATTCCTGCCGACTTTCGGTGTATCCCTTTTGAACGTAACTATCTTTCTGTTGTTTTCGAGCATTCCTTGCTCTTTCTTTTTCCTGTAATTATAATCCAATTCGTTCAATTCTTTCTCTCTGGCTTTTTGTTTTTCTTCTTGTTCAATTCTTTTTTCTATAATATCCGGCAATTCTGGAATGTTCACATTATGAATCATACTAAGGCATTCCATAGCATT
>JAEOSY010000436.1 GCA_016840125.1 Candidatus Helarchaeota archaeon | reverse complement strand
CTCGGCGATCCTTTTTGCCAAGCTGCCCCCACAATAACGATCTTGGGTCCACTTTTTGTAACGCGCAACACCCAGGCTAAATGGTTGGTAATGAAGCAAGGCGTAATTACCAGTCCATTCTTAACCTTTTGTTAGCTATAAACAGATTCTCTTTGCTTAAAATATTTTTTCTGTATATAATACGATAAATACAATCCAGATGAACCAGAGATGATGAATAGATAAATAGGCCAACTTTTCAGTATATCGCTACAAGTTGTTATTGTCTCTCCCATTAAGTGGGTGGCGATTCCAATAGGAATAATTCCAGCACTAAGAAAATATGTTGAGCCTCTTAATGCTAATGATTCTAAACTATACTCCTTTTTATCTTTACTTGTTTCATTTTTATTGGACTCTAATTTGTCTTTAAAGTCTTTATAAAACAATTCTAATGGTTCACCTTCCTTAGCAAGAAACTGTCCAATCATTTTGGTGCGAATAGATAAATTTCTACATAATAGATCTATATAGCAACACGCGAATGGGATTAAGCATAATGCCAACTCAGAATAGGGTAAAGGTTTACTTTTTGAAAAACCCAATGCAGCAGAACTAATCGCAGCTACAATTACAAGCTTCCATTTCATAAGGTTGTCACGCGTCTTTTGTGACTCCGATAAACGGTCCTTTTCCTTATCCCAATTCATTAATGTCCTCCTTATTATTGCTAACAATAATTAGATTGATCCGCATAAGATGCTAACTACAACCATTCCTTGAGGCCACAAATCGTTGAAGCTGTTTGGCTTATTACCCCATTCCAAATATAAACCAATTCCTCACTATTGTCAAATATTTTCTCATCGTATTTTTAATTGATTTATAAGAAGGGTGGATTGCCGGGACAGCTCGCCACGAAGTGGCCCTTCAGGGATGTCCCGGAATCTTCCTATTCACCCAACACAAAAACCCGTCCTGAAGAACGGGTTCTCACTTTGTAGCGGGGGAAGGATTTTTCCGTAGGAATGCCTATGGTAGAACCTTCGACTGAAACTCTACCGTTTATTGAGCGCAATCCCAATCGGTAAAGATAAAATACTGCCATAAAAGGTCTCCTCAGAATTAATATTAGCGTATCCGTATAGACCTAAGCCCCAAGATTGCCGCGTCCTGAATGTTCGATACTCGAAATTAAGAACTGCGATGCTCCGTGCGTCTGAATTTACGCCGAATCCGCCACTGCTTCTTGAGCGGACTGCTATATCATAATCTGCATTCCCTTTTAGTATTTTCTACTTCCTGATCCCTGCTGTTGCATGAAATCAAACTTGAGCCTTCTACCGAATTTCCTTCACCCTCTTTGTTTTATACTAAAAAAACCTGAAACACGAGAATCGTATCGCACCCTCTGGAAAGTGACCTTCTAAACCAGAATCCCCGATCTCCTTTTATCACCTCTGCCGAATCGCTCGAAACGAATATCCTACGCCGAGGTAGATTTGAAAGTACTCCGGATGGACCTTCTCGGATCCTTCGTATAATTGCTGCGGTAATGAAAAACTTTTCAAATACCGTACGCCACAATCTAGATTCCATTTATTCCAGAAGTTCAAATCGAGGCCCAAGGTTAGGTCGTATCCGAAAACCGCGTGAGTTTCTGACTGCAAGTTCTGCCGAATCTCGTTTTCAGGATCGATGTCATCGGGAATGACAACGTCGGTTTCGATACCGTAAATTACCAGTGCTAAATTGAGTCCGGCATGGGGGCGAATGAATCCCTTGCCATGCCCGCCGACTTGGCCACCAATGTAGAGACGCCCGTAATCTTGGCTGGTCTGCTGTTCAACTCTTAGACCGGTTGTCTGCTCTTGATATGTTGTCGTCTCACTTAATAGATTGATGATTTCAAAACCTGCCGTTCCTGCAAGAATATTTAAAAGCTGCGGTAATGGTGCAACAACGTGAATCCCAAACCCATAACCCGGGCGGCTGAAATTTGTGGCATCATCACCGCGCGGTACCATGTGAATACCATAAATTCCCACTTTGCCACCAGCAAATGCACTGGAAGAGAACAGAAACAAAAACATAAGTGAGGCAAATGCGGTCCGGTACAGCCTGGATAAATGAAGATTTGTTATCGACATAACTCCTCCTGAGTTTAACTTAGAATTCCAGTGGGGAAATCACTCCTGAGTTTGAAACTTATAATTAAATAGAAATATATAATGAATTTTTTAATATATCAATAATTATTATTGCTATTCATGTTTTGAGGTTGAAATTCCGAAGATATGCTTAAGCAATAATCTGAAAATCGAATTTCACTCAAATAGGAGACCCGTCCATAAAGAACGGGTTTCTTTGTAGCGGGGGAAGGATTTTCCCGAAGGGATGCCCTGTGCCAATGGTGCTATGGTAGAATCCTTCGACCTTTGGCTTTAAAACCCAAAATCACATCTTAACTTTTACACCCTTTTGATCCAACG
>JAEOSY010000435.1 GCA_016840125.1 Candidatus Helarchaeota archaeon | reverse complement strand
TTTCGGATGCCCCAACTGACTTCGAGCATGCCTACACTGTCTGGAGTGCGTGTGCGTATGATAACGGTTCTTTCATTGCCCGGCTGAACGCCCCCAAAGGCTTTCGGAAATTCCTTCTTGACACTATTGAAAAGTGATTCATAATCTTTTATTACAGGAGTCAAACAAAGCGACCCTCCAGTATTTATTTGACAAATTGTATTTAGTGCTCATCTTTTTAAGTTGATCTGATACTTGATTTCTTCCTAATCATGCCCCAATTTGTGATATTTGTGTTGGGTATGACTTTTTTCTCCACTACTTCAAACCCAAAATGCTGGTAAAGTTGGGCATTTTTCTCCTCTTCTGTCTCCAAATAGATTGGAAGATCTTCCTCATCGATACGGGCCAGCATTGGTCGTAAGAGCTTGCTACCATATCCCTTTCCTTGGTATTCAGGATCTACTCCAAAGGGTCCAAAATGCCAATAGGGGGGATCAATATATTTCTTTCTTGTGGAATCATGGAATCGCTGAACATGTAACATTTTCCTAATGCGACCGAATCCAAATTTGAAAGGGAGCTTAAGTCCGCCACACTTAATAAATTTCCAAAAGGAAATATCAACAATCTCTGGAGGAAGCCACATTGCAATTCCCTCTAAATCTTTCGAGGGGGCATAAACGTCCCCATGTTTAATTCCTACACAAAGGGGGACTTTCCACATATTTGGAAGCAGAGCTAACCTTTCCGTTTCTTCTGGTATATGCCATGTTGCTATAGGATTATTTAGAAAAGCTCTAGTCAATACCATACATGCAGGTTTGAGATCCTCTTTGGTCAGTCTATATAATTCATCGAGTTGTGTCACACTTAATCACGCTATTATTTTACATATACTTCATTATTTCATTGAATACGCCATCTGTTGTTCCAGTACCACCTAGATCCGGGGTGAAATTCGTCCCAGCTTGAAGAAATTGTAAGATTGCAGTCTCTAAAGCATTGGAGTGGCTTTTCTCTTTTAAAAAATCCAGCATCATAACAGTAGAAAAAAGTGCCGAAAGAGGATTTGCAATATTCTTTCCTGCAATATCAGGCGCCGTTCCAGAGACAGGTTCGAATAAACCATAATTTGCCCCTATCTCCCCACTCGGAGTGATTCCAAGACCACCAACCAAGGCGGATGCTTCATCAGAAAGAATATCCCCATAAAGATTTGGAGTAACCATCACATCAATAGTTTCGGGTGTGCGTATAAGCTCCATGGCGGCCCGATCAACAAACCATTCCTTAGTTTTAATGTCGGGGTATTCCTTTTTGAACGCCATGAACTTAGAACGAAAAAAACCATCGGTAACTGGCAGTGCATTAGCTTTATCCACACATATTAATTCGCCTTTTGAACCTTTGGATTTGCGCTCATCTGTTAGATTAAAAGCAAACTTGATTATTCTTTCAACACCATTTTTTGTAAGAAGCTTTACAGCCTTCACTGCATCAATTCCTTGATATTCCATTCCCACATAAAGCCCCTCGGTATTTTCCCGAACAATAACTAAGTCGATATCTTTCCGATAACAAGGTACATTGGGATAACATTTCGCAGGACGCACATTGGCATACAAATCCAATCCTTGCCTGAACCAGAATAGAAGATAGCCGCCATTCACATCTGAAATTGATCCAAATAGACAGGCACTGGAGTTTGCAACCATATCCTTGAACTCTTCTGGTATTCCACTGTATTTGTATTTCTCATATTCCACGGTTTCAGATGGGTCTTTCAAAAATATATGTTCCTTAATGAGCCCATCTAAAATATTAAACCGAGCCCAATGTGATCTAGCAGCTTTTGGAACCTCACCGATAGTTGATTTATAATAGTTCGCCATTGCTTTTCTAGCCAGGGTTCGATTAGCGATTTCACTGATTTTTTCGTACTTAATACATTCATATGACCCGAGCGTTTGTAAAATATCGGTAATGGGAATGATAATCTCAGGACCTATTCCTGAACCCGGAATAACAACAATTTTTTTCATACTCGCAACGATCCAAAATCCATTAATTAAAGGTTGTTTTAAAGTTCTTTAAAATTAGGTGGCTGATGACATGATCCAAATCGGTGTGATCGGAAGTGGAACTGAAATTAGCGAGGATATTCGTCGAATAGCAGAAGATGTGGGCGAGGAAGTAGCCAAAAAAAATGTTATTCTGATCTGTGGTGGAAAGGGAGGAGTAATGGAAGCTGTATGTAAAGGTGTTCAAAAGTCTTCTGGAATATCCGTAGGGATTTTGCCGAGTATATCACGATCTGAGGCTAACCAATATGTAATGATTCAAATTCCCACTAATTTAGGAGAAGATCGGAACTATATAATTATCCAATCAGTACAGGCAGTAATTTGTATTAGTGGGGCCGCGGGCACACGAATAGAAGCAGAATATGCTTTGAAGCAGGGAGTTCCAGTTATTACCATCCCCAAAAGTGGTGGGACTTCTAAGAAAATATCAGAAGAGTTTCCTGATCGAGTTATTATAGCGAAGAATGCAAAAGATGCAGTCAAAAAAGCATTGGAAACAGTATAGATTAAATGAGCGGTACCTTTTCTTCTAGTTCTTGACCCGTTTTTGTGATTTTTAAATTACCCAATTGAATTTTTGAGATGGGATTCATTACAGGTGTATATATACGAATTGAACTTAACTCATAATTAATGACCTCAATTAATCCAATTCCTAAAGTATTCAAATTCTTGTCTAATAGTCCAACAACTAATCCGTTCTCATCATTCTTATTTACAATTCGAATTTCTTTGATATTATAACGATCTCTTAAGATTTGGATCTTATTTTTATTATAAAAGGAGGCATATTTTTTGGCTAAAAAAATGCCAGCTGCGGCTCTTTCCGCATAAATAAAACTACATTCAAGCGTTTTTTCTATAAAGTCCAGCTCCTCACCCTTCATTTGAGTGCCAGAGTGAAAGAATGCATTTTCAATTCGAATATCACTTAAATTGAAGAGTCGTGAATTTGCTTCCTTAAAGTATGAATTGAATTTACTTTCTCTTAGGAATTTACGAGTCTTTAAATTCCTCTTTGGAATATTAGGATAAACAGATAATAGATCTATCTGAAGGGGGGACGACTCGAACTGTTTAATTATATGATATATTTCATCGGCTTGCTGTAGAGCTATTATAACATGAGGTTTGAGAGTTCTGATTTTTGTTGATTTAAAAGCTCGTGCTGCGCCGCCCAAAATCCACCCAGTCGTATCAATGAGAATGATATCGGCTTCGTTCAAGGCATGTTCAACTAAGTCATTAGCACCAGAAACAATGTGTGGCACTCTACCTACAGGTGAGGTTTGACCAATGAATATCATACGTTCTGGGGGAATATCACCTAAGTGTGTAATAGGTTCCTTCAAAATTCCGAGGGTTATGGTGCATGGAGGACCTATATCTTGTTGCCCCATATCTAAATCGATAACCGCTACCCGAGATCCTGTGTTAATCAGTCTATTCGCTAAATAGCAAATAAGGGTTGTCTTTCCGGTGTCACTGTTTCCAAGGATCATGATTTTTAGGGGGGGTGGTAGAGTGGTAAGTTTTTTTACCAGGTTCTTTCGATCCATCGGTATAAGAGGGTGTTCTATTATCTGGTACTCTGTTTCTTTACCTAAGACTTCGGCTTTCGCATCAATTTCAGCTTCAAAGGGATAATGCTTGCCTGCCTTTATTATCACATCTTCACCTGAGTGAATAGAACACCCCAATAATGATAATTCCCCTTCAATTACATGAAGCTTTGCAGGTCCTGTAATTTGAACACTTTGCCCCTGTTTCAGCTTTAAAATCATTCATCAGTCAACTCTAGGAGTGTCCTATAGTGTTTGGATTTCCTTTAAAATCATTTGTACCTCATCAAATTCAAGATCATACCAGTGTTTATATGCCTCTGCTACTGCGAAATAGAGAGTATCACGGATATTCGGACAAATTACAGCATCAACAAGAGGGGAAACACGCGTTACAGAACTTCTAGGGGCGGTTGGAATTGCAATGATAATTTTCTCGGGAGTATATTTTTGAATACTCTTAATAGCCGCAAGCATTGTAAAGCCAGATGCAAGTCCATCATCGATTATAATAACAGTCTTACCTTTTAATTCGAACTTCTGCGTTTCCAAGCCATATGTCTTTAGACGGGCCTTCATTTGTTTTAAAACCATTGTAGCCTGAGTTTGGATTTGATCCTCACTCAAGCCAATGCGTGCCACAAGTACTTTATTTAGTATAACGGTTCCATCTAACGTAATGGCTCCAAAGCCTGCTTCCGTATTGAAGGGTATTGGCATCTTACGGACAATTAATAGTTGAAATTCGACCGAGGGGTTGATTTTTCGAAACCTTTTGAAAATCGGAACTGCAACCGGAACCCCTCCATTTGGAATTGCCAAAATTGTTAGATTTTCCATTTTATAAGAATCTAAAAGGTCTGCTAGAACTTCACCTGCTTTACTCCTATCGTTATACATGTGAATCCCTTTATGCTAGTAGGTCTCTCAACCACAATAGGTAAATATGTGAAATTTGGTTTAATAAATCTAAGAGTACTCGTGTGAATTTTTTATGATAAAAGCTACTATTTTCGATCTTGACGACACCCTCTATAATTCGACAGAACTTTCCACGCACGCACGTCGAAGTGCTATTCGGGCAATGATAGACCTAGGGCTACAATCCACATTTGATGAAGCATACCAAGTTCTTTCCGAAGTTGTGGAAGAATATGGGAGTAATTATAACTATCATTTTGATCAAATGTTGAAAAGACTTGATGTTGAGCCAGCCCAGATGAAATTATTTATTGCAGCTGGTATGATTGCCTATCACGATATAAAATTCGCCAATATTCGCCCGTTTCATGATGTAGTCCCAACATTAATCGACCTAAGGAAGTTAGAGGTGAAAATCTGTGTATTGACGGATGGAGGGGCGCTTAAGCAATACGAGAAAATTCTCCGAATGCGACTACAGGATTTCCTTGATGAGATAATCATTTCGGAGGAAGTAGGGATACGAAAACCTAATCCAAAACTGTTTGAATTGCCCTTGAAGCGGTTAAATATCAAACCCTCAGAAGCTATCTACATCGGAGATAATTATGAGAGCGATATCCTTCCATGTATGCAACTAAAAATTCATACCGTCCTCATACATCGTGGTGGAAAATACGATAATAAGCTTTCTGAACAGAAACCACCTGAGTATGACATTTCTGATTTATCAGAACTCATTTCAATAATCAAGGAATTGAATAAAAAATAAAGGAATGATTTTGAAAATGAAATTAATCCGCTTAAGATCAATTGCAAATAATGCAGTACGTCCTTCAAATTGGGCTACTGTAGAATCAGGGAGTCATTTTGACCCATTTGAGCATGTACAACCAAGAGGCACGTTTATTGTGGATTTGATTTCGGGAGCTATAACTTGGGAAACCGAGGGAAAAGAAATGCTCGTTAGTGACGATAGCGTCGAAAAATATTATAAGGCTATGGCGCAATGGTTTCACGATGCTTTGGCAAAGGAGGAAATTCCGCTCGATGTCATCGAGAGCGCCATCATCAAAATAACTTCTGAAGTCAAACAATGTATTATCGTTGCAGGCGGGAAAACTTTCAAATCAATGAGGATGGCAATGAGCCCCTAATTTATACTTTACGTTTTATGCACAAGATAGCCATCACGGATAACTGCCACCACATTACGTATCGTTTCGAGGTTATCGAGCGGATTCTCGTGAAGTAAGACGATATCCGCGATTTTACTTGGCTCGAGACGCCCCAGCTCAGGGCGGTCTATCACGTCAGCTGCAACGCACGTGACTGCTTTTAGTGCATCAAGGTTGCTCATCCCTGCCTGAACCATATCTTTGAGCTCCCAATAGCCAACTCCAGCAGGGGTCATTATTCCTGAATCAGTTGCATAGACAATTTTTACACCTGCTTCAAATAATTTTTTGAGGTTTGCGCTCATGAATTTTGGCGCAGTATCCATATAATTCCGGGACATTAAACTTACGGGCTGACCTCCAGAGCGTATGGCTTGACACATTTGTTGCAAATACTCAAGTGGCTTCTTCTCGAATCGTTCAGGCTCTTGCTGGATTAATGCTTCCAACTCATCTACGTGATAAACAATACCGTACGTCATCAACGTCGTGCTATTCGAAATTCCACGCTGTTCCAAGTTCTTGATTTCCTCATTGTTGAGATGTTCATCTGTAGTTAAATGCTCTAAAGAATCGAACGGAATATCTGTTTCTAAAAGCTGTTGAAGATCCTTTCGGAAGGTATGATGAATACCTACAGGGATATTATGAAAATGCGCGCGTTCCACAATGGCACGAACTACAGAAAGGGAGATTATAGGGATTTTCGTGCGTGCGTCATCGTATTCTGCTGATTGATACATGACTTTTATGCACCGTGCACCTGCTGCAACTGTTTTGTCTACCATTTGTTTTGCATGCTTTTCATCTTTGCAATCCACCCGGATTAGACCCGCAAACCATCGGATGTAAAACGGTCCTGGTGGTACGTAATGAGGATAAGCGCCCTTTGCGGTAAACATCGGACCAGCATAGAGAATACGAGGTGAGAGAACCTTTAATTTGGTAGCTTTTCGGCGATAGCTACGGATTAGTTTGGTAGCACTTCCCATATCTCTAATTGTAGTAACTCCACTACGAAGATAACTGGCTAGATTATTGCGTTGTTGTCTAAAAATCCACCTTAAATCGAAAATGTTTGGAATATCTTCACAAAGAAAGCCCAGACTGTGAACATGTGTATCAATTAATCCAGGGATGGCATACAAACCAGTTCCATTTAAGTAGTCCGGAGGCGGGGTTCCTTTTGAAACTTTAATGGAAAAAATAAATCCATTCACTATTTCAATATCACAATCCTCAATGGCCTCGCCCGTTTCGGGATTCAATACTGTAACGGAATGAATCCCTTCGAGTTTCTTGTATTTCATTCTTCACGTACCACCTTTGTCAAAAATTTAGGCTTATCGGGATCATACCCTCGTAGAAGCGCTATATTATACGCTAAATATTGCACCGGAACGATATTAATAAGTGGATTGAATTCTTCTAGAAGGCGTGGTACCCGAATAAATTCATCAAAAGGGAGACTGCGTTCAGGTGAAATCCCAAGGATGGAGGAATGACGATCTATTACTTTTTCAAGCAGCGAATTTACAGAATCAAAACGGGTGCTGCTCGGATGCGGGATTAGACCAACAATCATCGTGTATTCATCCGCCAGAGTAATGGGGCCGTGGCGGAATTCGGGAGCGCTATATGGTTCAGCTAAGATGCGGGCACCTTCCTTTAGTTTCAGGGCAGCTTCCATAGCTGTTGCATAATCTGGTCCTGAACCAAGAATAAAAGCATGTTTGACGAACCGATAACTAGGAGACAAATCCTGTATTGCGCCCCTAAAATAATCTAGTGACCTACTTATTTCTTTAGGTACCTTTTCTAATGAAGTGCGAAGTTCTTTTAAGTAACTAGGTTGAAGATCGACATTGTATTCACCTAATGAGATAGCTAAGCGAATTAATGCAGCAATTTGAGCAATGTACGTCTTTGTTGCCATAACACTCTGTTCTTCTCCAGTTTGTAAGGGAAGGACCATTGAAGATTTTTGTGTTAATGGGCTGTCAGGATGGGCAGTTACCGCAATCGTGGGAATATCTAAAGATGAAGCATGCTCCGCAGCAGCAACTGTTCCGATACTCTCCCCACTTTGAGAAATTGAAATGAGGAGATGGTCTTTAACCTTTAAAATCGGTTTAATTATATATGGAAATTCGGAGGAATGGACAACCCATGTTGGTATCTGCGCGATTTTATTAAGGATGTATAAACTGGCAAATCCCGCATTGAAGGAACTTCCACTCCCCGTAATAATGATCAGCTTGGGTTTCGTATAGTGAATTTTTGTAGCAATCTCCTCGAAAATGCTTGAATTTGCAATTGTTTGCTGAATAACCTGAGGTTGTTCCTCAATTTCTTTTAATGTCAAATGTCCGGGTTGGCTCATTTTATTATTCATTCTCCTTTGATTTCATAAACTTTTGAACTTTTTCAAGAGGGGGATAAGGTTGGGTAGAGCTGAGATGCACAGCGGCTGCGGCATTAGCGAATTTTCCTATTTTGTCAAGAGGCCATTTCTTTAGGTACCCATAAATGAATGCCGCATTAAAAACATCACCAGTACCCGTTGGATTCTTTATTTCAACTTTATAACTCGGAATGTGAATGGTATCATCCTTTGTATAGATCTTACATCCCTTCGCACCATAATGCAATCCAATCATTTGGAGCCCTTTTTTCAATAATATTGTGGCTCCATCGTCTAAATTGGCTTGTGTTAAACCTTCTAATTCCTTGTTATTAAGAAATAATATATCACAAAATTCAAGGCACTTATAAACACTTTCGCGGCTTTCGTCAGCCCAATTATTGGGATCCCACCCGATATCCAGCGAAGTAGTTATCTTTTTTGAATGTGCATGGCGAAATAAGTGCTTAGTTCCATCACCCATTAAGTTGGGAGCCCACCAATATCCAGCTCGATGAAGATGTTGCCCTTCAATAAGTTTAAGATCAATATCTTCAGGTGAAAGAAGGAAATTTGATCCGAAATCGGACAGAAAAGTACGAGTTCCATCCTTATAGGTGAGGGCAATGGTAATGGCAGCTTGGATCATTTTATATGCGTTGTGAAAATCGACGCTATTTACTTTTAATTGGTTTATAAGCCATATACTTGCAGGATCGTCGCTTAACGCCCCTATTAGGCGAGATTTTAAACCTAATTGCGATAAAGCCATTGCACAATTACCTGCATTCCCTCCAAGCGTACGATAGAGCTTGGTGGGTACCTCGACATCCTTTTTACTCACTATATTTGATGATAGAGGCGCTGTAATGATATCTATATTCACATCTCCGATTGTTACCACATCAGGAATCATTCTAACACACCTTTACTGTATTAAAAGTCGGTACCGATTGAAATTCGTGAAATTAAGCTGAATATCTGTCGAAAAATAGGTTGTTTGGTTCAATGTTTGTAAATCAATAACTGTTACGTTATTAAAAGAGGGATATAAAAAATGAAAACTACTGTTAATTTGATTATTGAGGCGGGTGAGGTTCAATTCGATTTGATTTAGCTGTAAATTCATTTTTGAGGCATTCCATTCTATCGGAATAATTGGATTAAAAGAAATACTGGAACTATTGAACGAGACTCCAGCCAAATATTCGATAAACATATTGGTAAGAAGCCCGTCCCAACCTACATAATGAGAAGCGGGCACCCAACCTGTTTTACCTACTACATCATCCACGCGCCCAGTTGTTGAATTATAGAATTCCCAGAACGTACCAGTTTCATTGAAGACCCCTTCGGCCATTTCCAGTGTTTTATAAGCAATTTTGGAGGCTTCTATTGAGTAATTATAATTTATTAATCCACGGATGAGTAAATAATTCAAATTTATCCACGTTGGTCCTCGCCACATCACATTTGAAAATGAAGGTTCATCACGTGCCACGGAAGGAATTGGATAAGTGACGTTAAATTCAGCAGGGTTATTAAGATGCGTCATCAGCCTTGCGGCTTGTTGTGGAGTCGCAACTCCGGTAAAGAGAGGAAGCAAGTTAGAGGAGGTTTTTAGTTTGATGAACTCACTACCAACGGTGTCATAAAAAAATCCCGTTACATTATCCCATAGCTTTACTCGTATTCGATCCGCAAGCAAACCGGCTTGTGTTGTATAATATACCGAATCCGCAGTAAAATTAAGGTATTCAGCTATTTTCGCGAGAGATGTCATCTGAAGTGCTAGATAACAGTTCAGGTCGAGTGCGTTGATTTGCCATATTGGAAATAAATCGAATCTTGGGCAATCATCTAACCCTGTTTCATCACGATGCAGCCAACTATAGAGCCCATCTCCGTCAAAGTCACGTGTTGTAACCCACCACTGATTATAGCGCTTCAATTTTGGATAGACTGCCTCTAGAAAATTGATATTATCTGAAAATTCATAGGTTTCGCGACAAGCCCAAGCAAGTAGAGGAACTTGGGTAATCGCGTCGACAATCCCAAGGGGGTGATAAGTATTCGGAATTAAACCATTCGGATGTATTTGATTAATAAAATTGACCAAAATTTGTTCTGAAATGGATACATTGTGGTATTTCCATATCTGAGCGATATAGGCAGTGTCCCATAACACGGGTTTACGATAAAAATCCCCCCCTGGAATTGCGAAAATATGGCCCGAATCGGGTATGATCATTAGATTACCCTCCAGTTCATCATAGACCTTGTTGAACATCTGGTCAAGGTTTGAGTTCTCTATTTTCAAGAGTGGATGAGAATTTGCCACTTGATAATTCTCTTCAGCGATATTCAAGAAGTAAGACGAACTATATGCAAAAACAAATGCACCGATCAGTAGAAGAATTAAGAGAACTTTGAAAACTTGACTTAAAACAAGCTTTACATTAACTTTTTTTTTAAACGAGAATCTGGCACCAGAGAGTATGACCAACGCAACACCAATTAATGCACAGAACTCCACAACCGTGATTACGCCAATAAGGAATATGGTGGTTCCACCATGCAAAGTGAGTAGAGCCATCAGCAATTGACCAAAGTAAATACTAATTGCTAGACAAAAGAAGAAGGCCTTTCCGTGTTCTTGGAGAACTTTAAAAATAAGATTAATTAGATTATGAAGAAATAGGATCAGTCCAAAGCCTGCTAAAACGGCAACTACATAAAACACGATTAAATCGGGAATTAGGGCAAAGAGTAGATAGCTGAGTGGCATGATTATTAGTCCTACCCCTATGAGAATTTTTCCATTGATTCTTTTCGCCAAGTAGATGCTAACATCTATAAAAAAAGCTGGAACTAGAAGGAATATCATACAGGCAATCAAATAGATTTGAAATTCAGGGAGAATCACAGGATAAACTAATAGGTGCATCCGCGCAATACCGATCAGCACATAGATCACGAGGGCAATTGCGGTCACTATAAAAAGCCAGAGGCAGAGGTGGGATTTCTTAGTCCAACCATCACTTTTTTTCTCCTCTTTGGAAGTAATTTCGACCTCAACAGTTGTAAAAAAGGAGACTAAAAACGCAACAAGGGCAGCTAGAGCAAAAAATATTTGATAGAAAATGGGATTTTGATATAAGAAAACAACGCCGAATCCCGCAAAAAGGAAGCTAAAGACAAAGGCTCGCCTATAGGTCGGAGATTCGGAGGATTGTTTATAAAAAGTGAATAATACCTTCATGCCATAAATTAGGAGGAGCGAAACAAAGAACCCTTCAAAGATTAAGAGGATTCCGATGTACGCTCCTGCAAAAATTTCTCCAATATATAAAAGGATTAAAAGGCTGAATGCTAATTTTACTAAGTTTTTTGGTATTCCCTCTCTAAAGAACTGATATAGGGGGAAAAAGGCGAGGAGCGGAAGTATCCACATGAGTGTCGTCATGTTATCTTCGAGGAGAGGTATTTTCCAATAATATAGTAGGCGGAACGGGGTGATTACATAGAAAAAGAGCGCGAATCCCAATATACTGATTGTTAAATATAATTGTATGATTTTTTCCTTGGATACTCCCATTGAAATCATGCAAAATATGAAAATTAATTTATTTAAATGTCAAGTTTAGTAATTCTAAAATCCAAAAGTGAAAAAAATGCCACTAGAAGTAGGTGATTTAGCACCAGATTTTACCTTGAAAGATGAAAATGGTGAGAATTTTACCTTGTCGAAGCAAAAAGCTGAGAAGATTCTGCTTGTCTTTATACGAGGTGGCTGGTGACCACACTGAAGAAATCAAGTGAAACGATTGAATGGCGATCCAGAACTACTGAAAAGAGTTAAGATTGTTATGGTTAGTCCCGAATCAATTACAAAAAATAAAGAACTTAAAGAAAAATTTAATGCAGAAAATATCACTTTTTTAAGTGATCATGAGACGAATCTGAGAGTAATAAAAGATTATGGTGTTTATGATACAAAAAGCCAAACTGCCAGACTTTTCCATGGGATTAAAGAAACATCTAAACCAGCAACATTTATTATTGACAAGGATCGTAAAATTATCTATAAGTCCATTGGTAAAAATTATCGCACACGTCCAAGAAATAGGGAAATTGTTGAATTTCTCGCGGCTTAAATTCATTGGAAGGAGAATCCAGTCTTATAAATGCTAGAAGAATGGATTATATCGAGTGCAAATCGATCCCTTCCCCATTTAGAATAAATATAAATTATAACAAAATAGTTCTATTTCAAAACTAGGAGATGGTTCAAATTAATGTTAGAGCAATTGAGAAACAATTGATCGATGCTAATTTACCGCGAAATGAGATATCAATAGTTGTCCATAATCTAGAAGATTTAGATAAGGCAGGGCTTTCAGACAATGATATTCAGATAGTAGTTCACAATATAGTAGATGATACTAAATTTAGAGCCCTTTTTATAAAAGATCCCAGAAGTGCCGTAAGGCAAGTCAGAGGAGAATTTCAAACATTATAAATTTCCTCTTTTTTTTTTAAATAAAATAATTTCCAGTAGATTGAAATCAATATGGATAATAAAATACTGTTAGTAAATCCAACCTACAAGTTTTTAAAGATGCCCAGAGCGTCCTTACCTCTAGGATTGTTAAATTTGGGTACTATCCTAAAAAATAGTGGATATGATGTTAAACTCATTGATATCAACGCTGAAAAAAAATACGGAAATAATTTCACCCCTAATCCATTAAATCCGAAGGAGTTTCTTGCGAAAGTAAAAAAATATGATCCGGATATAATTGGTCTTAGTTCGTATACGCAGAACTACCCGATAGCTCTAAAAATCGCACAATTATGTAAGAGTGAAAACCCAAATCTAAAAATTGTTTTTGGCGGAATAATGGCAACATATATCCCGGATGAATGTCTTGCTGCGAATAAATTTATTGATATGGTTGTGAAAGGAGAGGGGGAGTATGTTTTACTCGAAATAGTAAAAAAAGCAAGTAATGCACAAGAATGGATCAAAATTAAAAATATTGCCTTTAGAGAAAATGGAAAAATCAAGCACAGTTCAACAATTGCGCCTCCTGATCTTAACAAAATTCCAGTTCCTGATTTAGATCTCATAAAAGATAAACATTATCCGTCATTTTTACTCCAATTAGAATTCAGTAGAGGTTGTCCATATCAATGTGCTTTTTGTTGCCTTTCGCCATTTTCAAGAAGAAAGGTACGGTACTTTCCAGTAAAAAGGATTTTAGGGACTCTAGAAGCATATAAAGAACGATTTGGCAATTTTTCGTTTTCTATAAGCGATCCCCTCTTCTTACTTAATGAAAAGAAAGTTAGAGAATTCATCGGTGAGATAGAGAATAGAAAAATCGTTTTAAAAGAATGGTTATTTCAAACACGTGTAGATACTATAAACAAAGGAATTTTATTAGATTTAAAGAAAAAAAATGCACATTCCTGTGCTTTAGGGATTGAAGATATTCATGATTCAGTTTTACACGCAACCTTAAAAACCCAAACATTTTCTCAAATAGAATCCGCTATAAAAATCTTGAAAAAATTAGATTATAAAATTGAAGCAAATTTCATGATCGGTCTGCCTTCACAAACCAAGAAAGACATGCTGGAAAACATAGCATACTCAAAAAAACTCGATTTTTTCTCCTTTCCCTGTGTTTTACCCTTTCCGGGTACTCAAATATGTAATCAACCAGAGAGATTTGGGTTATCTATTCTAACAAAAGATTGGGAATTATATACAGGAAGAGAGATCGTTATGGAGTCATTGGTTTTCCCGATAGACCAACAAAGAGAAGTTAGGAACGTGGCATATCAGCACCTTGCAAGAGTGCAACTTGAAGATGAATCTCTTTATTACTTTGAACGAGAGAAGTATGAACGCCTATTGGAACTTGGATTTGAGGATTTTAACGAAGAATGGAAAAAAGAACAGGCTACTGGTTGGAATTAATTTTTGAAGGCGCCATTGTAAATTAGCATTGCATAATTTTTTATTTTTAGTTTGGGTTCAATAGTTGGGTATTATTTTGTTATTTGAAGTATTACATGTTGAAAACTGCCCACATCTGCCACAGACCTTGGAATCACTTAAGGAGGCCTTGAGTGAACTCAATATCAAACAAATGATCAACGAAGTAGTAATTGAAGATCAAGATGATGCTGAGAGAGTCAAATTTCTAGGTTCTACTAGCATTCGGATTGATGGGGACGATATAGCTCCGTTCGAAACGGATCAATATGTCCTAACTTGACGGATTTACCATTTCAATGGAAAAATCTTTGATTATCCGCCAAAAGATATGATCAAAGCGGCAATCGAAAAATATCTATAAGATCAAACGGGATGAACTAATCTCAAAACTCCTCGAGCAGGAGATTAGTGACCGCAATTGCACATTGCATAACTTTTTTTAGAGCTTAATAAAAAGTATTAGCGGGAATTGAAGTGAATACTCAAAATAAGATTATTGATTCATTATGTTACGTACCAACGGAAGAAGTACTTGTGGATCTAATCGTTGCATTACCTCCACAGATGTCACGCTATCTTAAGGATGTTTTCGGACCGAGAGTCGCCCCGTTATTAGGAATCAAGGCGAACGACCTTTATTGGATGAAAAGAACTCTGAATGAGCAGAAACTCAAAGAAGCTATCAGTCCACTTGTTAAGAAATTGGCAATCCCTCTAGCTAAATTTGTTAAACAACTGGATACAATGGGAGTTGAAAAAGCAGTAATTTTTAATCTGGACGAAGAAACTCCCAGCGGCATAAAAACGGGACTCCCCAATGATTATTATGCCGATATTGTAAACAAGTATCCAGAAAAATTTATAGGATTCGCGGGGATTGATCCCTTAAAGGGGTCATTGGCGGTAGAGGAAATTAGGAGATCATACGATTTAGGGCTGAGGGGGATTGCTGTTAGACCATTCATGTTTGGAATACCCCCTAATCATGAAAAAATGTACCCCCTTTATGAAACCTGTGTGGAACTCGACATGCCAATCTGGTTTCATCTTTCGATAAATTATTCGACGTTAACAATGGAAGTGGAGCGCCCGATTTATCTAGATCTCGTGGCCCAAGATTTTCCGGAATTGAAAATGATCGCTGGGCATGGGGGTTGGCCTTGGGTGAATGAACTGATGGCGGTTGCTTGGCGAAACCCGAACATCTATATTGATATTGCATCCTATATTCCAAAGTATATTACTCCTGAAATGGGCTGGGGACCCCTTCTCAAATTGGGTGATTCAATCCTCCAGGATCGAGTACTCTTCGGCTCCACTTGGCTCTTTATGGGGTTAACGATAAGACAATTGGCAGATGAGGTTATGAAATTGCCGCTGAAAGATGAAACCAAAAAAAAGTGGCTCCATGATAATGCGGCTAAGCTCCTCAAGACTTAATAGAGTTGTTGAAAAATATGAGATGTATTGAAAAGGGCTTTAATTAAAATTTTGCGGTGATGAAATTAGATAGAAAAGATGAACTAAAAGTAATAAATAAAGAGATAAATAATCAGTCAATTGAACCTCTCGAAGAGAAGTTGTATTGGTTACAGATAGGAATTACGGTCATAATTGGAATTGCATCGTATTATCTTTTTGAGGCAGGTTTTATAGAAGTGATCTTTGGCTCAGATCCAGTTCAAATGTGGAGTTTAAGATTATTTATCATCTTGATTCTTCATCTTGTGGTCATCGTCACCATTCCATTTATTGTTCTTCATTTAAAAACTCAGAAAAGCTTATCTTATTGTTTTAGGACGCCATTTAAGCATTATGGGACGAATATCACCATCATTTTGCTAGTTTTTGGATTAACATATATGTTAAACATTTAGGTGAGTGCATGAGTAAGAAAAAACGTTTAATTCAACTTATTTTTTTGGTTATTTTCCTGATTTTACCGCCCTTCTTTTACCTTGTAGTTCCCACCTTTTTACCCGCACCAATGCCGACGGATGTTGATAAAATAAGAGCGGGGCCATACGCGGGATATCATTTAGTCACCAATGCAAGGGGTTCAGTCGTTATTATGGATTTTGCAACTAATAGAGTCTTATGGGAGACCCAAGATCCTGTTCTTTTTGCTCATGACGCCGAAATGATGCCCAATGGAGAGTCGATTTTAGTGTCTGCTACAGGAGCCGATCGGGTCATAGAGATAAATATTTCAAATCAAGTTATACTGTGGGATTGGTATGCACTGAACCAGACGACTAGAGAATTTGTATCGTATAATAATTGGACTCAATTTGGTCTAGCCAACGGCTGGAGTGCTGAGGGATTAGATTTTGTTAATGATCGTGATTCAACTACCCATTATTACACCCACGTGAATAAAGTTCAATTTTTGAATGGTAGTGATTTTGGTAGAACTTATGATACGGTTCTAATGTCCATCAGAAACTTTGACATGATCATTGAGGTGAATTATACTGCTCAAGAGGGGGAACCAGGTTATATGAACATTACTTGGCAATATGGAAAACCAATGGAGCATTCTACATTATGTCGCCCTCACGGACCAAAACGCTGGCCCAATGGGCATACATCCATCTGTGACTCTGAGAATGGTCGTGTTTTTGAAATTAATGAAACTAACCAAGTTGTGTGGGAGTACTCAGGTAAAAAGCTTCGATGGCCACGAGATTGTGAACTCTTACCGAATGGGAATTACCTAATAACAGATTCCTGCAACAACAGAATTATTGAAGTTAATGTTACTACTAATCAAATCGTAAAAACTTTTACGGATGTATTTTTAGGTCTCCCCTATGATGCGGATTATGTCCCAGAAGACAATCAGGTTGTTGCCGGTTCGAGTCAAATTACGTGTATTTTTGATTATACAACAACTAAAATAGTACAGAGAGTTGGATTTCCATGGTTTATTGCTCCCGTCTTAATAATAATTGCAATAGTGATTACTTACGTTTCTATTAGCGTTGGGCTTCAATTTAGGGCAATGAAGGAGAAATCGATATTAGACCGCTTTAAATCGCATCAGATTTACAGTAAATTATTAATAATTGGTGTATTAATCACGATTCTCTTTTTTAGGAATTATATAATCGCCTTTATTTGGTATAATGTCATGTTTTAAAATTTGTAAAACTAAATTTGGTATAATTTAGACACTGTGGATGGTAAATGTGGAGAAAAACGATGAATTAGAACAACCAAGAAAAGAGATAAATCGTCAGTCAATTGATCCAATCGAAGAGAAATTATATTGGTTACAGATAGGAATTACAGTCATAATTGGAATTGCGGCGTTTTATATTTTTGACGCAGGATTGTTTAATGTGATCTTAGGTTCAGATCCAGCGCATCCATGGAGTTTAAGAGTATTAGTTATTATAATTCTTCAAATTGTGCTAATTGTTGCTATTCCATTTATTATCCTTTACATAAAGACCCAGAAAAGCGTATCAGGCTGCGTAAAGACGTCATTTAGGAATATCGGGACCAATTTGGTCCTCATTATCCTCATCTTTGCAGTAATGCTAATGTTAAATAGATAGGTGAATACATGGCTAAGAAAAAAGCTCTAATCCAATTCATTATGGTGATTGGGTTGATAAGTCTAATACCCCTTTTTTACTTCGTGGTTCCTACCTATTTACCCGCACCAGCGCCGACAGATATTGATAAAATAAGAGAGGGGCAATATAATGGGAATTATTTAGTTACTGATGGAAGGGGTTCAGTCGCTATTATGGACCTTGTAACTAATACACTTTTATGGGAAACTAAGGAACCTGTCTTTTTTGTACATGATGCTACTATGATGCCTGGCGGAGAGTCGATTTTGGTGACAGATACTGCAATTGATCGAGTCTTCGAGATGAATATCTCAAACAAAGTAATATTATGGGAATGGTATGGGCTGAATCAGACAACTAGAGAATTTACCTCGTATAATAATTGGACTCAATTTGGTCTAGCCAACGGCTGGAGTGCTGAGGGGTTAGCTTTTGTTGATGATCGTGATTCTACCACGCATTATTACACCCACGTGAATAAAGTTCAATTCCTGAATGGTAGTGATTTTGGTAGGAGCTATGACACGATTCTAATGTCCCTTAGAAACTTTGACATGATCATTGAGGTGAATTATACCGCTCAAGAGGGCGAATCGGGTTATATGAATATTACATGGCATTATGGTAAATCGATGGAACATTCCACTTTACATCACCCCCATGCTCCAAAACGTTGGCCTAATGGGCATACAACCATCTGTGACGCTGAAAATGATCGGATTTTTGAAATTAATGAAACTAACCAAGTTGTGTGGGAGTTTACAAATCAAAAACTTCGATGGCCACGAGATTGCGAACTCTTACCTAATGGGAATTACCTGATAACAGATTCCTGCAACAACAGAATTATTGAAGTTAATATCACAGCTAATCATATCGTAAAAACCTTCACGGATGTATTTCTAGCCGTCCCATATGAAGCGGATTACAATCCAGAAGACAACCAGGTTGTTGTTGGTTCGAATCAAATTACTATTATTTTTGATTATACCACAGGTAGATTAGTGCGGAGAGTCGGATTTCCATGGTTTAGTGCGCCCATTTTAATAATGATTACCATAGTTATCACTTACATTTCTATTACTATGGGGCTTCAAATTAGGGAAATGAAGGAGAAATCCATATTAAACCGCTTTAAATCGCAGAAAATATACAGTAAATTACTAACAATAGGGATTTTATCCATGTTTATGTATTTCCTGAATTTTGTAGTTGGCTTCTTTTACTATTTTGTTATGTCTTAGAATAATGGCATAAAACGTAAATTTCACGACGAGGTGGAAGTTGATTTAACGTTATTCGATTTCGAATACTTTATAAAGGATGTTCGAATTCGAATAAATTACTAGATGTTCGAAATCGAGCATTTAAATATCAAAGCGAAAAAAGAGTAATTTAGATGTTTCCGCGAAGAGCACTTGATATGGTCATCCTATCCATCCTAGACGAAAAGGAGGAAGGATTAACAGGGTATTCCATAGTTAAGGAAATGAAGAAACGGTTTGGACCAATGAGGGTTCCCAGTCCTGGGACGATCTACCCTCGATTAAGTAAATTGAATCGAAAAGGAGATATCACCGAAAAGGGCAAATTATATATAATTTCGGAACGGGGGAAAGAAAAGTTAGGAAAAAATATTCCGGATATACTCGAAAAGAGCATGAATTTTTATCCCATGCTTCATAATGTCTTAATGCGCCCCCTACCATTTAAGTCGCGGATGCACTATATCTCCCATGGACCGCCCTCACTTGGACGTGCTACTTTTGAGGAGCTGGTTAATGTCGTTGATCTCACAGAATCAATCCCGGAGTTAGAAAAAATCAAGAAAAGTTTAATTCGAGCGAAGAAGAGAATCCAAGAACGAATGGAAGCCAGATTAAAAATGATTGATGAGAAAATTCAAATTGTTGACAAGAAAATCAACCAGTGTGAAGAGGAAAAGGCTAGCCGGATTAAGATTCCTGTAGAAGATGGGGATCAAGAGGAGCAATAAGTTACTCTTTTTCAACAAAAAATAAAGGAGTGAATTATATGCATGATAGACATCCAGGAGGATTTTACCGCCCTAGATATTGGCACGGTCCACCGATGGGGCCCGCATTCTTTCATAAGATGAAACATCGATGGCGAACCTTTATGCCCTATGACCTAGAAGAGACGGACTCAGAATATATCGTTACAATGCCCCTTCCTGGTTTCGATGTGGAAAATGTTGAGGTATCGGTTAAAGCGAATCATATTTACATTGATGCTAAGAAACCAGAAGCAGAACTCGAAAAAAAGGCACCACATAAATTCCCAGCGTTTGGGAAATTTCTCTGGAATAGACCACATATTGCAATTAAAGTCTATATTGATGAAGAAATCAAGCCAGAAACCGTGAAAGCTAAATTGGCGAAAGGGTTATTGACAGTAACGGTGGAAAAAATCCCTGGAAAGAAGGTCAATGTAGAGGCGTAAGGTGCAATCCTAACAGATCTACCTTTTTTTTTTTTTTTCTATTTCTTTTAGTAACTCTTTCGGTTATCCCTTTATAGTTCAAACAATTTTTTGGCATTTTCATAAAAGATGTTTTCATATGCTCTTTTTGAGAGACCCAGATCTAGAAGCCCTTTGATGGAATTGTCATAGTCATACGGAATGTTCGGGAAATCACTGCCATGCAAAATTTGATTGCTGTATTCTTCCATAAATGATAGCAAGCGCGTTTCCCCGACAAAATGAATTGGATTATCTAGCGGGGAAAAGATATGGACTGCAGGGTCTATAAATATCATAGTTGTGTCTAGAAACACGTTTGGATGGTTTTCTACAATTTTAAAGAATGCCTCGTATTCATACCCCCCTAAATGAGGTACTATAATTTTATTATCCATAAATTCATTGAAGTATTTCTTGAAATGCTTAAACCCGACTTTGAAACCAGGTCTTGCTTTTTGAGTAGGGGAGGGAGCAGTTCCTGTGTGGACTACAAGGATTTTATCTAAATCCTGCATAAGTTTATACAGAGGCTTTAGCCGAGAATCATGGATATAAAAGTCAGTCACACTTAATTGAAATTTCAAACCTTTAAATTTGTATTCGTTGAGTGCCTTTTGAGAGTATTCAAGAAGATTAGTATCATCGGGATGCGCGGTTCCAAATGGGATAGCTGCGGGGTGTTCTTGACAGAATTTATTGGTCCATTCGTTTAACCCTTCTGCAATTCCCTTTTTATGGGCATAATTCAATGTAGTGAACCGTTCAACCTTGTGCTGTTCAAGAAAATCAAGTAGTTTGGCGTTTAGCCATTGGTATTTGTTAATCCAGGAAGGGTAGAGTTTCATAATGACGCGTTCCCAGTAACCCCAAATAGCCTGAAAGAGGCGTTCCGGGAAGAAATGAACATGGGAATCAATGTAGCGAAAATCTGAAACTTGATAAGTGGTTTCAGACATAGCACTTCAGAATGAAATAAAAAAGAATGAGGAATTTTATTGGATTATGACTTGTTTGATGGCATCGCCTTTTCGGATTGCATCGACCACGTTCTGTCCTTCGATGACCTTTCCAAAGACCGTATGGACGCCATCCAGATGAGAGGTTGCTACGTGAGTAATGAAGAATTGCGATCCATTAGAGCATTTCCCAGAGAGCTTCTTTCCGGTGGCTTTATCATGTTTGCATGTACCAGCATGTGCCATCGAAATCACTTTAGGTTTGTGTTTTAGATTCGGACGAATCTCACAATCAATCCGATACCCGGGATCTCCTGTTCCGGTCCCAAGCGGGCAACCACCCTGAATCATAAAATCGGGGATCACGCGATGCCACGTCAAATTGTTATAAAATCCTTTGTTCGCTAAATCTACAAAGTTCTTCACGGTACCAGGCGTGTCCTGATCATACAGTTCAAGCACAATATTCCCTTTGTTCGTCACAATTGTTGCTTTAGTCAAAAATTCAACTCCTTATTTATACATTCAGTAAAAACACTATAGAGAAGTCATTTAAGAATTTTCGTTTCGCGCCCCCACCCTTTCGAAATGAGCATATCAGGGGTGATTTTGGTATTTGGGGGTGTTTTTATGGTGATATCAAGATAGGCCCCTGCCATCAGCTCTTCGGGGGTTAATCCCAAATCATCTGCAAAGATACGGGTGCCATCGGGGTAATTAAAATCAAATATTTCTTTCCGATATGTTCGATGCCGTTTTAAATCAGGAGGTTTACATTTAGCACTCATTGCAGGGGTTGGTACCCCGATATCATTCCACTGTTGCATGACCAGTGCATCGTAGACTTCAGGGAAGGTTTCTTTCACCCATTCCAAAGTAAATTTTTCCATAGGTTGAATTGCCATATGGCTATCAGTGCATAGTGCACAAAGGCGTCGAATAAAACTGGATCTTCCTAATCCAATTAAGGTTTGGATCAGCGGAGGCCACGGAATATAACAATACCAATAGTCAGGTAAGCCATACTCACGTTTTGCAGCGATTCCATCCCAGACCTGCCCCCAAGCTTCCCAGTTAGATGCTTCCGAAACAATGTTGGCCACTCCCGAGCCGAAAACCATGCCTATTTGATAGGTAGAGTTCGCATATTCGGGGGCACGTTCATTTCGGACATCTTTTAAAATATCCATTAAGAGTGATCCCATCCTCGTTAAAGAATGTACTTTCTGGGGAAGTTCTCTGATTTTATACCCTAATTTTATATGGCGGCGGTCTAGCAGATCTTCCTCTGGACCAGCATACCACCAGTCCACGGGGATGCCATCTTCCGAATGAGCGTTTAAAAGGAAGTAGGTCTCTTGAGTATAATCATTAATGACCACAAAGGTCGTATCACATGAGTCACCATAGAGTAATTTCATGGTACCTTGTTGTAAATCAGCCCTTAAGGCACCTACGGGTGGGAAAAGCATGTATGCACACGTTTTATTTAAATCCTCAATTTTTCCTTCATTAACAGCTTGTGCTGTGAAAATGGTCTCATCTAATCTCCGTTTTAGAGCGGGATACAATTGGTTCGGAAATGCGCTAATCGCTTTATTGTAATATTGCCAACCGACCTGCTTGTACATTCGCCAGAGATGTCGCCCAAGTGGAAAATATGGCTTGGTCTTGACATGCTCCGGAATTTCCGCGTAGGTGTTACCACTCATGAATCTCAAACCACCCAAGGTTGAATGGATTTTGAATTACCTTATAACTAAATCCAGCTTAATTTAATTTTTCGGAGATGATTTAAGATTCTTTAACTCTTTCTTAATTGAACCATCAATCCACCCAGCGGGAAAATGTTTAACCATGAAATTTTGGAGCTTGTCAGCGGTCACGGTATACCGCAATTTGGGTTTCTTTTTCGTTAGAGCCTTATACACAACTTTAGCAACTTTGACAGCCGGTAATCCTTTCTCCGTCCCTTTCTCAATCACATACTCCCCAATAGCACGCGCTTCTTCGATGAACATCGAGTCATCAAACTTATCGAGTAATCCCTCACCCTTCCGAAAGATATCAGTCTTGATAAAGCCCGGTTCGATCAGGATGACCTTCACATCATACAACAATAATTCTCTCCGAAGCGTGTCGGTGTACCCTTCCAGGGCAAATTTGCTGGCATTATACGGTCCAAAGAATGGTGCTGCAAAAAAACCAGAATCACTGCTATTCATAACAATTCTCCCTTTTGATTGGAGAATAAAGGGAAAGACCGCTTTAGTAACTCGATGAATCCCTATTAGATTAACTTCAAGTTGGTCATAGAGATCTTCTTCAGATATGTCCATCAGTGGACCAGCGCGTACAATTCCGGCATTATTGAAAAGAGCAAACAATCCCGTCCCACGGTCTTTAATCATTTCAACGACGGAATTTACATCTTCAAGTTTCGTTACATCAAGTTTAACCGAAATTATATTCTCAATCTTTCCGAGATCTTGTAAATCCTTCTCTTTTCGTGCGCCAGCATATACAAAAAATCCGTTTGCCGCTAAATATTCTGCAGTTGCTCGTCCGATGCCCGTACTTGCCCCCGTTATAAGGATCCATTTCTGTTCGGTCATATCCTAACTATTTACTGATGAATAATAAATCTAACTATCTTTCATCCTTACTCGTATTTTTGGAATTACGGTTAAAAAAGTAGTATAATTTTACCATATTACATCTTTTTGAGTACCATGTTCGCCCCGACTAAAACGGCGAAGAGTAAGGTTGAAATAGCAGTAATCCACTCCACCCAGGCATCCTGCGCCAAGGTTACCATATAATAAATATTGAAAATAGTGGCGATAACTCCAACGATCGAAATTGGTTTATAATATTGTTTGTGAAATAACATGGCAAACGGGGCTACCATTAGGAGAAACATATCTGCGAGCCAATGAACACCACTGTAGATCATATGCGGTGTATAGAAATCGATGCGATAGATGGCTTGCATGATAATCCCAAAACTAGCAATAAACCCAAATCCGATGACAATATATAAACTAATATTAAACAATGTAGATTTCGTTCGCCAACGGAACAATCCAATAAAGTAAGGGACGAGTAAGGCACCAGTGATGATACAAGCCACCACAAAATACATATATCCTTGCGGATTATTCCCTTCGCCACCTAAGGCACTCATATGGTTATTAATAAAGGACAAATCGGGGTAATATAGGATGGAAATCCAGACTAGAATTGTAAAGATTGGAATGATGATGGTGATCATCTGGGCACTTAACGGCCAGTCTCTGAATTTCTTCAGCGCGTCCTTGAAGCTCATATCTCTTGGGATAGAGAATTCGTTTAAAAAAGTTCAGTAGAGGAAACTCTATACATAACAAAAGGAATGGAATAGATTTGATAAAAAAAAGAGGAATTGGTTTTTTAGGCGTACTTGGGAGTTTTATTATTTCGGGTGCTTCATTTGAAGGTATTTAATGAAATCATCCACATTTGACTGGATTATAAAGAAGTCTCCTTTAAAAACTCCCTGAATTTTCTTTTCACCTAGCAATTTATGAATTAATTGCTTGATATCTTGTTTACTTGCGCCTTCTCCCAATTCTGACGCTCTATTGAGATCAACTGCTGAGAAAAAATCTTTCTTCTTTCCAATCAACTTCATTTTAGGCGGTAGGGCAGCTGCTTTTTTCCTTTTACGGGAATAATACGTGCTTGTAGCAGCGATGGCAAGAGTTGCTGCCATTACGGCTATAACAAGAAGTAGAAAAATATCATTTAAATCCGGTTGGATTCTAATTTCAATGGTAAGTGTTACCCCCATATTATTAGCTTCATCAAAGGGAATAATCTCATATTCATAGTCTCCTGGAGATAAATATGATAAATCAAAGAAATAGTTGTTAGTTGTGTTTCCAAGGTGGATGCCATTCCGCCACACTTGATAATATACTGTATCTGGGGATCCATTCCATCTGAGAGTTAGATTGCCTTCTATATAAGTATAATCTTCTTTTACTGGCTGAGGAGGAGGGGTATCATCATAGGTGAGAGTAAATGTGATTAAATTCGAATTGCCTGCTGTGTCATTGGCGCTAACCCAATATTGTACTGCTTGGTTGCCGGTAAAATTCACTAGATCAATGTCATAGTAACCTAAAGAAAAATTGGTCCAATCCGTTTGTGAGACATTGTTCCTCCATTTTGTAGTATTGATGTCCAAATTCGTATCGCTAATGGTTAGATCAATGAATGACGGCTTCTGTATAATTGAGTTATTTTGTGGGGTATGTAAAATAATTGAAGGAAGAATGTCGTCAAATATTAAAATAAAAGTATTCAAAGCAAAATTGCCTACACTGTCATTTGCTCGTACCCAGAATTGCACTGGTTGATTGCTCGAAAAACTTGCTAAATCTATGTAATAAAATCCGATGAAGCTGTCGATCCAAGTTGTTTGAGTGATATTTGCCATCCATTCCAAGCTGGATTGATTTAAAGCGGGATCATAAATGGTCAAATTAAGAAATGTTGGTTTTTGAGCGGCTGTTCTATTGAATAGATTATTCAAAATAATTAAAGGTGGACTATCGTCGAATGATAGAATAATATTAATCATATCAAAGTTACCCGCAGAGTCATTGGCTCTCACCCAGAATTGGACAGTCTGGTCGCTAGCGAAAGATCCCATAGGAATTTCATATGAGCCATTGAATGTGTTCGTCCATGTGGTTTGAGTAACATTTGCCTTCCATTCTACGGAAGAAGGTACTAGATTATCATCAGAAATAGTCAAATTGATAAATTCTGGTTTATTAATTAGAGTCATATTTTGGGGAGTATCCAAATTAATCGAAGGTGCCGTATTATCTATAGTGAATTGTCTGGTGGCGGAGATATAAAACCCAGCTGAATCTGTTGCATTAACCGTAATTGCAATGTAGCCATCGGGTATATTGGTAATATTACGGAATTCGAATATACCTGCAAGATTCAATGAGGGATCTTTAAAAATCCCAAACCGTGAATCATTAATCGCTACATCAACAATATTTGAGCCATTATCACTAATATAACCACTAATATTAATAATTGAATTTGAAATATATACTCCATCAGCTGCGGGATTTAGAATAGTTATTGTTGGGGCGGATGTATCGAAATAAAACCACCAATCCAATTCATTTGTCAAGGCCCCCGTGGTATTTATTGTTAATTTAATCTGTATGGGTCCATCTGTAAGGGCACTTGTATTTCGAAATTCGTAATAAGCAGTTGCGTTTCCTTGTGGATCTTGAATTAAGTTAAAGCGACTATCATTAATTTGGACCGTATCAATAAGCTGACCACCTCCGTAGGCAGTACCATTAATTATCACGGAAGGATCAGATAATACATAATTTAGGGAAGGATAATCGATTGTTAGACTAGGGCCTGGACCTACCTCGATGCGCCCCCAATCGGGCATCCTATAGGGTTCCTGATCGGGCGAAAGTGTATTATTTTTAGAATAGACTATCTCTGCTTCCCAATTTAAATCCGTATTATCCAAGATAGTTGCACAAATATTGAAGTAATAATAGTCACTAGGAAAGGAGCTTAAGTTGCTGACGGGATCACATTGAGGATGCAAGTTAAGAAAGGTATTATAACTACCTTGCGTTGCAGTTGGTGAGAGAGTTCCATTCGTTCCGGGTCCACCCCCTTTACTGAAGTTGGCATATTGTTGAGGGAAGATGAGTTCCCAAATAACATTAACTGCACCCACCCAAGGATTTGGTAGAGAATTTAAATAGGGGGAATTATTATCCACTGGAATGTTGTGGGAAACATCATATAAATTGATCTTGAATTCGAGTAAGGCTCCCTGTAAGAAAAAGGAAGGCGGATCGGTCAGTGAAGCCAAAGGATCTAGCGTCATATTAATGTTGGTGATCACGAAAAAGCTTCCTGATATCTGAAAGGGATTAGATATCGAGCCATTAAACTCAGTAGATTTGCTTTCAAGCACAATGGTAAAATTATGAAGGCCTGTATAACACCAGGTTTCGTAATCCGTCTGAGAAATTTCATAATAGAATGTATTTCCATCTCGAGTTAGGTTTTTTTGTACAATGGTATAAGGGGCGCGATCATCATAGGGGCTGGGATCTGGCGGACCGTAATCGCCAGTGATATTGATGTATGCTCTATCATAATAATCAACACCAGCTCCCAGGTGGATATCTGTCCAAGTAATATTAATTGAGAGTGGATCCAAATCCAAGGTTCTATTGACCGCATTAAGTGAGTTATTACCGTACCCCACCTGACCCGCGATTTTCTTGCCAAAAAAGACCCCTGTAGTGACTGTTCTTCTTCTCACCTCTAGAGGAATTATAACATACCCAACCTCTGTTATCTGTCCCGCTGTCAGTGAATTATTCCACTGAAGTACATAATACCACTGCCCTGGTACTGCATCTACAGGAATCTGCAACGGGGTGGAGTAATTCTCGCTAGTCCCAACATTTAAATCCTTTTGAGATACAATACTTGAATTTAAAACGAGCTCTGTACCATTTCGTGCTGCATTCCAAAGAGTCATATTTAGGTACCCATTATCATCGGAGGATCTCACCCGTATTCGCGTAAAGTTTGTTGGATAGACTATTGACCAGTCGATAAAACTCCCTGTTGAATTTTCTTGGCTTTTAATATTAGCAATTTGCTCGTACAGCTTATTTGGAGAAGATACGGCTAATGTATATAGTGAGTTTGAATGCGAATTATTGATCCTAAGAATACCTGCTCCTGCCTTGTAGGCGGTTTCACCATTATCCGAAGGAGAAATACTAACGAATTCATCGCCCCAATTACTCGGAACGCCGGTTATTTCCATTTGCTCTGATGAAGTCCTTGTATCATCTTGTTTCTGTGCGGAAGTCCAATCCAGATACCACGTATTTGTGGCATTAGCTTCACATGAAAATGAGGACGTTGTAGTGGTTAGATATGACTCCTCCATTAAAATATCGCCGTGCGTTATGCTGATAGAACTGCTTTGATAGGCAGGATTTTTTATTACCCACTGCAGATCAGGGGTTGCGCCTCCCTGATATGTACCTGTCCAGGTATGGTTTGCCTGAGAATCGAAGTAACCACTGCCATAACCCGAGTTATAAACCGGAATATCAGGTCCACCGTAGGTCGCATCAGATATGTATAATTGGGCCTCCTCAGGCAAAATATTTGCGGTGAAGTCAAACTGAATATCATCAAAAAAAACTGAGAGTGCTCCATTGGTCAGTGGACCCCAGTTGTCCGTCCAACGGACAGCTAGGCGGAAATAAAACTGAGCCACCTCTCCATCTTGACCTAACCAGCCTGTGAGGCTGATTGGATCAAAAAACTCAATTGAATGCCATTGACTGTCTATGATAAAAATATATTCATCGTCTAGGGATTGAGACCAGACCCACGCCGCACTGCCGGCGCTGGTGTTGGACATCCAAAGCGCTATTTCCGCGTGTTTACACGCATACAAGTTCGGTCCACTATCATCCCATATTGAAGGTATAAGATATTTGAAGTTGAAACTGGCTACTTGTGTATCTTTCGAATAACTCAAAGGGTCGCTCTGTAAACCCGCGGCACTTCCAGCGGAAAACTGGCGCGACTCATTATACCCGATTTCTAGAGTCACGTAGTCGATATCACACATTAGATATTCAGGGTCTCCTGAATTGCTCGAAGCGAGATAGACAAAGAATTTCAATTGAATCTTGAGATTGGAATCAAAACTAGTTGCTTGGATTATCGAGCGTATATCCCATTCTGAGAGAACCCATCCACCTGGATTATTGCCAGTTCTTGTCCAGAGACGATGGGTACTATAGCTCGCCCCCCCATTCGTACTCAACTTCACATCTAAATACCCAGAATTACTTGGATCGTCATAGTCAGTGCTGTGGACGTTCCATCGCACATTTAATTTTGCAGAGGTAATCTCCTTTCCAGCTTCAGCTCCTGTTTGGATACCATGTTGGAATGAAGGCGATGTTAAATAGAATGTATGGAGGTCATAATCAGCATGTTCAATCGTCCCATAACTACACCAGATATCATGGTCCCCCAGGGTTGCATATCCTTGCTCCTGGAGATAAAAAAGGTAGGTAGACGCGCCACCGTACGAGCGATAGCCATAGCTCCGACCCCCTGTACCACTATCACCGACATCTGAGGCATATTCCTCTGTGTAAGTCCAATCATACCCCCCAGCATCCATATCCGAATCAAATCCATCTAAGGATGTGGTCTGAGGAATCTCCTCCCCATCCATTGAGATCTGGATTGAATTAAAGAAGGAAAAATGGGATTCATTCATATAGTCGCCATCGGACCCTGCGTCATACTCATAAGCCGACCAATTTTCCCATCCGCCAGATTCAAAATCGTTGTCGAACGCCCCAGGCTGATCCTCGACCAAGGAGGTCACTGTCCCAAATACTCTGCTTGCGTTCTGGGAGGGAAAGCCTGGAGACAAGTCGACACTCACATTCGTCCCATAACTCAGACCGCTTTGGGTAGCAGCCAATTTCGCGGTCTCATTGAACGTTTCTAGAACGGGGTAGGAAGGGCCTGCGCCAGAATAATTATAATTAGCTGGCGTCGAAATTAGCGCGCCATTAGAGGTTGTTAGAGGATTCTCGGATGGAATATCATCGATAGGCGTAAGAGGCGGCGTATCTCGCTCCATAGCAGTGAGTTGAGTCATGATCAAGAAACTAGAACCGAACAGTATTAAAAAAAGTAGGAGGAATCTGACTTTACCTTTCATATTTTTCCACTCATTTTTATATTCTAATGAATCTTTCTTTTAAAGAATAATGAAGAACCCATTACTCATGCTTCTATTCAGTCGCATTTTAAAAGTACCGCTCTTTGGTCGCGAGAAGCCATGGAATTCCTAACGCCGCAAACGGTATTGATATAAGTTGAATCCAAAAACTTATGTTATCTAGCGAGAAGGAACCTCCCGCTACCGTATTAATCAGAGTTACAATCGCATTTATTATAATGAACGTCAATATTAATAACGCCATGCCCCATGCCCATTCCTGTTCTTGAAACATGCCGATCCCCGCTATAATTGAAAAACATCCGATAATAACATGAATAGAACCAAGTACTACGAAGTAGGTTTGGAAATCCGGGTTGGTGGTGATATCTTGGAGCCAGGTAAAGAGAGACGGAAAATAATAAGAAAACCCATAGATCACGGTTATTCCTCCAATAATTATTAGAAAGATATTTAATAATTCATTACTATCCGGAAGATTTGCTTTGTTTTTCCAATCAGAAACGCATTGGTCGCAGCATTCGGGCCATTGTTTATTCGAGGGGGCTTCTGTAGGGGTTCTTGCTTGGTCTCTTTTTGGTTCTTCTTCATCTACGGCTTTTACTTTACTCATTCTATTTCCCATTCCTTTTTCTATTCATTTGTTGATTTTTTGGGCTATTAATATTTTTAGATATAGAAGCAGTTGATAAAATATTCTCAACCGTATTTGATTTAGAATATGTTCTATAAAAATATATCAGTGTGTTGTGGTGATGTTGATCGCTAATTATCGCTGATCTTCGGTCCCACAGCGTTTCAAGAATTGTGGGAGACATTATTGGAGGGGAGGCGAGGTATACGTGAATCTCGTAAGGGAAAGATTGTTCATATATAAGAATCGCTCCTAACTACTATTCAAAACTGTTTTCCCCAACATTATTACTCATTCACCCTAGCGCAATTATTAAACGGGGATTTGTCGAAAATAATTCTTGAGGAGATAATGACGGTACAGTCTGATATGACGGATAAATCATTGGGGGAAGTGGATCCAGAAGAAGATATAAAAACATTATTTCAGCGAATAGTAGCGGGATATTATAATTTAACAAACAAAAATATGAATAGGGGGTTTAAGATTAGTCTTAAATTTAGGGAGTTTTTATCGGATAATCCCGCAATTAATGAGGGGCAAAAAATAGAGTTATATAAATACTGCGATTTATACGAAAATT
>JAEOSY010000434.1 GCA_016840125.1 Candidatus Helarchaeota archaeon | reverse complement strand
GGTAAACCCAAGGCCGATCTTGAAGCCATTAAAAAAGCGTTATTAACAGTGTCGGACCTCGTAATACAGCATCAGGACATAGATCAAATGGATCTCAATCCCGTGTTTATCTATTCCGACGGCATTAAATGCGTGGATGCTCGTATTATTTTAAAAGAAAAATAAATTCCGTTTTTCTTCTCTATTCTTTCTTCTTCTTTACTCCTGATACAGGTTATATTATTTCATGTTGGAATAATTTTTAAAAGTAAAATTTTTGTCTTTTATCTTAAATTAAAAGCGTAATCAAAAAGACGGTCAAAACTATAAATATCCAGAATTCCCTTGAAGAAATTAGTGAAGGAATTTTCCAAATTCTCGTTTTTCCTGAGAAATTCACGGAAAACCGAAGAATCGGTATTTATTTAATTTTGTCGAGTTGATCCCTTGTGAATCACAGAGAAAAAATATTGGTTATGCTGTTTGGTTGCTTCTTTATAATTATACTTTCATCTATTAGTAATTTTAATTCGTTAACGAAGATTCCATTAGATTCTACTCAAAATCCTTCTAAAATTACGCCCCACACAGCCTCCGGATCTGAATACTCGAATGAATTCAATGGATCTAGTGGTCAGACGAACATCACTTTGCACCAATCCTATACTAATTTCGCTGGGATTTCTGTGAACACGAGTGTTTCTCTTAACAATGATACAATAAAGATAGATTGTCCAACAAATGTTGGTTTTAATAGTAGTTTAGTTGATATCAGTATTCAAGATATTATTGCCCCTAATTACACTAAAAATATAGGGGATGACGATACTTATTATAGCTGGGAAGATTCAATTTCAAGGTATCTTGAATTCACCTTCGATAAAAAGGCCTATCTCGAAAACTTATCATTTTATTTCAAAAATGACGATGCATCAGATGTGACTATATATTTTTATCTTTATGGAGGCAAATATGATAATGGTTTAACGGATTATATACCAGATACAACAAATCAAATCACCTATATCGGAAGTAAAACCATCGCAAGCTCATTTTCTGGATGGAAAACATTTAGTAACGCACATATTGAATTGGATCCCGATTCACAAACAAATAATTCTTACTATTATATTCAACTCGCCAAGAGTGTAGGTACCCTAATTGAAATTCGTCAAAAATCCGGTGGTGCAGTAGATAGTGATATTTGGTATGAAATTGCTACTTTTTGGTTTCACGAAGATTTGGATCCATATATGAAATTTGATTTCGCCCCGCTTTCAAACTCGCCTAATGCCACATCAGTAGGCTTGATGGTCAACAATTCTGCTGTCCAGGATGTTGGGATCAACGATGGTAAAGGCTCTTGGGTAAACACTACCACCTATTACAATTCCACCGGTAGAATTTTTTTTGTTTTTTCGTCCAATTGGTGGGACGTTAAATTCAAAATCTCCCAGATTATTGTAAATTATACTTTAGAGACAAAATCTAAGGAAATTTTTTTTGAAATCTCAGCAAATTCTGCTCTTGTTGGTTGGAATGTTTCGTGGAATGGCTCGAATCAATTTGGGTCTTCATTTAACAACTATACCATCAATGTCACTATACCAGACTCTTGGTCACCTCTCTATGCGTCAAACTCGTCCAATCATAGTCATAGTTATTCTACAGGGAGTCCCAGCAACAATTTCAAAAATGTGACAATATTTCCGGATAGTAACAATCCCACAGAACCCTCTTATATGAATACTTGGTGGAATCTGACTGCGTCCTCTCCCAATAGAATTTCCGACATGTTAGCTAGCTCAGGTGGTATTTCTGTATCTCAAGTCGTGCAACGAGATAGCACGGTGAATTTTTCAGCCGTTTTCGATTCAACCGTCACGGATGGAAATGTGAGTATTTCAATTTACGAACCTGATGACCAATCTCCAAGAAACCGCGTTTATAATGGATTTAATGCAAGCCTCACGACCGGTGGCAAACATAAAAATGTGAGCAACAATGGATTCGGCTGGGACACTTCTTCCCTTTCAATTGAAGGAAATTACTCCATCCAGTTAACATGGAACAACTCCATCGCGGCAGGATTTTTTGAGGGCAATCTGACCATCGATCGTACTCCTCCAAATAATCCTCTCTCTCTCGTGAGCAGCAATCCATCAAGTGGTACTTGGACTAACGACACGACAGTGGAAGTCAGCTGGAATCCCGGAAGTGATGACACGGGTAGCGGAGTAGATGGATATTCGATATTGTGGAGCCAAAATACTAATCCTGATCCAGATATTGATTCCTTTTTTAATGTGAGTAAAATAACAACCTCAAATACTTCATTTAACCTGTCTCCTGATGGAACTTGGTATTTTTACATAATAACCAAAGACATCGCTGGGAACTGGAATTTAACTGAAGAGCAATTTGGGCCCTATTATATTGACAATACTGTTCCGACAATTGGTTCTTTCAGCAGAAATGATAATATTTGGTTGAATGAGAGTGGGACGACTTACGATGTAGATTTCACGGATACG
>JAEOSY010000433.1 GCA_016840125.1 Candidatus Helarchaeota archaeon | reverse complement strand
CTCCTTGAAATTCTCTATCACCTCATTAACCGCGTCCCAGAACTCGCCCCCCGTTGGCTCTCCCTCGTCCGCTTTGGGGAACTGGTAATAATTCCTTCAGATGTGTGGGCATGGCTCCATGCAGACCTAACGGCACATATCACCAGCTGTTCAGACCACCGCACCCTCGTCTGCCTCTCCACGATCGAGAACATGATCCACACCGTCGAGCTGGACCTTGACCCGTTAAGCCCGCACAAAAGATCACATCCTAGATCCCCTCAAATTCCATCCACAAAAGAGGAGATCCCGTCTAAGTCCATTCCGACTCCCATGTTCCCAGTTCAAAGGATTGACAAGCAAGCTGAGCTTGTCAAGAATTGTTTTATAGATTTAATTAAGACATCTGATAGCATTGAACAAGCAGTAAGCAAAATGGCGACCATTTCAATGCCTACTTTACAAAGATATATGCCTACTTTACAAAGGTATTGAATTGAATCGGTAAATGTGAGAGATATTAATAAAAATCTCTTTTTTTTGTAAAAAGCTTCGATTATAGATCAAATCCAGGGCACAGTGTTAGGAGTTTTTCCTCAACTCGCAAGCTCCCATCCGCATCAAGAGGAAAGATCCGACAAGCTGTTGGTTTGAGATCGTGGATGGAGCAAAGATTGTCGTCAAGAAATTGACAATGTCCTTCAGGATCAAAGATTAAAATGTATTGCAATCCCAAATCCAATCCATCAAGCAGTGCTTTGAAACTTTTGGGGCTGAAGATGGGTCGTTCCCCCATCCCTTCGAAATAGGTATTAGTGGGAAAGAAAAAGGCAAAGAACCCATGAACTGGTAAATGAAGAGTACCTTCTCCGAGAAAGTTATGGTTTTCTAATACGAATTGCATTACTAATTTTAATCTTGTTTCACTAAACTTCTCGGTTGGCTCCATCTGGGGCAATTCTATAACGGGTACACCAAATCTACGATCGCCTAAACCTGCTGGTGAGATGGATATTGGATTAATTTGTATATGCTTTAAGAACTCCCTCTTTCCAGCGTGTTCCCACTTTAGAACGTCCTCTTTCAGGATTATGATTTCCCACGGTTGACGACAACACGTGCCGCACTTTTGACATTGATAGTTGACTTTTTGAGGCCCAGTCAATCTTTTTTCTGAACTCCTGTGTGATTCAAAGAGATACCTTGTATAGGAATAAGATTATTAATTCATCCAATAGATAAAATTAAACACCTTGAACTTATTGAATGAGGTGATAAAAATTTCCCGAAAAAAAATTGATGTTAAATTACTTAGAAAACGAGTCCAAATATTAAAGAGCACGAGCCAGACGTTACGTAAATTATCAAAAGCACCAGCTCCCAAAAATTTAACTTCCACTCAGCAGAAAGAAGTTGCTAAATACAATAAATGGCTAGAGATCTCAAGTTCTGCGTTTGATAAAGTGGCTCAAATGGCGGAGGACTTATTAGGAAGTGGAACTGAGCTGATGCAGGCAACCAAGGCAATGCAAGAAATGAACCAGACCTTCAATTTACAGTACCTCAAATTACAGGAAGATATGCAAGCTCAAAATCGACAATTTACCCTGATTTCGAATATTATGAAAGTCAAGCATGACACGGCGAAGAGTGCCATTAATAATGTAAGATAAAGATCTTTTTCAATATTTCTATTTTGGATTGATAGACATCAAGGATAATGAGCAAGTTCAGAAGATACTCAAAACCTATCCCGGCTATTCCCCTTTCAGTTTCGGTACCCTACACCTGAGTATGAGAAGAAGGTTAAAAGGATCCAAGACTTAGAAGCTCTAGTTTAACAGGAAAAGGGTAGAAACTTATTTAAAAAAAAAACAAAGGCTCTCAAGATGTTGCATGGTTAGTTTTAGGGTTAGTACCGATTCTACTTCTCTCCTGTTGCAGGGTTAGTACCAATTCTTCCTTTCAAGCCAATTTTTTCAATGGCAATAATCGGGTTTACGAAAAAATCTCGCTGAAACCCTTTATCAGTTGAGATTTTTGTAACTAATTTATCGATTTCCTGGATTGAGAGGGTCTCCACTTCCTTAATAGTGTCGGAGAGCTGCGTAATTTGCACTCTACTAACGACTATAAATTTATTTTGTTTATTTGCTAAGCAGAGGAATTATGGTTAGAACCAAATATATAAAAAAAGAGGGGGATTGTGGTTTAGAATACTTTTTGTTTCTTGAAAGCGATATAGACCAATGATAAGCCAAGGAGGGGTATCAAGAGCATCAGCAGGCTGAATCCGGGGATGCCTCCCCCATCTGGAACTGGGGTATGAGTCACTCTGTGGGTGATATCATATGCTTCAAAGTAATAGCCTTGCGGGGCTTGCGCTAATGCAATCGAAAACGTGTAGGTGCACCCATCCGTATAAGTATTATCGCTGGGAACTGATTTGTTCATATCATAAGGGGTGCCATCAATGACAACCCGGATGCTGAACGGTGCCAAGTTATCGATATCGGTGTAAATCACGACAAAAGTGTAGGTGCCCTCACCTGCAATATATCCGTTCGCTAAACTGGCAGCTATAGCGCTATTATTGACTATCACATTTCCCGAGCTGGTGCCTGATGGAAGAACGCTCACTCCATTTTCGTGTAAGACATTCCATGTCACGGTGTTATTATCAGAATCCTCCACAAATATTCCACACATGAAGTTGTTGTTTGCAGTATTCAGGGTTAGGTTGTTATTATCAGAGTATTCCAGGTGAATTCCATGTTCTTGTTCATTATTGTTGGCGGTATTCAGAGTGAGGGTATTATTAGGACACTCCACGTAGATGCCGGAGAGTCTGTTATGGGACGCTTCATTGTTAATTAAGGTGAAATTCAAGCTGGAGGAGCCGAGATGAATCCCGTAGTAATCGTTCCCATTAAAGGTGTTGTTGATGAGGGTGTTGTGGCTGTTCTCATCCGAATAGAAGCCGGTGTCAACATTATAATTGGCCGTATTATTCAGAAATATAGTGTAGTTGTTCTGCCGGTGATCAAGGTAAATTCCGTACTCGGAGTTATTATTCATAGTATTGTATTTAATTCGGTTGTAGTTGCTTCTATCTTGTATCTCTAAGCCCCTGGTATTATTGTCCAGCGTGTTGTAGGTGATGGTGTTGTTCACGCAAAGATTATCCAAAACCATGCCACTATTTGTGTTATTTTTAATGGTATTTTCGGTAATGACGCTGTTGTTATGACCCCAAAGATAAATCCCATAACCCCCGTTATGAGTTATCGTGTTATTCACTACGTCAACATAATTCACATAATCATTGGTTTCAACGCCATTGCCCGTATTTAAAGTAAGGGTATTGTTGATGACTTGGAAGTTGCTTCCATCCTGGATTTCGATTGCAGTGCCGACACCAGTAATAGTGTTGTTGATGAATGCTCCATTGTCCACTTGAAAACAATAGACCGCAGTCGTCGTGGTATTAAAAAGAACGCAATGGCGGATAATGAAATGGTCGGTGGTAGCATCAATTTCGAAGATATAGCCGGAGCCATTCCCATTCACTATTAAGTTTTCGATTATCCATGGACTCGATGCGGAACCATTGCCACTCGAGGCATACGTTGCAAAGTCGCCGTTAGCGTAAATACCAATAGTACCTACACGGATTGTAACTGGTTTATCTGAAATGGTTTCCGTAGTTGACCTGATGGGGTGAATATTTAGGGAAACGATGGTCGTGGTAAAAAGGGCAACTAAACTAAAAATTACCAGTAATTTGGTTTTTTTCATAAGTTCTCACTACTCAATAATTGAATTTAACAGACTATGGAAGGACGAATATAAATATGATTTCTTTTTTTAATCATATACTTCTTCAGTTAATAAATCGCAAACATCAGGCTCGTCGGGCAATAAGCGGTTCCCCTTATCCCAGCCACCCCCCCAGAGGCGGTCCAAAATGGCATCGGAAATCAAATCGTATTGATGCTCTTGGATATTGTGGTAGAACTTTGCTCTGTATTGGGCATATGAAAAAAGTCCCAGGAATATGTAGTAGATTTCGAGTTTCGACAACCCTTGCTTGGAAAGCCTCTCTACTTCCGCAACCATCGTGTCCCCCCCATCCTGCGCCAACACCGCCTTTATGAGATCCGTCTTATATGGTCTAAACTTTTCGATCTGGTCCCCCATGTCCCGAATAGCTTTCTCCGAACTTCCTTTACTATCTAAATGACGTTTATTTTGCCAGTAAATATCCACGAGAATACCTAAGATCGCTTGCGCCTCCAGTCCCTCGTCCATCAACTCAAAATAGAAATGTCGGAAGGCAATATTGGGGTGCTCCGCGTCAAGGATGCGTTGGAACCATTTTTTGTAATGCCCAATCTTCATTACTAAACCTACTTTCAAACCTTCCTTTAAGAATATTGGATAACACATAGATAATTTTTAAGGAAAAAAAGAGGGGGAATTGATTATAAATTAAAATTTGAATCGGCGTTTATTGAAAAGAAGGTGGGTCAGCGCTAATCCCAGAAGCGGAACCAAGAGCATGAGGATTTCAAATCCTGGGATGGGTGCAGCGGTCACGTTGGGTCCTGCAGATTGTGTTGTCGTAACCTTATGGGTGATGTCATATACTTCAAATGAGTATGAATGAACACCTTCCGGTAATTGAGTTGCATAGACGTACCGGCAGCCATCGGTATAGGTATTGTCACCAGGGTTGTCTTTAACCATATCATGGGGGGTGCCATCGACGATAACGCGGATGCTGAATGGGGCGAGGTTATCGATGTCGAAATAAACCACAGTAAAAGTGAAGGTGTTAGCTGTATCACCCGTGGAAGGTATAACGGTGCCTGCTGTTAAGTTCGCGGGTCCGGCGCTATTATTCACGATTATGTTTCCAAAACCGCCCGATGGGAGGACACTGGTCGGGTTATAATGTAAGACATTCCAGGTCACTGTAGTATCATTACAATTTTCAACAAATACACCCAAGATACCATTGCCGTTCGCGGTGTTAAGGGAGATTGTGTTATTATGTCCATAATCTAGATGAATCCCATATCCTGTATTGTTATTTGCCCAGTTATAGGTGACAGTGTTATTGGGACAATCAATTTGGATTCCATCATTTTTGTTAAAGGAAGCCTCATTGCTGGTAAGGGTAAAATTAAAGCTTGAACCCACGAGATTGATTCCCTCATATTGGTTCCCATTAAATGTATTGTTGATTAAGGTATTATGGCTAGACCCCCACGAATATAAGCCAGAATCACCATTGAAGTTGATTGTATTGTTCAGAAACATGTTGTAGTTATTCTGTCCATTATCAAAGTAAATTCCGTAGGCGGAGTTGTTATTCATAGTATTGTATCGAATCCGGTTGAAATTGCTTCTATCGAGGAGTTCTAAGCCGTCAGTATTATTATCCAGTGTGTTATAGGCGATGGTGTTGTTAACGCATAAATTATCGAAGGTCAAGCCATTATTGGTGTTATTTTTGATAGTATTTTCGGATAGGAGGCTATGGTTCGTACCCCAAAGATACACACCAGTATAGCCATTATGAGTTATCGTGTTATTCACTAATTCAATATAAGTCGCCCCATCATTGGTTTCAAAGCCATTTAGCGTATTTAAAGTGAGGGTATTGTTGATGACTTGAAAGTTGCTTCCCCTCTCGATATAAATTGCAGTGTTACAGTTTGTGATAGTGTTATTCAGGATTGTTCCATTGCCTGCTTGAAAAATATCGATAGCATTCGACGTAGTATTATAAAGGTAGCAATTACGGATGATGAAATGGGCGTCCGTGTCTTGAATATCGAAGATAATCCCAGTCCCATTCCCGTTCAACACTAAATTTTCGATTATCCAAGGATTCGATGCAGAGCCGTTACCACTCGAGGCATAGGTTGCAAAGTCACCATTGTTATTAATGCTGATTGTACTTCCGTGAATTACCCAGTGTCCATCCGAGATTGTTTCCGCCATTGACCCGGTAAATTGGATTTTTAGTGATGCCATTAAGGTGGTAAAAAGCGCGAGCAAACTCAAAATTAACAATAATTTTGTTTTTTTCATGTTTAATCCTATCCTATATTAAAATTTAATACAATAAGGAGTAATCCTAGATAAAAACCTTTCTGCCTTGGGCAGGATAATAAATTCTTTGAAAGCTTAAGCTTTATATCTTAGTATTTACATTAAGATTAACTAGATAATTGTTAAGGGGTGTAATGATATGGGTAAATATTTAGGGTACCTGATTGCTGCGTTGGCTATTGGACCCGGGGGCGCTGTCTTCCTCGTGTTCAGTTACGTATTTCGGGTAATGTTCCAATCCATCGGTCCCCCCGAGCTGGAGCCGATGATACGCATGTTTGTTTTTGGCTTCTTCGTTGCCGGGTTAATCATGGTTATTGTGGGGTCTATTTTCTTAATCATCGGTTTGCATAATTATCGAAATAGGTACAAATATGATACGTACAAATATTAAACTAAACTAAAGATTTTAGAAAGGATTTCAGGTGTGAAACATCCTAGGTGGTAGCATCAACAGTCTTCCCGCATTTACAGCAAACCCACCGCGTTGAGAAATGGTAAAACATGGGAATAACCTGACAAGTGTTGCATCGTTCATGTCTGCATTTATCGCAGAACTTCCATTTGTTTAGCTTTACCGCTTCGCCCATACCGAATAACCTTATCCTTCAATGATTCTTAGAACTAAAATCATTGAGATTCTTTTCTTAAAGGGTGGGTTTTAAACAAAAAAGTTGAGGTTCAAGTAAATAATAGTGTAAATGAGGGTTGTTATGCCGATTCCTAGAACGTATAGACAGCGGACCAAAAAGCCCTTTTTAAGATCCTCGGATAGGACTCCCTTAAAATGACCATTTTTTCCACTTGTTAGAGTAATAGGCACTTGGTTTTGGAGGGTAGGAGTCTTTAAATGTAGTTGATCGGTAGGAGAACAGATATAATAAAAGATAAGGAAATATACAAGAACGAGAAATATGGTTGTTATCACTGAATTCCATAAGGTTGCAGGAATGGTTATTGCCCAGCTCTGAACTGTTTCAATCATACTAAAAATTAAGATAATGGGGATAATTACAAGGTCAAAAACCGTGAGTCTCCTAAACTGATTGGTAACTTTCAGATCTGTAGGTTGATGAGTCTCGATTTCGAGGAAATGATACCGTGAATCCTGTCGGAAGTGTAGGAGCTTGCTATCCATATCGTAATCTACTAGAACACCGTCCTTTTTACTGAAATCAAAGGCAATCGCCTTGAAGACCAGTATGGTACCGAAAATTATTGCCCCCATCGTGAACAGACCGCCGAACACACCGAGTACCCAATAATAAGATATCATTAAAGTCCCAAAAATCATGAAGAAGAGTCCTAGAAGTAAGTTGGTATAGCTCTTATGAGTGGAACTAATATCATTTGAGCTCATAAATTCAGCATTAACCTTACCTATACCCTTATCCCCGGAAAGTGGAATTTCTGAGATATCCCTCTTGTGGGGGTAAAACCAAGTTTCATATTGGTTTTCTTTTGTAGTTATTTTGAAGTAATGAGATGGACGTAAAACCAAGAAGATGAGGATCGGTATCTCTATGATGGCTGTAATGATCATTAAAATACCTTGTATGGGGTTAGTGAGCAATGGAGCATTCACTATATATACTCCATTTATAAAAGTTAGTACAATAAAGGGTATTAAAGTGATAATCCAAGCATGATTCTTACCAATATGATTGTTTTGATAGCTTATCAGTTCGATATTCTTTTCTGCGATCGTCGTACTCACGGTAGAGTTCTTTTTGAACTCGTTATAATAGAAATAGTTCTCGGATTTGGCGATATCCGCCTTGTGTGAGTAGAAAAAAGTGTACAATAGTAATCCCAGTCCAAAAGCATGCGGAAAAAATGCTACAGTATAATAAAAGGAGGGTCCCCCAAAAACAACAGCATCTCCAAATGGCGTTTCTTCATGACCGATTGCCCCCGTTAAAATAAATAGATCTAGAAAGCCCAAGATCAGAAAGAGAATTGCGGGAATAAGTCGACCCCAACGAAAGGAGAAAAATCGGATTGACCTCTCTGGTTTTTCTTTATCTTTAAAATATTGGTTTAAATAATTATCCATTCGATATTCGTTGGGAAGGGTTAGGATGGATACACTTGCACAAAGAACCACACCTCCACCTAAAAATACAGTGCCTACTGTAAATGCTATTGTGAATATCGTTTCAATAGTATCAGGATCCGCATCGATAAGGTAAGTTACAGCGTAGCTCACAACGAGAACAAAAAAACCAAAGAATACGAGCATGATACCTATAGTCTTTGCTATAGCTTTGAGAGGTCTTAATGTCTTAGATTTCACTTCAAAGGATTCATCCGATTCTGCTTTACTTATTTTTTCACTCATCTATATCATCTCTTGACAGCTTTGTTATTCGGACTTATGGTGGCGGAATAATCCCATGCGCACGTCCCATCCAATAGACGCACGTAAAAGTATTCCCTGGTCCCTCACTTAGCCCGTTATTGCTTGCACGATTAGATCCCGTTGCTTCAAAGGGATTACTCTCATAAAAATTCCCGGGATTATGATACATCATATCAACCGTAGCAGGTTCTAAGTACAGATCTCGCCCATCTGGGGTGAGTAAATCAACTTCAAGTTCTATCAAAGGGGAATAAAGCATCCCAAGTGGATTATTACTAATGAAATCACGCCAATATAGGACCTGAGGATTTAATTCAGCTGCGGGAGAACGGAGGGTTGAGTTGACATTTCTGCAAAATGAATTATTCTCAAACCGCATCAGTTGATCAAAAATATCTGCCTTTATAGCCGAATCATTGCTCCCTATGAAAACTAGATACATCATATTGAAATATGGTGATCTGGTATAGCGGAGTTTAGAATACATTCCATTAATATACTGCTGCACATAAAAACTCTTTAGAGTAGGATTATCCTCTAGAGTTATCAGATTGAAAAGAGCCTTATGGCCAAAATTCCACCCATAATAGTCCATGATTAGGTTAAGGGTGTCTGCCCTCGCCACACTGTTCATGTACATATCTTTAGAGGCGAAATAGTGGTATAATTGATCATACCGGCCATCGGGGAATGCTGTTTTACCGATACGTAAGAGGCTCAGAGCCCACTCACCCGTCTGAACATACGCTTTCAAATCAGATCCAACGGGATTTCCGTTTCCATTCATCACCAACCAGTTCGTATCGATGAACCCCTCAATTAATTGGGCCACCAATAACCTAGTTCGGTTCCAGATCCAGGGATCATCTTCCCCAACGAATTGAATAGCCGCACCTAAACCGTATAAATACCCCGCCATCTCATCTTTTGAGGTGTACCCCCGCCATCTCCAATTGCTATACTCACCCGTTCCATTGAAGTGTCGAACGTGATCACTTAGCATCCAGTCCGTGACATGTTGATATCCCGGGATACTTGTATCATTTGGGCTCCAATAAAACCGCGAAATGGTGCCCGGATAATCTGGTCCGATCCCCCCGTTCGGGACTGCCAATAGGTAGCTAAACCCCGTCAGGAGCTTTTTGATTACGCGGGTTGCATTTGCTTGTATGGTGAGATTATTCTCCCTCTTCCCCGCTGCATACCGAAAACATTCCGTAGCTAGCGCCAGCCCCGTTGATAACGCGACATTGTCAGTATCATGGTATCTATCTACAGTGGTGTAGCTATAATCATCAAAAGTGCATTTTAATGAAATACCCGTGGGACAATGATATTGTTCAAATCGATATTCGAGCTGATCTGCCCATTGCGCCATGAGGGTGAAGTTAGGGGCAATAAAAGATGCGGGATCATACTGCTGTTCCAGCATGGGGGCGGTAACATCCTCAATAATGTATATAGCCCCCCAAACATATAATCCTCCAAGTAGAAATGGAATAAGAATAAAGGCAAGTTTTAAAATTGTACTTATTTTAATTCTTGGACCAGTTCGCGATCTTCTTCTCAATTTCGGTTCCCTTCTTGAATAGAATTCTGCATTAGGACATTTCTATTATTATTTGAATATGAGTTCTTTATTTTTCTAACTATTAAAAAATCTATCTCAAGTACAACAAAAACTGAATTAATAAAGAAAAAAAAGGAAGGGAATTGATTTATTCTTTAGCCTCACCGATGAGGAAGAGAGTACCACCCGCTAGGATCAGGACCGATTCGATGGTGATATAGATTGCTGTTGAACCCACTGTGGTTTCGAAAACAACGAGGTTAAACCCGGATATTCCACTGGAATATCCCCAGAGCGACGAAAATTGCGTTAATGCTGTTGCTACATCTGGATTATTCAATAGGATCGCGAGAAGCGGGAGTACAATCGCGGTCAAACCCGCCAAGACTGCGAGGATTCCACCGGTACGTCTAGAAAGGATTCCAAGAATGGCACCGACAAATGCTAGAACCGCTATAAAGGCGTTGAGAATCCATGAAATCGCAGTATAAGGGGTGCCAAACCACGCCAGATCAAGCAGATACATACCAAACAGGCAAACCTGTACCATCAGATATGCTCCAATGAAGACTAGAACTCCACCAATAACTTCTATCTTTTTTGGGTCCATTTTCTACGACACTCCTTCTTCTGCTTTGAAAACTAATCCTAAGATTCCGCCGATTACGAGAACCAAACACATCAGAAGCGCAACTAGAATCATCGGATCGATTGGACCACCAGACATTATCATCGACATACCATCTGGTAGGCGGAATTCAATGAAGAAATATAAGAGAAGCGTACTTCCACTTACTAGAGGAAAAACACCACCCAACCAATTATCTTTCAACAATAAAATTCCGCCGATTAACCCAGTGGCTGTCCACATCGTAAACATTAACACTACACCAAGCATCAAAAATTGTTCTGGTCCCGGAGGGCTCATGAAAAAAGCCATTAGTGATATAACAATCCACATGGCGAATAAGCCACCACCAATCAAGGATAATATGCCACCAGCTTTACGTCCACCTTTTGTCATTTGCATTTACTCCAATTACAATTTGTAAACCTATGATGATCTATCCCCTATTTAAAGTTGAACTAAGGTCTAAAAATGAATTATAATAAGGTGGGGGGGATTTTTTTTAAAAAAAAAAAAAGGAGGATTTTTTTTTGGTTTATGAATCATCTTTAGATTTACCCATGAGGATAAGAACGCCACCCGCTAGGATCAGAACCGATTCGATGGTTATGTAGATTGCCGTTGAACCCACTACAGTTTCGAAAACAACGAGGTTAAATCCTGCTATGCTAAAGGAATATCCCCAGAAAGTGGAATATTGGGTAAACATCAGTGCTACATCAGGATCATTGAGTAAGATCGCAAGTAATGGGAGTATTAAAGCAACTCCACCTGCTACTACTGCTAGAACTCCACCAATCCGCTTAGAAAGCAGTCCTAAAAGGGCACCAGTCAGCGTCAGAACCATTATATAGGCGTTTAGAAGCCATTGAACTGCGGTATTAGCACTGTACCCGAAGAAATATGGATCTATTTGAAATGTATCTAGAGTTAACGGAAGTAAAATAAGAAATGCTCCTGTAAAGGCCAAAAGGCCACCAATCTGTGTTAACTGTTTGTAATCCATTTTTCACGCCGCCTCCGCTTTTGCCTCCGCTTTAAACACGATTCCTAGTATTCCACCAATTATTGGAAGTAATGCCAATATAAGCGCTATCAAAACAAAGGCGTCCAGCCCCAATCCGCTAGGCGTGGATACAAGACCAGAAGCCATTTGGAAATCCAAGAAGAAAAATAGGATTGCACTTGATCCCGCTAGTAACGGAAAGAACCCGCCTACCCAGTTATCTTTTAACAGTATTATCCCACCAATTACTCCACACGCCATCCAAGCTGCAAACATAACCACCGGACCGATCATAGATATTTCAAAATATATTATAAATGATATCAGAAGCATCACAAATATAAATGCTAATGAACCGCCACCGATTATACATATTATTGCGCCCGCTTTGCGTCCACCTTTTGTCATTTTCACTTAACTCCTTGTGCAAATTGTAATTACAATAGTGATCTCATCCCTTTATAAAGTTGAATATCAACAAAATCTTCAACATTTTTTTTTGAAACCAACAGTAGGTTAAACAAGCTGTAAATTTACAGCCGTACAACGTGCTCCATCGAATGGATAAATAGCTCCGCTTCAGATTTGAAAGGTTCTACTTTTTTGAGGAGGTGCTCCTTGAATCTAAAATAATCGACTGGAGTTTGGCACCTTTTTAAATGATTCTTAAATAATATCATTGCATTATATAAATCGGGTATGATCCGTTTGCTCTCGATCCGGCGCTCCAACCACGCCGCACACCGCTGCATCTTGAAATGCCAAAGAACCTCCTCTACTGTTAGATTTATTGGCCGTAAGATGAAAAAAAACGTGAACAGGTTTGATTCATAGCGGGAACTTTTCGTCGCGCACCCACACCACTGCCCGTACCCCAGCTGTTCTAGACAATCCAGGACTTGATCGAAGATGTACAATTCGAGAGTTCCCATCTCTTGCCCCGTTTCCCGTTGGATGAGGTGCAAAATCTCGTCACGAAGAAAATGATAGGGGTAGTATGAATGAATACTGCGTTTCCTAAACCATGCTAATGTTAAACCGATGACGATTCTGGGGCCTTTCCTAAGAATAATTTTTCGACTCTTTTTCATCAATTCTGGGGTCAGGGCATTCAATTCCATTCATTCCATTGTTTTACTTAAAAGATCTTCAGAGTTGTGTAAGCAAATAGGTATAAATACTCATAGGTTTTAACCACCTTGCACCTCCAAGAGTAAACACAATCTACTTTATAAGATTCTTTAACTCTAATTACTATCACAGCTTATTAGTGGGTTACTACTATCTCGGCTCGGTTTATCGAGATGAAATTGAAGTGGGACATCTCAGGGGTGTTCGAGGACATTGAAGTATAAAATATATAAATACTTCATTTTATAACTGGTAAAGTTTATACATGGTAGATGTCTACTATACTAGATGTAGAATCAAAGAGGTTTGTGAGAGGGATAAGGTGGAATTTTGCCCGACTTGTGAGATGGTGATGCGAATCAAAACCGAGGAGGGGGCGCACTATCTAACCTGCCAGTACTGCGGGGGTAAAAAGGAACTCCCGTTTAGGAAATTGGAAACCTCGATGCCGAGAGACGACCGACCGTCTACCATCGAGATTGTGAAAGAAGATATTCAAACGCACTGTAAAACCCAGCTGAGCTGCAAGAGGTGCAACCTCCGCAAAGTCTACAGCATTGGAACTGAGGAAGTCTGCCTTTTTCGCAACTACAAAACCTTCGTCCTCTATCGGTGCTTCGGGTGCGGGTTTCGGTGGCGGGAGGAGATTATAAAAAATCTAAATTGAAATTTGAAAAACTAAAATAATTTCCATTAAAAATTTACTTACGGAGTTATTAAACATAATTTTCCTTGTATTAGCTTCTATATGACTCTCTAGATGATTGTGAGTTAGGTAGGAATTAAAATAGATGTTTATCTAAATAAAATTTCAATTGTAAAATGATTATTCCTTAATTTATCAGTCAAGAGAATACAAAAGTATAAATACTTCTATATTTTTGAAATATTATAATCAACCTTGTGGGTGAAGAACCTCGGGTGAGTGCTGTCTGAACGCCCAAGTTGACCAAAATTGAGCTAACCCATATAATATGATCTCAACTTAGAGATTATTCTCGGACTCCATTTGTTTTATAGCAAAATTAATTTGAAATTCAATATCCTTAACTAACTTTTCAGGACGATCTCGAAAGTAAGTGTTGTACCAATTATCGCGAGGCTTATGAAGTCGGTTTTTTTTAATTCTGTTGATGAAATTCATAAGTTCTAGGGGGTGATCATAACCAGTCTGCTTTAATAGGGCACAAAAATCCTCCCGTTGAGTCTTCCCTCGACATTTATTAAACAGTTCATTATTGTGTATTACCATTTTTTCAATGAAGATTACTCGTGGAATTCTATTTTTCCTTGATTGCCTGTATTCTGCTTCAGTGACACTGATTTCTGATCCCCACTGAGCTTTCCACCTTTTTGTATCATTGATTTCTCCATATTTTTTATCAATTAACAGAATTAGGATATCTGCTTCATTAACTGCCAATACACTCGCTTCAAACGTATCGACGTCTTTTATTGTTTTTGGAAACGTCTGGGCATCTTCACTGAGTATTAATTCAATATTGGTCTTTGAATCTAACCTGTTTTTAATCAGCTGACGAATTTCGATTTTATCCTTTATTGTTGAACTCAGAAATACTCTGTATACCTTTTCTGGAGAGAGTTTTTTTGGAGTGAATGTATCAATTCTATCTAAAAACTCATAAACAAGGATATTTAAGAAGATTCTTGGAATTCCCCCGCTTTTCCACAACCCATCATCACCTTGCTGATGGATAATCCAATTAATTCCACGATTTAAAGAATCTTCTATGCCTTTTAAACCACTTCGGGTCAGTAGTTCTAGGCATAACATTGTTACGAACACATCTGCCTTCAATTCACTTGATCTATATGTTTTAGGGATAGACCAGCTTCCATCCTCATTTTGGCAGGAGAGAATCCATTCTGCCCCTTTTCTACCAGCCGCGAGAAGTCTATGAGATCCAGCTAATTTTAATAAATTTAGACTCCAGATAGCCGTTAAATACAAATCTTTTCTATAAATCTCTTCCGTAGGTGAATTAATATTGTAGGACCACCACCCTTCACTGGTCTGTCGTGACAAACATGCCCGGAGAACTACATCGACACCTGCTACCTTATTAATTAAACTCTGAGATCGCCCCATTAGCCATAGAAGATATCCCGCACCATCCAGATCTCTCATGTCAAGTAAACTGCGCTCTAACTGGTCTACTACTTCCAAAAAAACGGAATCAAATGAGTTTAGGTTAAATTTTTCCCAAAATCTGTAACGAGAGACCATATCGTCGTGTTCTTCAAAATCATAACTGGTCCAAAAAATGCCTAATAGTTCTAACTGATGTACTCCCCTTGCTTGAAATTCTTCTCGTTCCCTATTCCAATAGGCTTCCACTTTATCAATTAAATCTTCTGAAATATCCTTTTGGAATAGAACCATTGCATCTAATATTTGGTCTGTCCTTTTGAACTCCTCATTTTCAACCATAGCCAAGAGTGCTTCCATTAATTTATTAGGATTGTTTGGAATTTTTTGTAATTGTTCTTGCAGAATTTTTCTACGATTGGTGATAGGGCGATTTAGTCTGGGAAAGAAGGGGGTTGAAGTGGGTCTAGCACCAGATCTTTCGAGGTGCCTTATGGCCGCAAATAATTCCTTTTTAAAAATATCTAAGTCAATCTTAATGTCTTTTGCCAGTTTTATTGCTTGCTTCTTCAATGAATCGATCTTTGAATAGTCGTATGGTTTTGAGTGAAAATATAAGGGTAAGTGATTAACGAAAAGATAAAGCAAGTCGTAAGACCAAAAATATTGCCGGTATAACTCCCGCGTGGTTTGTTCTACCATAAATAATCAGCTTCATTTGTACTCCCTTTTAAAAAAGGGAATATCCCCCTTTTAACACTTAGAATGCGTTCATCAAAGTTAGATCTTCTCCATCTTCAACCTCAACCAAAATTCGTAACATAATAATTCGAATCCATACTGGTTCTGAAAATTCTATTATTTAAAAATATGGTTTAATGTGTGTAAGTTGCGAGTTAAAATGAGTGGTTGAAAATTACAAAGAAACATCTTCCTAGCTTCAGGTTAGAAATTCTCGTTGTTCTAGTTAGGGATTATCCTAGTCTAATCGCGGGTGGGAAGTGTGACGGCAGATCCGTTCGGGAAAAGGGGGAGGAGGGAATACTAAATTTGTACAAAAGTAATGGGATCTGCCTTGCGTCCTTCACATCCGACCTTTCACTTAAAATATAAAGTATCTACTTTTTAAATTTATTAGTGAAATTTTAGACTTCACTAGCTATAATATTTTTAAAATAATTAAATGGAGGGTATCACTATCTCGGCTCGGTTTCTCGCGGGGCAATTGAAGTGGGCATCTCAGGGGTGTTTGAGGACATTGAAGAACTTGTGAACAAATTGCAAGAGGATATAACTGAGTGTCCGTAGCAACACCAGAAAAAGGCTCACAAGTTAAAGAAGTGGTTCGTTCAGATAGG
>JAEOSY010000432.1 GCA_016840125.1 Candidatus Helarchaeota archaeon | reverse complement strand
TGAAGACAATCTTCCCCTTCACTTTCCGTGTCCGGGTAAGACGTCCGCACATCTGATTCAGACGAAATGCAGGATAATTTTCTGCATCTACCACAATGATCCGGTCAATTCCCGGTACATTGATTCCCGCTTCTAGTATAGGTGATGAGACCAGGATTTTCGGCCCTTTTCTGTTCCGAAATTTATCAAAGGTGTCATCTTGATCCTCCTGAGCTATTCCTGCATGGATTAGCTCACACCAAACATCTGGACTGTATTCGTACCAACTGTCGGGATTGTATTCGCCACACCAGTCTTCCTTCCATAACGCTTGAACTACCTTTCTTGCAAGCCACCGAGTGCTGCAGAAGATGAGTACTCTTTTAGAGGCATAAGTATATTTCGTGAATTGCGCTCCATCTTTCTCGGTTTGATCCGTAAACTCTTCATTTTCACTCTCAGGCGATTCGAAAACTTCCTCAACGGAGGTAACTACACAATCCCTGGCTTCTTGGCAAACTCTGCTTATCCGGTCCTCTATATCTTCATCTATTATAACTCCCTTGTAGGGGTAATGGCGTTGGGGCTCCATATATATCTTTTCTGCCCCGAGCTGGTCGCACCACCACTCAACATCCTCCTCAGAGTAGGTCGCACTGAGTAAGCAGAACTGGGGCTCGTGTTCGTCTCGTAACTTCAATAACAATGTATGCAGTCGCATACCCCGTGTTTTATCTCCGAGCATATGAGCCTCGTCTACCACTATAGTGCCAAATATCTTCCTCTTACTGAAATATTTTCGGCATTGCACCTCAAAACAAAAAGCCCGGAAGGCTTCGTAAGTTGCGACGATGATCAATTTTTTCTGATATTTGAGTAATTCCCCCTTGGTAGGTCTGCGTTCACCAGAAATTGTAACCACATGGGCGAGTTCCTGCACTTCCCCTTCTTTTGTGCGGATGCTGAAGAACTGGGATAAGTGATCCGCCTTATCTCGTACTAACCGTTTCGTAGGAACTAAATACACCCCAACCAACTTTTTAATGAGAGCTGAGTGTAAACAAGCATCACCAACATAGGTCTTTCCTTTTCCCGTATCCGCTCTGATTATTATATTCTCCCCTTTTAAGGCTTTTGGAAAAGCTAATTCTTGATTGGGATAAAGGTTCGTGAAAGTTCGACTTTCTCGCTGGAAATCCTGATCTAGTAGCTCAAAAAACTGCGATAAATACACACGCTTGGGAAGAGGTGCCAGTCCTGATAGAATTGGTTCCACTATGACAGAGGATGTCGCCTCGACCAATCTAGCTCATCATCAAAAAATGAATTTAACCTTATCTAAAAAAATAAGTATGCCTCTTTATAAATAAATTTGGTTAATTCGAAAAAAGAGATTAATTTAAAAAAATTGAATAGTATATTTCTCTCCGATTCTTAAAAGATTTTGATTTATAAACCTATTTTAAAGAATCTTTTTAGAAAAGTTTCTTTAATCCTCTCCTAAATTAAGAAAGAGACTCGGGAAAGCCCGGGTTGTCGGTGGACTCTTATCAAATATGAGGAGTTTATAAAGGGTTTTGGGAACAAAGATCCAGTGGAAAAAATGGTAGTCTTCAAGGTTAAAAAACAAGGAAAGATACAAACCAAAATGAGCAACATGATGACCGCGGAAGAAAAATGCGCAAAATCAGGACAGCCAAGGTATAAACAATTAGCACTTGTAGATGATAAGATAGAGAGGAATTGGGATAGAAAAAGGCTAGCTGACCAGGTCTATTTCATCATGATTTACCATCAATTCCGAGTGAAGGATTTACGGCAGTTTTGTAAAGCGAAAAGGATTAAAATTCCTCAGAGTCGTAGTAGGAAAGAGGAGATCGTGAAGCTTCTCTGGGAGAACGGCGCTGATTTTAAAGAGATTTACCAATTTACAAACGAAACTTCTCCAAAACCTCCAGACAATGCCAAAGAAGTATTGCTGACCGAACGGATTCAAATCAATTATACATCGAATTTCGCGCAGCTCTTTCAACTCTCTCGGAAGTTATACAATAAAGTCAATCGGGTGGTCCATGCAGGATTCCATCAGGTTGTGTTATGGGACGTTCCAAAGGTACAGAAGGCAGGCAAGTGGCTCCCCTACAAGGTTGTTGAAAAAGAACTCCAGAACTCGCCGGAATATCGCGCATTACCTGCCCAAACCAGCCAGGGAATTATCCATCAGGTAGATGCGGCATGGAATGGGTTTTATAAGGCACATAAGGCGTGGAAGAAGGACCCTGCCAAGTTCCGAGGGCGCCCGCGTCCCCCTGGCTGCAAGGAGGAGGATAACGTGCTCTTTTTCACCAATCAACAGGCTAAAATCAAGATCGACAAGAGTTCAGGGGACACCTATCTCCATTTTCCGAAGGCGGTTAAAATACCCCCCATCAAGGTCAACCAGGTGCGACTTGATGGGGAGTTATACCAAGTGCGGATTATTCCACGGCAAGGCTTTTGCATCGCTGAAATTATCTATAAGAAGTATATTTCAGTTCCGCGAATGAACTCAACCCGTGTTGCTGCGATCGATTTAGGGCTGAGGAACCTCGTCTGCATCGTGAACAATGTCCACGGATTACGTCCCATAGTCGTACGTGGGGGGGTGGTAAAAAGCATCAACCATTATTACAATAAACAGCGGTCCTCTCTTCTAAAAGCGTATAGTGCTTCAGGAATCGAGGGGACACCAAAGCGATTAGCCCGATTAACGCGCAAACGAAACAATAAAATCGAAGACATTTTTCATAAACTTTCCCAAGTAATTATAGACTACTGCCGTTTTCACGACATTGGGGTGATTGTCATAGGTTACAACCCCCGATGGAAGCAAAACTGTAACATGGGCAAAAGAAATAATCAAAATTTCGTGGGTGTCCCCTTTTACCGGCTGATCCAGAAGATCCAGTATAAAGCGGAATTAGCAGGGATTGAAGTGCAATTGGTAGATGAAAGTCATACTTCCAAATGCTCTTTCCTTGATGATGAGTCGATTGAACACCATGATACCTACATCGGCAAACGGGGGGTGTATCGCTCGCAAAAGGCAGGAGGCAATGGGAAAGTGTCCCATGGGCTCTTTAAAACGGCTGATGGACGGATCATCAATGCGGATGTGAATGGTGCTTTTAATATCCTCCGCAATGCCTTCCCGAAATTCTCGAAGGACGGGATAGAGGGAGTAGAGTTAGTCCCCATTGCCGTGAAATTCTCGAAGAAAGATCAAGATTTCACGTCACTAAAGCAACTTGCTAACTTGAGTCCCCCGACACACGCATTACCGAAAGCCACTCAGGCGGACGGTAGACAGATGGGGGGCGTGTCGACTGGTGATAGTAGCTCCGAAAGTATAAAATTTTATACCGAATGAACTAGTATTTACTGGTATCATGTCCCTAAGTCTTTAGCGTGTTTGAATCATAAAAAAGTAGTCATTCGGTGGTTGAGAAAATGAACTTTGGCTCTCACATAATGGCAGGTTGTATTGTTGGCACGCTGCTATTTTTCCAACGAGAAATTACCACCGTAGACATTTTACTGTTTATATTTTTATCGAGCTTCATGGACTTGGACCATATTGTAACTCACTTATTAAAAAAATCCAAGTACCATTTACGATCCTTCGTGCAAGAACCGTTTGGGATATTATTCCTTGGAGTTCCAGTAGGGCTTCTTCTATTTTGGCTTTTTGGAGACTTCATTTACTTCTGGCTTTGTTTTCTGCTTTTCAATGTTCATGTTGCCCTAGATTATGTCTGTGTTTTTGAAACGTATCCCTTGGACCCCTTTACAACAAAAATTATCAAACGCGAAGGGTCTGGTTTAATATTACCTGCGGCTCCAGAATGGCGGCAACGAAAACAAGAATTTCCTCATACATTCGATGAGAAGTATTTGATGATAATTCTAGGAGTTCTTTTACTCTTGGCTATAATCTTGTATGTTTATATCTGAAAAAAAAAAAGGGAGATTATCTAGGGATTTTGATTTCTAAGGATGGATCTCCGAGCATCAAATACATAGCAATATTCTCTTTGGTATATTGATCAGGAAAGTTACGGTATAAATCAACTGTAGCGTAATTGAATATCTTGCCAACTGTCCGTAATCCTCTGTCAACAATAGCTCTGAATATATATCGGTCAAAGTGGTGGTTTGGATAGGTATAACTCGGTCTGCTTGCTCCAAGGAATGCAACAGCGCCATTTGGAGCTTCAATAAAGGATTCTCCAAAACATTCTGCACTTACGTCAATTGCACTGTTCAAGCAACAAATCGAAAAAACAATTGAAATTTTTCCTTCATTTTGCAAGTTCATCGCATCATTAACATCTAACCCATTGGCGGCTTGCCATTCCCATTCGCTCCCATGTCCCCGATAGTTGATTAAGCCACAACCCTCTTCAATTTCATCGATAACTTCTTGTTTAGAAGCTTGACCACCGTATTTCTTAATTGTTTTCATGCCTCGTATTCTTTTCAGGATCTCTACACAGTCATCTGAACATTCCATATAGTCGTTTCGATTATATGCAGTAAAAAGAGCGCGTTTCGTCCACTTTCCTTTACTTTTCTCGTATTTAATAACTTTCTCAATGTATTTCTCCAGTTTCTTTGGGTCATTAATCGCTATCCTTCCTAATACGATATCGGGACCAATATCACCAATCAGATTCGAATAATACCAATCCGAGGGACAGTTGAAATCAGGATTATGGTGAGTTGGAATTGATTTGATCTCTCCAACAATAACAACATACTCGGGAGGATCTTCCCAATTGTCATAGGCGTAGAGTATGAAATCTCTGATTGCCTTATGTTTCTCTTCACGCGTATCCTGAAATTCTTTATAGATTTCCTCATCGGTGACTATTTTTGTACTCCAGCCTTTCTCCTCTTTGTTCTTGGCAAGTTTCTTTAATGTCTTCACTAATTTACTATTGGTTATGATAAGATATCGTGCTTTATTCGATCGTGCGGATAATTTTCCACTATCAACCGGTCTTATGACTCTTCGAAGCGTTCCCCCATCTCCTAAAGTTTTAAGATCGTCAATTGCTTCTAAATTCAATATTTGATCTTTGTATACCATCTGAATTTGAGGTGCAGCAGGTGCAACTGGTTGGGGTGCACCCGTAGGGGGTTCAGCTGGGGCGGTCAAGGCGGGTCCGCGGAGCGTAGGACTCGCGATGGAAATACCGGGGGTATATTCTGCCTTGAGCTCAATTCGATTGTAAATTATCAATTTTTTAGATTTAGGCTTGTAATGGAGTGGATATATCATAAGATGTGCTACACGTAGACTTCCGATATAATTCACGTTGATTAACTTGAACACTTCTTTCGGATATTCCTTGTCACTATCGTAGACATCTTTCTGTCGTTTAAATTCGGGGGGCGCTTGGTCGTAAGGAATCTTAGTTTTCTTTTTCCCCTTCCCATCCTTCGACGGTTCTGGGGCGGGTATAATTTCGATTTCACCTGGATATTCCATCGTTTCTGTATCTATAACTTTGATATCCACTAGTTCAGCTCCCGTAGGCAGCGCAACAAATAAACCCTCTATAGGGAGCATCGGCTTACCAGGTTCCAAAATCACTCCTGAATCGGGCATGTCTAAAGTTGTCACTTTCGCATCTTTTTTATCAATTTTCCTCGTTATTTCTTTATACCACATCCCTCGTGGAACATAAGAAATATTCAGCTCAAATGAACCTTTGGAAGTAACTTTTTTCTCAATTATTTTTTCTGGAGCTACATCCTTTTCCTTCATTCCTCTTAATAAGGGAACTCTTTTTTTCGTAGGTACGTCAAAACTAAACCATTCTGCCATTTTTTCACCTTCATTTGAAAAATTATATATTATCAAAATTCAAGATTTGATCTTCATAACCAGCTGGTACGCGTTTCTTCGCTCCACGGGTTGGAGCTCCACGTAGCCGTCTTTCAGCTGATTTATAAGAAACGTCTAATTCGATTTTCTTATATAGAATAATTGTATTTGCCACAGGATTGTATTGTACAGGATACATCATAAGATGAAGCACGGTAATATCCCCCATTTTCTGAGTTCCTAAGTTTTTATAGAGTTCTCCTGGAAAAGTTACATTTTGCTCATATATTTCTTTCTTAGGGATAAATTCAGGAGGGGCTGATTTATCAGTAGTTGGTGTTGGACCTGGTTTAACTGGTTGAGTAATCGCAAAAGTCTTTTGTTTCGTTGAAACAACTTTGATGTCTGTAATCGTCGCGCCCTCTGGAATTGCGATATATAATCCTTCCTGTGGGAGTGAAGGCGCCCCTGGCTCGAGACTTTGACCAATATTCGGAATTTCAATGTTCTCAAAAGCAATATCATCCGTTTGGTGAACAATACTATCCCATAATCCTTTAGTTTCATAGATTACCTTTATAATTGACGTTTCTTTCTCAATTAGCTTGCTCTTTTTCTTGGGTTCTGCTCCTTCCGGTGCAAGAAACCCACCTCTTAACCATTTTCGCAATTTACTCACTTCAATATGTGGTAAGAATTAATTCAGTTCTTTATCTTTATAAATTTGAGGCTTTTCCTAGATTCTAACACTAATGACAAAGAAATTATATAGTTGATTTTGCTCGTTAGTTTAGAAAAAATTAAACCTCTTAGATAACCAATAGAATTTTAGTGGTGCTATTTAGTGGATATATTTGCTTTTTTTGGTTATTTTTTTGTCGTTATCACCTTCCTCTTTATTATAATTGTTACGATTGCACAAACGAGGCGTTCTTATCGTTTAAAACATTCCGAATCATTTTATAGTTTGCTTCTTTCTATAATTGTTCTTTCTTTAGGGTTTCTCGTCCTTTTACCCACCCTAAACATTAATTTTATTATGGGGGTGATTATTACCCTTTGCTTTGGGACGTTATTTGTCCTATTTGGACTGTTTAACTTAATTCATTACTTTTTAAGGCGAATCAAAGGCGACTCTCCAAAAAAAGAACTCGATTTTTCAGGGCGCGAAGGCTTTCGACACGAATTCCTCCGAAAAATCTTTCACATTATCCTATTTTTTGGAATTATCATTCTTCTAGTGGTAGGGTATGAATTGATTGGATTATTGGACCTAACATCTGAGACTGAAATAATTTTGGATCTCTATTGGGGTTCTTTAGACGGATTAGGCATGCATAACCTACGAGGTTTGGATTTCGGCCAAGGAGTCATTTTCGCCTTATTTGCATTATTAACAACTCTCTTTACCATGAATGAGGGTGCCCGATTGGGTGAAAACTGGTTCTTCTTTCCATTACGGAGACTCGCCTCCCTTAGCATTCGGGAAAAAGAACGGGATACTGTCGCGTCTTATGTCTATTTCTCCATAGGTATGATGTTTGCTGCAATGTTTATTTACCCAATTCCTCTATTCTCCATTATTGGCATTTTGAGCCTTGCAGATACTGCTGCTAGTCTCTTCGGACGGAGGTATGGAAAACATAGGTTAGCCTTTAATAGAACGAAATCATGGGAAGGGTCAATCGGTGGAGTTATCGTTTGTCTCTTAGTGACTGTCCTACTAGTGGGTCCAATTTGGGGGATAGTCGCTACCATTGTCTTTTTTATAATCGATGCTATCACCCCCGTCCTTCCATTATCCGATAATATCGCAATTCCAGTAGGTGTGACTGGGGCTTATCTCCTACTTTCCTTTCTTCAAGTTCCTATGTACTCTATTGTATTTTCGATGTTGTAGGAAAATTTTTTTAGCTACTTTCTCTAAGATAACCGTGTTTTCGTATGCCTCAAAATATTACTGAATTGAAGATCGCACTCATTACAAATGGGATGAGAAGTGAATCGGGTATAAGTAAAGGACGAAGGGTGGGGGCGGGTCCCGCTGGTGGTCGATTCGTTCGTTTTGAGGACGGAACCTGTGTTAATGTACCACTCTGGCCACCGTATGCGAAAAATTCTCCGTTTCTTCTTAAAGATGGAAAAGTTTTTCTAAATGGTTCCCAATTAAAAAACGCAGAACTAATCCCTATTCCCAAATTCTATTCAAAACTCACTTCTGATAATATTCCCATGTATCAAATTGCTCTAATTCATGGGATTGATTGTATTGCTTCGACTGTTGTACAAACATGTGTCTATTGGAGAAATAATACGGCTTGCCAATTTTGTGGCATAGAGTTATCTCTTCAATCGGGCACCACTATACCAGTCAAAACCCCAAAACAACTTCATGAAGTGGTTGGTGCAGCAATTTCTGAAAACGTCTGTCGACATGTGATCCTAACAATTGGAAGCTTGCCCCAGCCGGATAAAGGTACAAGAATTTACTCTGAAATTACGAGAGAAATTAAAAAAGACTATGATATTCCTATTCATGTCCAGTTGGAACCTCCTGCTAAGGTAGAATATTTTGAGGATTTACATGAAGCGGGTGTAGATACGGTAGGAATTCACATTGAATCATTTGATAAAGATGTTTTACGGAGAATTTGTCCAGGTAAAATAAGTATTTCTCTTGAAAAATATAAGGATGCTTGGAAATTTGCAGCTCAGCTGTTCGGAGAATACCAAGTCGATTCTTACATCCTTGTTGGGTTAGGCGAATCCGATGAAAGTATCCTTGAAGGATCGAAACAACTTTTGGGGTTAGGTGTAATCCCGCACGTTGTCCCATTCCGCCCCATAGCTGGTACTCCCCTCGAAAATCATTTACCTCCTTCTCCCTCGAGATTAATTAGTTTATTTACTAAACTAGCTCAATTAATGCGGGATTTCGGGGCAAATCCGACTAAATGCAAGGCGGGCTGTGTTCGTTGCGGTGGGTGTAGCCCTCTCACTGAAGCGTTCAAATATCTTTAAGTTAATACCACTTTTTAATTCGAATTACGACGCTTTTGAAAATACAACAGAGTCCATATAGCTTTTATTGCCCGCTCCACATCTTGAACATAATAGAGCATTTGAATTTGATTTAAACCTTCCCTAATTCGTTGCAGTGAGGGTGGTTCTACCTGAATACACACTACCACAATCGGCTTATTGGGGAACTCCTGTTTTAACCTACCAAAATATTTTGGAATATCAAACTCTATCTCTTTAAAAATCTCTAAAACTACAATGACTGCATCAATATTCGCATCATTCAATAACGCTCTAATTCCGGTTGCATATTTATCGCCTACTTCCTCCCCATTGAAGCGAATAGGTGGCCAATAATCTACTGGATTTGGATTTGGATCTGAATTTTTCGGGTGAAGAACCTTTTCTCGTAAGATTTTTACGGTTTCTTCAGATAAACTACCGAGTTCTAAACCGTAGAGCGGCAGCTTCGTGGTTATTAACGTTAAAGCTCCCGAACTCGGCCCAATTAATCCCAATCTATTACCCTGAGGTAATGGTGCTTGTAAAAAAGCCTTTCCCATCTCAAATAAATCCTGATATGTACTTACTGGAATAGCTCCTGCGTCCTTGATTATTTCACAAGGATTGGATTGATTGGCCTTTAAGTATAAAATTGGTTTATCTTTATGATATTTTGAAATCGTCTTTAATAGATTTTGATCAAGGCTGATAAGATGAAGTAATATCACATCGGTTGCATTATCTTCAGCCAAATATTGGAGGACTTCGTGCTTTTGTACATCACATGCTTTACCAAGATGTGCAATTTTAGAGAAGCCAATGTCTTGGTTTGGGCTCCACCAGCCACAGCCTCCTGCCAACCCCCCTGAAGCTGCTATATAGCCTATTCGCCCAGTCCCATTAAAATTACATCTCACCGGAATAATAGATGTTGTGAAATTATCTGAAAAGTTAATAAATCCAATAGTGTTGGAACCTATAATTCTGACGTTGTTTTCCCTGGCTAATCCCGTCAGCTCAGCTTCTGTCTCAGCATCTAAAAAAGAAGCTTCAACCATTATACTCTTAATCCCAAACTCAATACATAATTTCGCTGCTTTAAAGACCTTCTCTGGAGAAAGTACTATTATTCCAAGTTCAGGAATTTCTGGGAGTTCTTTTATGCTTGGATATGTTTCTAATCCAAGGATCTCCTCTCTTTGGGGATTTACTAAAAAAACCTTTCCTCCATATCTTACATTTCGAAGATTCCGGATTATTTGATTACCAAACTTCCCCTTAACATTGCTAGCACCGCATATTACTATCGATTTGGGATTAAAAAATGGTTCCAGTTCCATCTGCATCAAAAACTTTCCATATCCTACAAGGTTAATTGTCCTGAACGATTTTCTTTAACTCTCGTACTGTGTGCCTGATGTGATACGCTATATTTTACTTACCGAAAATCTCGTTTATAATTTTTGTTTTATTTCAAAATTAAACCGATCTATAACAAATATAGCAGATATTGAAGAAATTTGTCAGGTTAGTAAAAAAAAGGGAATGGAGATATTATATTTATTTTGTTTTATTCGATTGGAGCAAAGAATTTACTCAAGCTAAATCCCGCTTTCTTCTTCTTATAGTAAATAACCGCTATGACGATTAAATCGACTAGTATCAGAATTATCGTCACTGTAGTTTCAGGTCCGATGGTCGCAATACCTTCAATAATTATTCCTGCAGTAAAAACGGGGGAAACCTCTGGAACTGGTTGATTATCTCTGAATTGTGCATAAATAGTTTGTAACCCGGATGAACCATTGGCGAAGAGAAAGATTGTGTGCGATATGAAAGGCGACCATGCTTTATTCAATAATGCTTCAGTACTTTCAGCCAGACGCATATGCGTCGGGTTAAACGAGGATTCGTTGGTTAAGTCATTTTCCACGTGGTACATGTCAACTTGAACCCATGCCTTTTCCGTAGTCTTGTTGCCGCCATCTAGAACGATATTACCTTCAGGTGCGATGTTTTTTTGCTTGGGGGTCGCCATGTAGTCACGGCTAAGCCCTGTTCGGCGCCCATCAGCCGTTTCCGCGAAGAAGCGATAGTAGTAGGTGTTATAATTTATAACGGCAGCATCTTCCCATATCCCGCTGGCGGGGTATCCACCATTATAAATGTTTGCAAAGGCAAAGGTGGGATCGGTTGATCGAAAGACAAATAAATTGATGTAACTACTGTTCTCCGGCAAAAAGAAGCGCACAAACCCGTTATTTGGCTGTGCACGTACATATGGCATTACATCCATCGTATCATCACTAGGATCTAGTGGATTTCTTCCTTTGGCAATTTCGGAACCATCACCTTCTCCTCCAGAGTCTGTATCGCCATTCAAAGGATCAGTGCTGTGATAAAATTCGTCAATATTTACTATTGTATCTTTGTCAGGATCACCTGTAGGGCCATTATCAGTCGTACCATCCTTAGGATCTAAGCCAAACCATTTTTCCCATGCATTTGGAAGACCATCATAATCCTCATCCTCTGTACCTTGCTCCCGTGGTTGAATTATGTGAAATGCTCCGGATTTGAATCGGGTGAAACTACCGTAGTCGTTGGAGTTCCCGGATGCCATTGTCATAACAGAGTACGTTCCATTTGTAACTGTCGCTGTAAACACGTTTCCGTAAATTCCATCATTGGGGGCACCGTCATTGTGTCCACCATCATCATAAAGTGGCATCTGCCAGACTTTATTCTTAGCCTTTGTAGGATGTGTGATATTAGCAGTCACATTAGCATTGAGAATAGGTTTAGAATCTGAAAGACTTATGATAATTGGTACTGGTGTACCTATTGTTTTTCCTGTTCCCCATGACGAGAGAACAACCTCAGTAGCTGGCGAAAGTAGTCGCATTGTGATGTCACTCTTACCCGCTCCTTCAATAAAGTAAGTCAGCGGTGCAGATGGTGTAATATTAACTGTCCAGTCACCCGTAGCGACCGCTCCAGTAACTCGATAGAAATAATGCCCCATTCCTGATATTTCCTCTGTATATGTTTCGGTAACAACACCTCCACTCGGATTTTGTAAAGTCACTACAGGTGTTGCTGAAGAATTGAAATGTACTGTTACCTCAAGTTGGCTTAAATCATTATCAACAGGGATTATATAAGAGCCCAAGCTTGATATTGATCCGCGCGCTTGATAGAACCGTTGTAGATTTCGTACGGTATTGACAATATCCCGATAAATCTCTGCCAAATCATTTGGGATATCCCCACTTGAGGGGTCGAAAGCATGGTGGTGGGTTCCTCCAGTGGCGGTGGCTAGATTTTGCATCAACTCTGAATCCGAATTAGCTGTGGCACCAATTGTAATTACATGGACGGTCGTGCCGTTACCTAATAGGTGTGGTAGAATATCACTGATATCAGGGGCGGTATTTTCCAATCCATCAGATAAAAGTACAATTTCTTTTGAATAATTGGTTATACCTTTTTGATACAATTGATTTTGTCCTTTCAAGAGTCCATCGCCAATTGATGTAGCGCCACCTGTGGAAATACCGTCGATTGCCGCTATCGCAGCTGTACGATTTCCCGACGTCAATTTTTGAAGTTGGTGTAAAATGGACGCCGTGTTGTCATAGGCAATTACAGCCATCTGATCTTCACTTAAATAACTACTCACATAAAGTTTCGCGGCGCTTTCAGCAGCTAAAATCTTATTATTTGTCGCCATACTGCCAGATCTATCGATGACTAATGCATTATCAATATAGGAGGCACCATAATAAACTGCATCGAGATTAATATCTGTCGCCATAACAGTTGTCCCATCGGAATCCACAAGTGTCACATTTAGCGAATAATACCCATCAGTAGTCTGGTTTGGTGCTTGTATTTCCAAGAGATACTTCCCAAAGACATCGATTGCAGAGATTACAGTCGCTGTCTGGTTGCCGACCATTGCCTCGAAATTCTCTGTGGCAAGCCCATGAACAGGTGCCGTCTGTCTGTGAGAGATATCAACGATGGCGAGGAATTTTTCGGAGTCATTATGGGGTCCCGCCCGAGCTTGATAATTCTCAGGATAGCTTCTTGGTTGGAGAATGCTGAGTTCTGGCGTTGAACCTTCGATTAAGTAATTAAATTCAGATGGATTCGACTCTTCATTTTCCAGTCCAACTACAATAATAACGAGCTTATCATAATTATCGTTTACTATTGCACGGGCGAAGTCGTTTGCTTCTACTGTGTAAGAATATTCTAGATCGTTGCCATCCATGGCGAGCATTGCGTAAAACAAAGTGTTATCTGTTGATTGGTTGAATTGTACCGTGATCACTCGTGCACTGGAAGCAATATCCACCTCATAATATTTAGAAGACCAACGGTCTACAAATTCGTAACCATCTGATTTTGAATTCGAGGATGTTATCGTAGTTCCTGTAATTCGTAGAGAAACTGGATCATAATCCCCGGAACCATCGGTTTCATCATCATCAACGTATTTCCATTCAGAGGGAACTGTCCCATCGGTAAGATCCTTTGCATAATTTGCAACGCAAAAATCCTCAAAGATAGAGGTAAACGTTTCACTTGACCCCTTGTAGCTCAGCATGTTATTAAACATCGAGATGCCATCAATGCTGGTGGGATTTGCAGCTGTATCCCAAAAATCTGCAATTACATCATATCCATAGTCTGGATCTGTGTTATCAGTCCCAACTTGCTCGCATGTATAAGCCCAGAACAAACAGGCGGGATAGGAGAGCGCGGTGAGATCAGTTTCATGTTGACCGTTGAGATAACCATTGGACTGTCTAAGAAAGCTACTACCAGCTTCAGAGCCATCTGCATGATCCAGCCAGTTATTGAACTTATCCTGACTCATTCGTGCCTGCCCTTCAAGTACCCAATCAAGCGGTTCGTTCCCCTTGTGCCGTACCTGACACGCATGAAGGAATTCGTGGCCCGCGACTTTCAGGGGCTCATGACTTGCATCAAACGCCAAATAATCTGGGCGGATGCCAATGGTAAACATTTGGTCCGCAGACGTACCATTGGACCAGACCCCCCAACTACAATATCCATTGTATCCTGATTCTTCTGTTACATTAACTTCTATAGGGGGTTCATAACCTAATCCTCCATCTGTTGTAGGGTCGTTTAATCCCCAAGTATTCACCAAAAAATCATAAGCAAGTTCCATTGCTGCATGTGCCTTGTTTTCCACTGTTGCAGCTGTAGCCCAGCTGCTATTCCAATAGTAATCGAATCTGGCACTCCCAAAATCATCGTGTTGGTCGGAGCTGCCTGTGTTTAACATTAGATTTCCTTGAAAACTAGTATTAGTGCTGGTAGCGATACCGTTCATGAATAAACTGCCGAAGAAAATGATTCCGACTATACTGACTAAAAGATAATTCCGCAGTGTTTTGTTTTTGCTCCGGTTTGTAGATTTGTTCATTTTTTTAAACCCATATTCTATTTTCTGTTTTTTTTTTTTAAAATTAGAACGATAATCCCTTCGTAAAAAGGGATCTCTTCACATTTTATTTAGCTTGTTTGTTATAAACCTTATCAAAAACTTCATAGGTATTTAGTAGAATGGATGTAGGAGAATTAGACATCGAAGGTGAAAAGCGCCAATGAGTTCTAGCAATAATGTGTTTGATGCCATAGTGATTGGTACAGGGATTGGTGGCTCGGCATGTGCCGCGTTACTTAGCCATGCTGGATTTAAAACACTAGTTTTTGAAAAAAATGAGCGTGTTGGAGGGATGTCCACCTCCTACGAGAAAGAAGGGTTTATAATTGATTCTGCAATCCATGTCTTTTCCTCTGGTATTAAAGGACGGTTCGGGAAAATTTTGAAGAAGGTCGATTGTCGTGATTATCTCCAATTTGTGAGTATCATGGATCGCACTGCCCTACGTGCATTAGGACAAAAGGGTTATACACGACTTGCCTTTAATCCAGCTACATTGAGTACAAGTAAGAAAGAAGCCCCTAGTTTTAAGGATCCCAAAAAGGTCGATTTATCCAAGATGGGATTCCGAGGAGACGATATGACAACTCTAATGAGAATAATGGGGAATATCTTACAGACCGGAAAGAAAAAGTTGAAGAAGATGCATGAAGAACAATTAACCTTTGAAAGTTATTTAAAAAAGTTCAATCCTAGTAGTGGGGTTAAATCGCTGTTGGCTTTTTTAACTGGGGGAATGTTTGGATTACCCCCTAGAACTGCATCCGCACCAGAATTGATTCAGGGGTTATCTGAGTGGGTTGTAACAAATGACATTTCATATCCAATTGGAGGGGCAATTGCTGTTCCTCAAGCATTCCTCAAGGCATCTGCTAAGTACGGGGGTGTAGTCCGTACGAACACACCTGTTGAAAAGATTATCATCGAAGATGGACAGGCTAAAGGTGTTATTGTTAATGGGAAATCCATTACGTCACAGTTTGTCGTGTCCAATACTGGAATTAAACCCACGGTTCGTTCTCTAGTCGGGCGGGAACATTTTGATAAGGATTATATTGAAAAAGTTGAAAACTTAAAACCCTCATATTCGGCGATTACCTTTAAATTTGCTTTAAGGGAACCTATCATTGACCACCATGTCTTCGTTAATCTTTATCATGGTGATTTAAGCGTTTTTGGTGAGAAGGAACGGACACCTGGCGGTCCTAAAGCAACTGGTTTCATGACTATGATTCCCTCCAACGCTGATCCAAATCTAGCACCTCCGGGGCATCAACTGATAATCTTTGGAACACTTGCCCCCACCCACGCAATGGATTGGAAAGCCTTTACCGACCATTATTATCAAGATATCCTAAAATTCTTTCCAGACATTGAGGATAAAACCATCTTTATGGATATTACTACTCCTCTCGATTTGGCAAAGATGTCTGGAAAGGCCTTTGGACCAATTGAAACTACTGCCTTAACACCAGATCAATCTGGACCTTATCGTATATCCTCTGAACTACCAATTGAAAATTTATTTGTAGTAGGAGATACTGCTGGTGCAGATACTCACGGAATTGGGACACAACTGGCTGCTGATAGTGGGATGAAAGGTGCTCAGTTGATAATAAAGAAATATCAACGTATCATTGCTTGAAAAATTATAAAGGATAAAAAGCAATCCTTTTTTATATGTCTTCATCGCTTGCTATTAATGAAATTTATACTTTATTTGCTTCATACGCAACGAACCGTAAATATAAGGATGCTATGAAGCTGATCGATGAGGCTATTGATTCAAAAATCGATCCACATCTCATTTTTACAGAGATCATCGGTAAAACCCTTAATAATATTCAAACTTTCGCGGAGGAAGGGTATAAAACAATATCCTCTTTTCAGGTTCTGGCAATATCCAAAATTACTGAGGGTGCAATTAAGAAGCTCAAGAACTTGATGGGGGATCAAAAACAACATATCGGAACTATTATCCTCGGTAATATTCAGAGAGACTATCATGTTTTGGGCCCTGAAATTTTGAGAGTTTTCTTAGAAGCTGCAGGATGGAATGTGATCTATCTTGGTCCTGATACTCCTCCCAAGGATTTTATTCGAGCTGCGAAAGAGAATGAAGCCGATATTATCATGATTTCTTCAATGATGATGAATACAGCTGGTGGGATTCCTCAAGTTCGAGCTCTATTGGATCGTGAGAAATTATCTGGAAAGATAATTCTAATGGTTGGCGGTGCACCATTTAACTTTAACTTAAATCTAGTAAAGAAGGTAAAAGCAGACGCAATGGCGATGGATGTTTATGAAGCTGTGGAATATGCCAAGCAACTAAAAGATTTTGGTAAAATCGTAGATTATAAAACAGAGAAGAAAAAGAAGAATTATGCGAAATCATTTCGACTCTTTAAAATGGGAGGGTCCTAATTAACTGAAATGACATCATTAGAGCGCGTATTAACCACCGCTAAGCATAAAATACCAGATCGCGTTCCAATATTCATTCTTCTATCAACTACCGGTGCCAAACTCTCTGGATTATCATATAAAGAATATTATTCTAGTGGTAAACAAATTGCAAAAATGCAAATTCGAATGCAAAGAGAGCTCGATTATGATTGTCTTCTTGGCTTGACTTATTTAGCTCAAGAAGCAGAACCCTTTGGATCAAATGTAATTTTTTATGATGATGGAGACCCCAACATAGCTAAACCCGCTTTTTTTGATGATCCAAATAAAATTTTAGAGAATGAAATTCCGGACCCATTTAATGATCCAATTCTAAAGGAATCTTTAATCCTCCAGAAATTCCTAGCTGAATATGGTAAAGGGAAAATTCCGATTTTAGGGGTAGGTTCTGGAATATTTTCGCTCCCCTCTCTTCTTTTAGGGGCCTCAAAATGGTATGAAATGGTATTAATGGAGCCCGATAAAAGTAAGTCAATTGTATCTCTATTAGAAAATTATATAATCCAACTCTCAAACGCAAAAATCGAAAATGGGGCCGATATCATAATTTTGGTGGATGGACTTGCAAGTGCCAGCTCTATCCCATCAGATGTCTTCGAAGAATTTGTACAACCATCACTTACCCGAATAATTAAAGGGATTAAAGCGCCTGTTGTTTTCGGGACTGCTGGTGGTGAAATTGAACCTTTAATCAAACCATTAATAGACTCTGGAGTCTTTGGAATTACTCTAAGTTTCAATGACGAGCTAGCTAACATCAAAGTGAAGTATGGCGCTCAAACCATTTTGCTCGGGAATATAAATAATCTTGAAATTGTTGATTGGCCCCCTTCTATCATTGAAAAAGTCGTTACAAAGTGTATTGAAGATGGGGCACAACAGGGTGGATATATTCTAATGAATCAGCACACCTTCACAACAGAATTATCAATAGATAAAATCAAACATTTAATTCAGACAGCAAAAAAATTCGGAATTTATAATGAATAAAATGTGAAATTTTTATTTGAAGGCGTCAACATGATTTATAGTATTATTGTATTTAATAAGACATCTGGTATCCCTCTTTATTCTCATCATTTTAAAGAATTTGCTGGTGACGCCTCTCTTGCGAGTGGTATGGTAATGGCGATTACCAGTTTTCTTGAAGAATTACAACTAGGTACGTTAAAATCGTTCATAACTCATGAAAAAAAAGTGATAATTGTACCAACAAATATTCTCTATGTTGCCTTGGTTATTGATCTTGATGACCTGGAATCACAATGGGAAAGTAGAGCCGCGGATATTGGGGTATATATTGAAGAGAAATTTCAATTATATATCAAGCAATCCCGTGCCCTTAAGGAAAAAGACGAAGGTGCGGATTTGATTATTGAAAAGCTTCTATATGAGGAAGATAAAGCTGGCTTTATCTTACAGGAGATTGAAAATCAATTATTTCCCATCCCTTCCCTGTTTGGAGTTATTATTCTTGATAAAAATCAAGTGGAACATAAATTGGTGAAGAAAGATTTTGAAGATTTCGAATTAGAAGCCTTCATGGATTCACCTTTTCCCGATAGAATGATTTCCCTTATACTCCCAACCCTAGAACAATCATATAATACTCTCAAAATCGGGAATATGGATTATTGTAGAATAGAGACGATGATGCTGAATGTTTTTTTATTCAAAATATCTAGTTCTCTTTACATCGGATTGTTTTTAGATAAAGAACACGAAATCGCGCTCGACCATATTCTCCCCCTATTTAAAAAGTTAGAACAAATAAAGTGAAGGTGAAATAATGTCGAATTTACTGAATAGCATTTCAAACATTGTGGGACTGAATGGGGCCTATTTATTCACAAAAGAAGGTGAGCTAATTGAGTCCATTTCATCTGAAAAATATCAAACTCATATTTTTTTAAAGATCATACAAAATATATTAAAAATTTCAACAGTAGATCTGGATATCATTCTCCAACGGATCGATCTCTTTGGATCTGAAGGAAATGTTGCCCTCCTCTTTCTAGAAAATCATTATCTAATTACGATTTTCGAAAAATCAATAAATATCGACTTAGTAAATGATGAAATTCAGCAGATAATAATGAATATTAATCTCCTGTGAGTAAGGATTTCTTCAGATTTTCAACTATTGTGCGCATTCGCAAATCGCTTCTACCAAATTGAATCATCATTTTTTTATGTTTTATTTCTCCAAAAAGGGTTTGTCCCTCGCCAACTATTTTGTACCCATTTCTTTGAAAATAATCAACCGCCGTTTCCCGGGCGTTTAGAATAAGATATTTGATAAATTTATTCTTTGCAGTGAGATGTATCGCTTCCAGAATCTTACTAGCAACTCCCTTATTTCGATACTCTTCCTCGACCGCTAAATATCTTATTTGCGCAACGTTCTCATTAATTAGATGGAGGCGAGCTGTTCCAATAATTTTATTATGCAATACTGCAATAAAGTGATCGGCATTAGCCTCTTCGTCATCTCGTTCAGAACCCTTGGGTTGATTCCAAGGCTGTCTCAGAACTTTCCATCTTAAATTAAACATAGAGGCGTATTCTTTTTTGTTTTGAGGCTGCCTAATTATTAAAATTTCCTGCATTTTATCAATCTATTTATTTTAATAGCGAATACTAATTATTCTGAGGCTAAAAATCGCTTCAATCTTTTCTCTTTAGATTCAATTTTTTGCTGTAGTTCTTCCCTCTTATCCCCTAAAAGCAGGAGAAGAGTCTCTAAATATTTCTTTTTAATATCAAGTTTTTCTAAGATTACTTCAGTAGCAATCTTATTTTCCTTTGTTAGTAGCTCTTCTAATTGCTCAGCTTTTTTAATCATTTTCAAGATTGAAATCCGGATAAAGGTTTCAATCTCATTTTCAATTTTCATTTTCTTTACTTTTTTGAGTAATGTCTGAGCAAAAATGAAATCTCCTTCTAAATTGTAAAATTTTTCATCATCCATCGAAAATCGTGGTAATTTTACAATAGATTCAAAAATAGTCGGTTTTTTATTCCATTCTTGTTCTTCGATTGTTAGGATATCAAAGGCAGGGATTGCTTCGGCATCTGCTGTGATGGTTTCAATAATTAATATTTTATGAGGGATTAGTGGGGTTATTGAATCACAAACGGTCATAATTGATTTTAGATCTTTTCCAATAATTACAACGGGAAGATTGCAAATAACACAATGCAATAATTTGAGCATATTACTCTCTTTGATTACTTGGAACATTGATTTTATTCGTAATCTCTCAACTGGCTTTTTGAGTTGTTGATCAATTTTTTTCACATCTTGAAAAAGCCTCATTAATTCCACGGTACTTACTGATGGATCGGAACTTCGTAATGCCGGAATGATTTGTTTGATTCTATTTTCGAGGTAGCCTGAATTCTCGTACAACAGATTTTCATCCTTTTTCTCTACTAGAATAGAAATCGCGGCGGGTCTTGAACCGCCCCGCGCTTGACTCGTTGGAATTACAAAATAATAAATAAACATGGCCATTTCTGCCATTGACAATGCTATTATTGCCTTCCCCTCATGGTCCTTCCCATAATCCCCGAAAAATGAACTAGTTAGTGATTGTACTGCTAAATTCATAATTAATTCTTCATTCGCACCGTTCGGTAGGTAAAATGCCGGCATTGGACCAAATTCATCGTCAAATACGCTATAAAGCAGAATTTTCTTACTCATGCCATCTATTTCCCGTCAATCTTGTCCTTCTGAAATTTTTGAATATTCTATATTACGTTATAGCTTTTAAAAAAGATATTGCCTTTTAAAATTGTTAGAAAAATTTTCTATGAAATTTCGCGAATAACTCGCGAGGGTTTCTCAATTTTATGAATTAGTTCCGAGATATCATCGGAAATCTCGTATTTTTTAAGAGTCATCGTTATCCTTTGAATACCCTGCAACCGATGAATTAAATTATCGTAGAATCGTAAAAGATCTCCCGCATACACTTTTAAATTGAACTTCCTTTCCATATACTGGCTTATTCTCTTCGGGGTGAGTCCCTGCTCAATCCGTAATTGGATCAATGTTTGGTTTAGGGTGAGGATGGTGCAATCACAGTGGGGCGCATTTCCGCATTTGCAGCCGAAAAATAGCTTCTGCCAAAGGGCAATTGTCTTGGATAACCATGAAAACTTTCTCAAACGTCTCTTAAATTTGATCGATGAAGCGGCAATCCCCATAATTCTTCCAGTAATGAATTTATTGGGAAGATTGATTTTGAGTTCTTCCAGAAAAATTTTCTTAATTTCATCGGTAATATAGATATTATTAAAGAATTCCAGGCGTAGTGCAACAGTCAGGGGATTCTCCCTCCGGCGAATTTCTTTAACTATCATCAACCCTTCCTCAACAGAAAAGAACGATAATGCAATTGCACGCCCAAGAGTGGTTACCTGATATTTTTCTTGTTTCATTTCAATTAATTGCCCTTTTCTCAAACTCTGTAAAAGTAAATTTATCTCCTCTCTCGCCCCTACTAGATAATTGTAAAATTCCTTAATTCGCGTATCAATTCCCGCTGCTATGGCCGCGAGGACTTGACTTTGAATTAAATCAGGGGTATAGTCTAAAATTAAATTTTCGGTTCCGCTCTCCAATAGATCTAAGGCAATTTGGTCTTCTGTTTTATCAGCTCTATGATAACTTTTCCCAATTTCTACTAATAGGACAATTTTCCCCCGTTCTTGTCTGCGAAACCTCCCAGCTCGTCCACTCATGTTGAGAAACATATTTGAGGTTAAAACTTCAATACCCATCAAGCATGATTCAAATATCACCTGCGAACATGGGGTGTCAAACCCTGCTCCTAGGGCGAAAGTAGTACAAATCGCTTGGATTAACCCCTGATCGAAGGATAGCTCGATATCCTTCCTCTTATTATAGGTCAAACCCGAATGGTATGCAACTGCTTTGATACCCTTCTCACGTAGGAGATTGGCGAGAAATTCACATCTCCAGCGTGCATTTGTAAAAATAAGTGTGGAACCATGAAATCCATATTTGCTCACTTGCTTTGATTCATGGCGAGTTAATCGAATTATATTGAAAAATTTATCGTATTCAGACTTACACAAAACGAGATGGCGTTCTAGCGGAACCGGGCGCTCGTAATATTCAATCGGTTTTAGTTGAAGTAGTTTCCCAACCTCTTGGGCGTTCCCGATTGTAGCAGAAAGACCAATGATTTGTGCTTCAGGAAATAATATAAATACTTTTGCGATTAACCCTGCTAATATTGCACCTCTATCTTCGTCCTCAAGTGTTTGGATCTCATCAATAACAATGGTAGATATTTTTCCGATGTTCTCAACTTCTTCTTTTCCTTGTCTGAGAAGAAAATCAAACGCTTCATATGAAGCACAAATTATATCTGCGTCTTGGATATCTTCATCCATGATAACTAAGTCTTCACCCCCAATATCGATCTTAGACATCCCTACGCGAATAGCTACATTGAATTGCTTATATCTACTTTTGAAATTTTCGTATTTTTGGTTGACTAAAGCAACTAAATTAGCGAGATAAAGTAATTTTCCCCTTTCTCTCTGGAAAAGGCTTGAAATTCCTGCTAATTCCCCTACCAATGTCTTCCCTGTTCCCGTAGGAGCTGAGATAAGTAGATTTTCATTTCTTAATAACCCATTTTGAATTGCCAGATTTTGAACAAACATTAAATGAGTAACATTTTCCTTTTTTAATATATCAAGAAATTGTTGAGTTAAATTATACTTCCTTATATCAAATTCTTTTTTCGCATCCCCACTTGCTTTGATTGTATCGTATAAAGTAAATTCAGGATTCTTACTCGCATCGAATCCCGGGTCAAACACCTTCAAAATCTTATTCACATTATGGTGGAATTTCTTTCTTAGAAGCCCTTCAATTCGATTTAGGAACTTTTTATTTGGCTTAAAACCTCTGAAATTACTTTCATCCATGACCTCTTTCATGGCACATTGCAAGCACATTGGAAAGGTCACTTCACGGCTTCGATAATATCTATCTGTCCTTTGAAGGAAGGTAATTTTATTATCCAGCATGCAGAGACGACAAATTTCAATCATTTTATAATTGATCTGATAATCCTCTAACATCCTACCAAAATCTTCTAGGCTTTTCTTCTCATCCGCCACGAGATAAATAGTCTTGGCTTTCCTTAAAATCTGGATAAATTTTTTCGCTTGGAGATATTGTGTTCCATGGTCATTGTATTCTATCTTCACTGGACGAAGGCGGTTCGACTCTCGATATTCGAGATTCATCCTATAATGCCGAAACGATGTGTATTGATTGATCTTTTCGCCTCTTCTTGGAACCCTGATAAGAAGTGCTCTTAATGTGGTTATACTCTTTTTTGGAGGAAGCACTATAACGTTGAATCGTGATGGGAGTTTGCTCAAATTGGTGATACCTCTTTTTCGTCATCAAGATTAAAAAAGATTTGACATGATGTTGATTAGAAAAGATAGATGGATTCCCCTATCCTCGGCGTATTTCCCCTTCTCCAATAGGTTCTTTACTAGTCGTGATATACCCTGTCCCCGTAACAAAGTCCACATAAACTGGTTTTTCATTCCGTAACACGTCTAACACGTTCTGGAATTCAGAAGATGGCATATGTATCGTAATTACGTCTACACCAGCCAGGTTTAATACCTGATCGTTTCTTGCTTCCACGCTTGGGTCTCTGAAATAAATCCGCGCTATATTCTCATTCCTATTATTAAAAAGATAGATATTAGCACGATTTTGAAAATAACCAGTGGGGCCTCCATAAGATGTGACCTTATATCTTGAAATTAATTGCATTCTCTTTACCATTTCTTTACCTTCCAAAAATCTAAGTGGATTAATAGAAAAAAACATCTGTTAAAAGTTTTTACTTTTAAAAAGTACAATCACACAAATACAAATCTGTATTCACAATATTTTGTCATTATGGCTATTAAAAAATCGAATTTATTATTTATGAGAAGATTCTTCGGATAAATTTTTCAATGGGCTTAAATTGGGATGTCTGACCATCCCAGTCCTCCAAATAATCCTTATAAATCACTTCAATTTCATTTAATAATTTGCCCAACTTCTTCCTGTAAATTTCTAAATAATTTTCAACAATTAATGCTGCAATCACATTATCTCCATACGAAAAAACAATTTGTTTATCTTGATAATCCATTATTTCTAGATTCTGCTTACTCTGGATCAATTCTGTTATCATTTGTGCAATCCCTATTAGGCTGACTGTGATATTTAAACCATCCTTAGAAGACTCTTTCTCCATCCTTTCGCCTATAAAATCATATTCACAAATACATGTTCCAGATTTATGCATTATAACTATGGTATTCAGTTGCTTAGACCAATCCATTTCCCTCAAACTTGGTAATCCAACGAATTGCCATGATGCAAGACTTATCCCAAAGATAATTGCAATATTTCCGATCATTCTTGAAATAGATCCAAATGAATTCACCATTATTTCAATAGTAAAGGCAAATCCAATACCAAACACAAGAAATCCAATAAAAATACTATAAAGTCGATTCCGATATTCCTTTATCTTTGAAAAAGCTCTCTTAAGATAGATTGTTAAAATTAAAAAGAAGGGGATCAAAGCTAAAATTGCCAAATAATAGGGGGCAATTGACATGAACAAGAAATAGTAATCACTCAAAATGAAAAGAAGAGTCATTACTGAATATGCAAAAAAGAAGAGGGTCCAGACTAGAATCATGAAATTTTTTGCTCTTTTCCCTTCTTTTATAAACCGGTATAGGAAAAATGAACCAATCTCAATACTTAGGAGAATTATGATAACTTCTAACATCAGGGCCGGTTCTCTAAACATCCCTTCAATTTGATACATTTCACTTCACTTCATCTAATATCTAAACTTCTTCAAAATTTGCTTTAACCAGGGCATTTAGGAACTTAAACTGCTCCAATTCTCCATCCCATTGAGAAAGGTTTTCCTCATATATAAATTCAAATTGTTCCGTGAATTTTTCTAATTTAGATCGCAAAATTTCGAGTTTTTCATCAACAATCAAAACATTAGTCAAAAACTTCCCGTGGTCAAACAGGATCTTGAGATCTCCATGATCGACAAACCCCAACTTCTTGTCACTCTTAATCAACTCTGAAGTAATTTGAGATATACTGGTTAGCCCACCTGCTATCATAATTTCATCCAACGCATTTACTTCCTCTTCTCTATCTACATTAAAATGATAATGTGCAATTGGAACTCCATTCTGATGCATTACATTCAGATATTTGATTTTTTGAGCCCAATCAAACTCTGCTAAACTTGGAACTCCAATAAAAAGGGCTGAGATCAATAATATCCCTACAATCACCAAACTATCGCCAAAAAATCGTACCCAAATACCGCCAAAATTTTGAACCGCTATATCCGCAGTAAGTCCAAACCCAATAATAACTAAGATCGTTCCAACGATTAATGAATAAACATTTATTCTCCATTTGTCACTTATCTTCGTCGTAAACTTCTTGATATAGATAATTATTAGAATAATAAAGACCAACCAAGAAGTTATCGCCAAAAGGGTGGCATCAATCATCGGAATAAACATGTTGAGCATTAGAAATCCAATTATACCCAGTACAATTATTGAAGTAATATGTTTGTTGAAATGGATTTCTTTTTCTACATTATACGTAAAAAGAAAAACTCCTCCGATACCAGCAAGATAGGCGGTACTTAAAATGAAATCTCTCATTGTCTCCCCCCCAGTAATATCAACATAGAAATCACTTACGATATATATGACTAATAAAATTGAATATGCAAACAGCAATTCCCCCCATGCTAAAATTGTGTAATTACTTTTAGTTTTAAGATATTTCCTCGTGTATATTATTCCCATTTGGAGGCACAAAACTATAATAATTGCTTCTAGAATCATTAAAAGCTCTCTTAACACGTCACTCGTATAGAGAGAAATAAAGTCCGCCACGTGCTTTTCGCCACTACTCAGTTATTTGTAATTTCATTTATCTCGATACTCTAATAATTTAATTAGTTCTTCCTTAGTTATTAATTAAAGTTGAAAGAGTTGGAATTTTTGAAATTCACAATAACCAAGACGGAAAAGAGAATACCCGGGATTAGCCCATGCACCGAGCATTCCTTATATTCACATCTCCATCTTGCAAAGCAAGTAGAAAATGTAGAATTCAATGCTAACACTAAAATTACAGAAAATCACCAAAAAATTATAAGTCTAAATGGTCAGTGGAAACGTAAAGCTGATTTTGGAAATTTATCTGATGAAATATCTTCCAAAAATTATGACGACTTTAAATGGAACGATGTCCTGGTTCCCAATAACTATGGTCTTGAAGGGGCGTTACAACGACATTATAAACCCGTTTGGTATCGCAAAAAATTTCCTCTAACTTCGGAAAAATTCATTGAACTACATTTCTCGGGTGTAGATTATCTTTCTGAAGTATGGTTAAATGGGGTTCTCTTGGGGGCGCACGAGGGATATTTCGCCCCGTTTTATTTTGATATTACGAAAATCGTAGAGGATAACAATGTTTTAGTAGTTAAAGTAACCGATCCGTGTGAAAACTTAGATCCCAAACAGGTTTTGATATTGCATCGCAAAAAGTACATAAAAGGAACGATGAATTACCACGATTCCCGACCTGGAGGGCTTCCAGGGAGTATGTCCCCTAAGTGGCATTCGGAATGGGGACAAAGCCTCACAACCGGCGGAATTACACAACAGGTTTATTTAAAATGTACAGGATTAATCTCTATATTCAATGTTTTCATTACCCCCCTCGAAATTCATCCTCCGGCTCGTGTCCATATTGCAATTTTTTTAGAAAATAAAGGCTCAGATCCTATTAAAACAACCCTAAATTTGAAACTCATCCCTCCTTTAGGTCAAGAATTCGATGAAGCTGCCATTCAGAGTGAATTAAGCCCTGGTCCTAATCGACTAGATATTGAGCTTCAAATTCCGGATCCACTTCTATGGTTCCCTGAGAGTACAGAGCTCGAAGAAATTGAGGGGCGTCCTTATCTATATCAATTAGAAATTCAAGCAATAGATGGAAATCAGCTTTCAGACGTGAATACCTCGACTTTTGGGATTCGAAATGTCAGTCTAGACCATGATCCATGGACTTTTCGCATTAACAATGAATATTTATTTATAAAGGCGGTAAATTACATACCACGTCAGCATTTCGCCGATGTTGATGAACAGTTTTATAGAAGAGACATGGATTTAATCAAACGAGCCCATCTAAATAGCGTGGGCGTTCATGCTCATATTCAATGTAAGGATTGTTATACCGCAACGGACAAGGAGGGTATTATTGTTTTCCAAGACTTTCCGCTTCAGTGGTCTTATGATAGCGGTGCTAATTCGAATCCAACTTTCAGAGATAAGGCATGTAGGCAAATAGCTGAAATGGTTTATTTCCTCTATAATCATCCCAGTGTCGTCTATTGGTGTTGTCATAATGAGCCCCCCGCCTTATTCCTTCCAAACAAGCGAAACGAGGTTGAAGATTACGATAACCAGGTTCTGGATGAGCTTTTAGAAACGACTGTCAAAAATATTGAAAAAAGCCGCCCCGTCCACCGTGCTTCTGGACTTGGCGATGACCTTCACGTGTATGATGGGTCGTTGAATGGTGGAAGCATCTATAATGCTCGTAAAAGAAAATCAGGATTCGTTTCAGAATTTGGGTTTTGGTCGATTGCTGAAACGGCAGAAAAGTGGGGTGATATTGGGTGGCCTCCTACTGAAGAAGAGCTTGTTCAATGGTCGAGCAGATGTAGCTTCTTTGGGTCTACAAGTACTTTTATTGGTCATCCAAAATATTACTCTTCAAGACGAGAGTGGATTATGGCGAGTCTACTTTACGGTGCCTTTCTCGCTAAATATCACACTGAAATCTTCCGCAGTCAAAAAGGAATCCCCTACAATGCGATAAGATGGCACTTCTTCGCCGATTGGTGGGGCTATGCGGGTGGGGGGTTAGTGGATGTCGATCGCGTTCCTAAACTTCCCTACTACTGGTATAAGGAGGCGTGCCGCCCTCTCCTGCTCATTGCCGATTTGATGAGCACAATTTACAAACCCAACACTGAAATTGAAATTCCCATCATTGCAGTAAATGATTACTCGAAGAAGATCCAGGTTGAATGGACCTGTGAAATTCTCGAAGTTAGTGGCTCCAGAATTATTGCTGGTGATCCTGGTGCGGCCATATTAGGTGGGACTGGGGCACAATGTGTAAACCGCCATAAAATCGCGATACCTTTAGAAGAACCCGACATCCTACGATCGGTTGTCCAAAAGAGTGGAATCGGTGACATAATTCCAAATGGCATAACCAAAATCGATATCCTGAAATTTCTGACTCCAAATACAGAGAAGAATTCCTCGTTTCTGATTCAATTAAAATGGACTGCAGATGGTGACGAGGAAACAAATTGGGCGCATTTTATGATTGGAAATATTAGAGCAAAAATGAAACCTGGTTTACATATAGTATTACAGCGATAATTTGGTTAAGTTAAAAAATGTACGAGAATTTGCAAAAAATTATCCGAAATCTAAAAGAAACCTTGAATTTTGATACTCCGATTGAGGAAAATCTATATTTTAAGCTTGTCGGTGACTATTCAAAGGAATTAAACCTAATACTCGGAACTTATTTTGAGTCTGATGAAAAAACTCAAACCTTGATGCGCCCATTCTTAAATTATTTTAGACAGCTCCAACACTACTTGGTCTTTATCATTCGATATCCTACTATACTTCAAGTTCCTCATCACTCAGAGATACTTCAAGCACTTAATTTTATTGAGCAACAAGAAAGCTTAATTAAAGAACAGTATAATGATTTCTCGAAACATCAGAAGGAGTTTTTAACCGGAGAATTCCGCAGAATTTTAGAAAATTTTCTACAACTCAAATACAAAAAAAGTCTGAAATAATTACTCCTTATCCTCTGCTAAGGGGCTTTTTTCTAACTCCGCTTGAGTGTTGGCGAAGGGCTTTGTCAAAGCAATTGATAAAACTCCAGATTTTGGTAGAATACTTGCTTTTGGCTTCACTAGGGATTTTCTCCATTGATTTAAGAATGCAACCTTTCCTAATTCTAGCCGAGGGGTTGGTTTTGGGTCATCTAGATAATAACCCAGCAATATCAAAGCTACTAATTTATAGCTGTGGGGTATCTTTAAAATCTCCCGTACAGCATCCCTGTTGAATGCTCCAATCCAGCAAGAACCTATTTTTAATGAATAAGCTTCCAATAACATATTTTGAACTGCACTTCCCACTTCTTCTACCCATGCAGTACTATCTAAACAAACCACAACCATCGCTTTCGATTGAGCTGCATGTTTTTGTTTAT
>JAEOSY010000039.1 GCA_016840125.1 Candidatus Helarchaeota archaeon | reverse complement strand
TCAAAAAACCTATTTTAACAGCAAGGAAAAAGTCAAGATATCATCAGTTTTTCGGAGCTGAAATTCGGAAATTATGGAACCTTATTTGGACTCAATCCAATCTTGATGTTGCCTCCATCAAGCGATTTACCATGTCTCCGAATTTGTTGAATATATCTTATGGATATCCTAAAGTCAATTATCGGCCAGGGCATTTTATTAACCCAAACCAAAGGAGGTAACACCATGAATTTTTCACAGGCAGGAAAATGTTGTTTAGAGTACCACCAGGTCAATTCGAAAAAAAAATACGGTTCGGTCTTATGAAACCATTATTTCCAAATTCTGCCAGGAGTTCGGTCAAAGAAATATTGATGAAATAACGACCGATGAAGTCCTGTCCTTTTTGAACGGGCTGACCAATGGCAGAAAGCAGCAGACAAAGAAAACCAGGTATTCCCACCTTTCATCATTCTTCAACTTCATTAAAACCAATCTTGATGAAAATTTTGTTAATCCTTGCGACGTTCCGATGATGAAGAAGCTATTTAAAGCGCCGAAAGTCACCCATTGGAGTATCATCGAAAAGGAAACGATCGATGAAATCATTTTTCGGACAGTGCCGCCCAGGAATCGTCTAATATTGGAACTTATGGCAAGGGGTGGTATGCGAATCGGGGAGGTTTTGAAATTGACGCTAAAAGATATCCACGATCAGAAACTGATATTGCGGGATCCGAAAAGCGGCCGGGAGTACGAATATGTTTTTATTCCAGCCAAAATAGCGGAAAGATTGCGTGATTATGCCAATAGTGTCTGCAGCAATCCAGATGACCGCATCTTCCCGATTTCATATGAAGCCGGCAGAATGATCGTGATAAAAGCTGGGAAATTAGCCGGGATTCATTTGCGACCCCATGATTTGCGCCGTCATTCTGCCACGTTTGCATCTTGTTCGGGGGTGCCTTTAGAGATTGTGTCAAAAATCATTTTACGCCATTCAAGCCTCCAAACGACTCAGCTGTATTTGGGAAAGATAACAGACACTGAAGCGACGAGGTGGATTGAAAACCTGTACACGTAAGACAATTAAGGCGGGCGCCGAAACGGCTCCCGCCAGATACTGTTTTGAATGTATCAGGTCAGTATATATCTGTACATCCAACTACCCGTAAAATGGTTCGTTAGCTTCTATTCATATGCCGGAGGCCAATTACAGGTAACTGGCATGTACATGATACGCTCATAATTTTGGGGGCGTTGTGTTTTTCGGATATCACGATGGAAATTTCATTTACGTGGATTTCCATTTTTTGCCTTTTCTTCTGAAATGCGATATCTGTAACGGCTGGGGGATCGATTTGGCTTGTGGATATATTTAGAGATCTGGTATTTTTTTAACACCCTGTGATTACATCATATTCTCAATATACCTTGAGCGAGCGATATATTGCATTTGATGACGATATCTTCACTGATTGAACCGTGAAGGGCATAACAGCTTGACCTTGCCCTCTTCATTCTTTATAATTTTTATTATACACTTGAAGTGTATCTGATGCGTCAAGGGGTTATACATTTAATGGGGCTATCAGTCAGTGAGGATATCGTCATTAAATATTCCTGACTCATATTCTCCCTTTCTTTATATTTTTTATAAAATGCTGTAGCTTGATCATGAATTGTTGTTGCAGATGTAATAAGCTACATTATTTTTAAGGTTAATGATGAAACGTTTACCATATCCAAAGAACTCCTGAAAAATAATTTCCTCTTGTATCATTCATTAAAGGAATTCTAATGGAATCATCAAAACTGATCTTTAAAACATTACACTTCATCATTTCCAATATGGCGATTATTTTTGCTCTAGTTTGGATAATTCGGAGAATGATAATTCGCAGAAAAGAAATAATCGCTAACAAGCTAGAAAAAATACCATACTCAGGTTTTCAAATTTTCGGAATAATTGGAATACTTTTTATTCTGTTACCTATTTCTTGGTCAGTGGGGAAAATGCTCCTGCATGGGGTAGAAATCTTGGCCATCTTATTGGTTGGCTGGATTGAATTGCCAAACCCGATTAGCAGAATTATCCAAACTGCATTTTTCATTGCCACCCAATTTTTTCTATTTTTAGCTATCTACCTCGTTTGTGAATCGATGTGGCCGAAAAGATATAAGGCAGGCTCAAAGAAGTTAGAAGACTTAAATAAAATCATAATTGAAAGGTATATTGAAAAAAAGCAAAAAGAAAGTTCACGTTCAAGCATTATTAAAAATCCAAAATTCCGCTTAGGCTTTTTGGTGTTTATACTTCTCTTTTTAGTTTTATTTGTAGTCTACTCCCCTGGTTTTTTCGCTTATCGTTCAATTACCTTTTGCACAAAAGCTGAATCAGACGCTCATGTTATAGCGGCTCACGTTGTTGATTATTTATCCGATCCTAATCATACAACTATACCAACCTTTGAACAGTTAAGAAATTGGAAAAAATTTACCCTGTCCGGTAAAAATACTGCAAAAATTAGTAGCGCAGATCCAAATGGCCCTATTATAATTACAGTTAAAGACGGTAGTGGGAAATGCCGAATGGTTTATCAGAATGCCAGGCCTAATTGGGATGGTAATGGTGTCTATAAACTAACCATCGCAAAGCCTTAGTTACCTCGACAATTAGATGGATATATGTAATTTATTCAAAGCGTTGATAGTCTCAATAGATATGTACTTTGGTGATAGTTGGCCTTTGGGGGAGGTATCAACTTTTTGAGCGCTTTAAAACACTACTATATGTTGCGTCAAACCCAGACTTATTTCAACCCTGCTGCACGCAAGTCATTGTGTTGTTTCTCTAAATGAGAAGGATTTTTATAATAACTAAATTTGCGATCCCATTCTAGAGAGAAGTTGGGAAATAATTGAAGTAGTCCAGATGCTGCTTTACGAGCCTGCTGCTCTCGACCCAAACTGATATAATTTATGGTTAGCATTAAGTAATAAGGCCAAAGAAATTCATCCTCTCCACGGCTTTGGGTGAGATTACGATACTTCTCGGCTAATTCAATTGCCTTCTCATATTTTCTAACATAGTAGTAGCACATAGCAAGCTCAGTTATATACCAGGGAGGATAATTTGGTTGCAGTCGTAGCGCCTTTTTAATCATAGTAATTGCTTTCTCAAATCTTCCAGCAAAACGCAAGATATGAGCCATAAGCGCATGAATCTCAGCATCACTAGGGCCTAGATCAATTGCCCTCAATCCCTCAGCTATTGCCAGATCATGCTGTCTCCGGGATAAATACACTCCCCCTAACAAGGCATGAACATCAGGTATTGAGTCATCCAACGACACTGCCTTTTGTGCAATTGAATGGGCCAATTTGTATGATTCATCTGCGGATTCACCTAAGCCAAATCTAGCTTCAACCCAGTGCGTCCAAGCTAGAAGTACGAAGGGGGCTGGATAATTCTCGTCCAATTCAATGGCTTCCTCTGCTATCTGTCTAGATAGAGCAATAGCCTCTTTGCTAACACCGGAAAGGGTGAAAAATTTACGAGCCTGCAAAAATTTTATATAGGCTTCAAAGTTGTTCGTACCTTTTCCATATAGACGGGCTTGTTGACCCTCGGTTAATTCCACCTGCAACGCCGTTAAGATCTTCATAGTAATTTCGTCTTGTAAGGCAAAAATATCATCCAAATCACGGTCATAGCGGTCCGCCCACAAGTGATGCCCCTTAACAGCATCCACCAATTGGGCGGTGATTCGCACCCGGTTACCTGCCTTGCGCACACTGCCCTCCAAAATGTACCGCACGCATAGCTCCTCGCTAACTACTTGTGTTTTTACTGCTTTGCCTTTGTAAGAGAAGGAAGAATTACGGGCAATAACAAACATTTGTGGGACCTTCGAAAGGCCGGTGATGATTTCCTCGGATATTCCGTCACTAAAATATTCCTGCTCCGAGTCCCCACTCATATTTATGAAGGGCAAAACTGCTATAGACGGCTTGTCTGGTAATTCTATGCCTTTGTTTATTTTTTGCCCAGCAACTTTCGCCTCCATCAGAATGCTATATACCCTTACCAGTTCTTTGATATTTTTTACTTTCTGCTCTCCCTTAAATTCATAATTAAAAGGAAGTTTGTTTTTGACTTGGTCATAAACCGTACCAGAGATACAGATTCCACCTTCTTTAGCCAATCCTTCAAGTCTTGCAGCGATATTTATACCATCCCCGTAAATCCTACCCTCATCCTCAATTATATCACCAAGATTGATGCCAATGCGAAACTCCATTTTGCGATCATCAGGCAACGTTGCGTTTCTATTCTTAATCTCTTGCTGAATCTTCACCGCGCATTCAATTGCATCTACGACGCTTTGAAACTCTGACAATATATTATCACCAGGTGAATCAACAATCCGCCCACGATAGTGTTGTATGACATCAGACATCAAAGATCGGTATTCCTTCAATCTATTCACTGTACCAGTTTCATCCATACCCATTAGACTGCTATAGCCTTTGACGTCGGCTATCAAAATTGCGCTGAGCTTGCGTTTGGCGCGTTCTTCAGTCATGAGCCCTGTCATTCGATGTCTTGATTTAGAGTTTAAGATAAGAGAGGGGATAGATCACAAAGCAATGTGAATTATACATCCGGTTACTTGAAAAAGAAATATCAGATCAATTAATAATTATTTAAATCATAAAGTTATCTTGGGTCAAGTTATATTTCAATAGATTTGAGAAAAGAAGATCCGCCACTACATATGGAGGTTTCATAAAATTAGGATTGATTGCATATATACTCAAAATATTTAACTATATCACAAGCCTTTTGGGATGTTCAATTTTCAACATAGCTCCTACTGAGTACAATTCGCCAATTTCGATGACTGCTTACGATATGCGAACCGTACATTAAAATTTGCCATCGACTGAAAAACATTTTTTTATCAACTACTTTAAAATCTGGAGATATACATTAGAGACCTGTCGAAAGCATGCCTTCAAGATATCAATTTTGAATGCAATTTATTTTTGTCTCTCAATCCGTGAGATATCAAGCCGGTGATCTCAGGTTTGCTCTGATTCAATGTAGGTTGGAGTAAACACAACTTTTTGCAGGTCAATTTTATTGCAGATATGTTACAGACAACTATTAATATCCCAAGATGTTAATAAAGCAACCTAAGCCACCGTTACTACCACTCCCTTCAGTTTCATAATTACCAGCGTCTGTCTCATTATTTGTATCAGTACTGGAATCTGAACCTGAATTGTCGTCAGTATCGGTGCCATTCAAATCAGGAAGGGTATCATAATAAAATATTTGTCCACTAAAAATATTCAAGCCAGTATCAAGAACTGTCCATTCATTATTCGCGGAATCATACCAAAATATATTTCCGTTATAATTGTTATTAGTTTCGCTATTTGTTCGAAGTGCTAAAAAAATATATCCATTATCAACATCAATTTTATTAATATTTGTTAGTTCAGTCATGATTATTTCCGAAAATATTTTTTCTGGTACTCCGCCACCGTAAAAGTATCGCCATATAGAAACGTTTCCATCTGAATATCGTTTTGCTACCCAGTAAAGAGCATCACCATCAATCGCTACACCAGCCAGTTGATATAACTGATTGTGTGTATAACTTACACCCTTTACATCAGCTATTTCTCCACTCGACAAATCTCTTTTATAAACTATGATTGCAACAGTGTTTTCGTCCATGTCGGTGGTTAAGATTGAGTATAAATTATCATTACCAGAAAAATGATCACCTTTATTATCTTCATGGCCATAGGCAAGCAAAGTTTCATATGTTTTATTGGTAAAATTATAAACTTTAAATTCCCCACCCCTATATCCGTATAAATAATTCCATTCATGTTTGGTATTGTAATATGCTTTGTTGCCGACTACTGCAAACTTTGAAAGACTAACACCTGTAGTCCCCCCTATCATATATTCACCTATTTTCTCAAAAGTATGTGGATTTTTTTCTTCAACATCCAACCGGCCACTTGACCAAGATGTACAAAAGAATAATCGTCGATTTACGGTATATGCGGTTTGGGTATTAGGAGCATAATCCGGTGATTCATATTGGTAAATTACTTTGCCTTGTCCTGTTTCTGGCAAAATTACCACATTTGCCTTTCGGTCAGTTTCAATTACGATACCTTCAATTACATCTGTGGAACCACCAGAATAGCAGTCTAAAAAGATTGCCACTGAACCATCCTGTCCATTCGCACTATCGGCAGAAATTAAAAAAGCAAATGAGAACAAAAACAAGATAAAAAACCAAATTGGAGTCATTAACTCCCTTCTCGATTTGATCATTTAATCCCCCTGCTATAAATTACAAATTTTGCACCTTCTCGTACACTCCGAAAAATCGAAATAAAAATCTTGACTTATCTTTATTGCATAGGTGTTTGCACAATCATTGTAGCATGTGCTTTCCATTACAAGAAATTCATTGTTATAAAAATCTGGTATTTCAATCAAGTCTGAATCCTCAATTAATGTTTCAGCAAACATTATTTTGCTTGAATCGGAAATATTGCCTTCCATGTTGAAAGCAACAACATCTATTTCGTATTTTGCTTCGGGATTAAGGTTATGCAACGTCATTTTATTGGTTCCAGCGTTGACACTTTTGCAGTCAAGCAGATAGGTGGTTTTGTCTTCACAATAATAAATATTATAGCCGGCGGCACCATCAGATTTTTCCCAGCCAAGTGTTATTTCGGATGAAGAAACCGACTTCAAGGTCAGGTTTGTGGGTGTGTCCAGAGCATAATCATGAGAAGTGTTATTTTCATCGGCAGCTGTATTTTCTACATCATTTGGGGACGTTGAAAAAGGTGACCTTAGTATTTTGGGGTAAGTAGTGCGAGGCTTTTCGATTGATTGTTGTGTATTTTTTGTTATTGTTATTTCATTTCGATTATCTTTTCGGACATTAACTGTCTCAGAATATTTAGATAAATATACATTATCCGAAGTGGTAAAACCATCTTTGCCGTGCATAATCGGATTTTTAAGAATGCCATTAAATTCAGTATTCTTGAGTGGCGAAGCCGTTTTTGTTTGATCAGATACGGCGCTAACCTGAACTGTATGATCATCTGCTTTTTTGTGAAGGAGGCTTATATAAATGGCAAATACAAAAAGACTCACTGCTCCCAAAATGATAAGATACGATTTCATCATTACTGAAAAAAGGATAAACTGGATGTAGAGTTTTTATCTTTTATTTAAGAATCTTTATGCATAAAATAAATTAATCTTTACTGCAAAAAGTACACCTCAGGTTTGGATCTGCATCAAAATACGAACCTCCAACACAAGCTTCTGTTTCACCTGGAGCACAGTCTAGTTCAATTTTCGGACAGTCTGTGGCACAGTTGTTACAGATGGTTCCAGGGCACCAATTGCCGCCGCCACCGCCACTGTCACTAGTACACGCCATGAAGAAAAAAATCGGAAAAATCAGAGATAAGATAAGGATCAGTCGTTTTTTCATTTGATTCCTCCTTTAGTAGTTTAGCTATTGTAAAAGTGCCTTAAACTCTATTTATTCGCCAACGTATATATTCTTTTAAGCAAAAAAGACATATTTATTTCTGCTTTCTATTAGAAAGGAATCGAATAGATTACATGAACTTCAGAAAAATCTGAGTCATTCTCTCCAAATAATTTTGTCAATACACCACCGATGGTCAGTTGATGGTTATTGGACGAGCTGGTTTTGATACCCACATCAAACCCGATATAGGTTTCCATGCCCGAAAAATTAATTCCCGCTTCCTCGTCCCAGCCTTTTTGCCCAGGCTGGTTGCTTCCTTTAGAAACATATTCGGTGTCTTCCCAATATTGAAACCATATACTGATTTTTGTTCCGATCCCCACATAGGGAATCAGTGAAGCACGATCACCCAGGTCAATAACAGGCTGCAACGAAAGAACCGGTCGTAAAAATAATCCCTCCTCTTCGCTGGTGTATTCGTTTGCATATTGGCCATCCAAAGATCTGGCCTCAAACGTCCCTTCGGTATAATAATAGGCTGCATGCAGGCTGAAAGAGTAATTCCAGTCTATCAATCTCTTCTGGCTTTCTTTTAACTGGCGATAGATGTTCCGGCTGTAAATCAAGCGCATCCCGATATCGATGCCATCGCCTGAATGATCAACTTCTACCTCTCTGTCCATCAGATCGGAGTAATATCGTTTGGTTCCCTCTTTCGAGGTAATCTTTCCAATAAGAAAATCGTATTCAATCGAAGATCTTTGCCGTATACTTTTTAGAAATGCCACGGCAACATGTTGCACCTGGTACTCAATCTCCCCTACATGCTCGGATTCGAAGGTCCAAAAGCCGTCTTCCCAATCGGATGTAAGATTGACAATATTATACCCGATACCCCAGCACGAATCATCATAATTACCCGGGGCGATACTAACTGGGGCCGGAGTCGGGAAATATCTCTTTTCATCTTTCGCCCAAGAGTGGGGGGGCGACCAGATAAAGACCAAAAGGGAGAGGATACAGACGAAAATTTTGGCCATAATCAATCCATTTGTTAAATTGTAGAATTAGGCAGTACTGGCAATTCGAAAGTGAGCTCAGAAGTAAGATCAGGCGCAATTCAAGTAAGTTATAGTGTTTATACAGGATGGAAATGGACGGGTCAAGGTTTTATGTATTTCATAGGTTGAGCAGTGGCGGTATCAACATTAAATACAATATATCGCTCGATCAATGTATATTGAGACGAGCTGTCAAAAATTGAACCCCAAAATCCGAGCAAATCCTTGGGGACGTTCGTGTATAGCGTGCATAAATATCATCGATAAATCATATGCTTTTCATCCTGAGATATTTTTCGGAGATTCCAACTTTGCCAGGCCGCTGATAAGAGAATAGAATTGCATTTCGACGACCTCTGCAAAATCGGTATCACAAATCAGCATGGTCAAAATGAATTGATGGTATCACAGCAATATTTCT
>JAEOSY010000431.1 GCA_016840125.1 Candidatus Helarchaeota archaeon | reverse complement strand
TGTCTAACTTAGTTTATCCTATACTTTTGCCCAAATGATAAAATTTTTATAGCAAGTATGAAATCTTATTTTCAGTATTATGAAATATCAATTCCATAAAACTGAAGAATCTTCCAAAATCTTGATTCAACCTGGAAATAGAATGGCTCGGATAGATCTAGTTTAGATTATCGAATCTTGGATAATAAGGGATCTTGATGACTCACTCGACAATGGAGTTGATCAGTACTTATTGTGACCACAAGATGTGGTTACTGAACGTGACTTGGCTATAAAAGCAGATCTCTTCAGATCGCTCTCAAGTGAGAAATTTCCATCATGTTAGAAATCGTACGTGTCACTCACCGCAACAGTAACATATATAAAATTGTGTTATACATGTCATACCTAATTAAAGTCACTCATGAATAACTGCAATAACCATGATTTCTACTGGGCAAATATCGGCCCATTGGTTGAAAAAGTTAAATAATAACCGTAATAGGATAATATGGAAAATATTTGGGTTTCTAACAGGAAATAAAACAGATTGGTGGATTTAATGAAAGAAAAAAAATCAATTTCGTTTAATAAATGGTTTTTTGGTCATTTTGTGACTAATCCTCTGAATATATTGATAATTAGTGGAACAATTCTAATGATTCTGGTGCGTACCCTGATTCCAGTCGTTCTGGGAAACGCAATAGATGCTGCAATTATTGACCAAGCAGATATATTCCATTCATCAGAGCAATTGGCTTTACTAGTTCAATTTGCCGCTATACTTTTAGGACTAGGAATCTTCCAATTAATTGTGGGATATCTAACATCTTCTTGCCAAATGCGGTTTTCTTGGGGGGCTCGGGGACGTCTTCGCGAGAATTTTTTTGATTCAATTCAGAACAAACCTTTAGCCTTTCATGATACTATCTCCTCGGGGGAGATCATGTCTCTAGCAACGAATGATATGGGTCAAGTGGGAGGGCTATTTTCTTTTGGGTTTGCTCAACTGACTCAAATCATCTTTTCTCTAATTGTTACCTTTTTCTTTGTGATCGCAGCCCTAAATTCAATCGAGTTAATCTTCTTTTTAATTCCGTTTTTAGGGGTGTACATTTGGGCTATTCGGCGTTATAATCGTCAAATGGCCCCAATAAGCCATACATTTTTGAACAAATGGAGTAGTATTGCTACGGCGATCCAGGACAATATCCAGGGCGCTGAAGTTGTTAGGGCGTTTGGAGAGGAAGAATACGAACGAAAAAAATTTTTAGACCATGTTCTTGATTTTCGGGACACTTGGGAAAGGCGACAAATCGTAATATCCCAGTATTTCGCTACACTTGTGCTGTATTCTGCCATAGGGATTTCCCTCGCGTTTTCTTGTATCCTAGTACTCAATGGAAACCTAACGATTGGTGGACTTATTGCGTATAATGGGATGCTCCTTGTACTCCTCCAACCGACTTATATGATAAGTGGTGCCATAGATAATTTCAATAGTGGGTTAGCTGGTGCTCGTCGAATTTTCAAAATTATGTTTACAAAAGAAGGGGAAAGAGGAAGCGATCAAGGTACAGTGGTTTTCCCCGCAACAGCAACAGGGGAGATTCGTTTTGAGAATGTAACCTTTCAATATCCACAATCAAAAGAACCAGTTCTTGAAGATATTAATTTACATATCACCCCCTATCAAACTATTGCGATTGTGGGTCCAACAGGCTCTGGTAAATCATCCTTGGTTAAACTATTACTCAGATTATATGATTATGAAGGAAAGGTCACAATTGATGGGGTCAACATTGATGAATATACTCTAGAATCGCTCAGAAAGGGAATAGGGCTGATTGAGCAGGATGTGTATTTATTCCCGCGAACAATCCTAGAAAATATTGCAATAGGGGCAAAAGATGCAAGTCAAACCGAAATTGAACATGCAGCCCGTTTAGCCCAAATCCATGATTTTATAATCAGTCAGAAAGATAAATATGAAACAAAAGTTGGAGAAGGGGGCTCTACATTAAGCGGAGGACAGCGACAACGTGTTGCTATTGCTCGAACTTTCCTTACTAATCCGAGAATATTAATTTTAGATGATTCTACCAGCTCAGTTGATTCAAAAACCGAAGAAGAGATCATCAACGCCATCGAACAGGTGACTCAGAATCGGACTACTTTCATTATAACCCATCGTTTGGCTCTTATTCGGAAAGCGGACTGTATTCTGGTTCTAAAGAATGGTCGGATTGTTGCCAAAGGTCATCATTCGAGACTCATTCGCGAGTCCCCTGATTATCGAAGAATTTTTGGTAAGGACGCACAGCTACCCCCATTAACCCTAGAGTCAAAATATGAATCTAAACCTGCAGAACAAGTAACAGGAGGAGTTTAAGATGAGTTGGATATTTGAAGGTGTATCAAGAGAAGATAAAGAACGCCAATATTCTGACTGGGCGTTAATTAAACGATCCATAGCCAGAATAATGCCCTTTAAGAAACAGATTGTCATTGCTACGATTACTTTGGGAGTGGGAGCTTTAATTAGCCTGTCAGTACCAATGATTTTGGCTTTAATCATTGATTCTTTAGGAAATTTCGGCAAAATTGAAAATTTAGGAACTATTCTGATATTTGGTGGAATTTTATACCTAATTTTAAATGTCTTGACATGGGTGGTAGATTATGGCATAAATATTCAATTTGCACGTTTTGTTCCCGATTTCATGGTAAATTTGAGACGTGATGTTTTCAACGCTTTACAAGAACAAGATATGAAATTTTTTGACACTCATCGCTCTGGTCAATTAAATTCCCGGGTTTCAGGTGATGCGAGTATTTATGGCAATGCTATGACTATTGCCCTTAATTTGTTCGGACGAGTTTTCATTCTGATTAGTCTTTTTGTGGTACTTGCGATGATTAATCTCCCTCTAGCATTACTAACCACGTCTGTTATTCCGATAATTTTAGTCCTTTCATTTTTTTTCCGAAAAATTGTTAGACCTCGAAGTATGGCATTGAGGCAGGCTTTTGGCGAAATTAATGCAGCCATGGCTGAATCGGTAAATGGTATCCGTGTTTCAAAGTCATTAGGAATAGAGGCCCAGAATCTTGAAGAATTTAAAAGTAAGAATCAAGTCAATTCAAACGCAGGGTATCGCGAAGGCGTTGCTATGCTGTCATTCTTCCCCACTATACAATTCGTTTCTATTTTTGGAACCGTATTAATCCTTTTTATGGGAGGAGAATCTGCCATTCTCGGTTTAGGGCTTACAGCAGGAACTGTGTACCTCTTTATCACGTACCTTGGTAATTTTTTTCAGCCCGTTACTCAATTGGTCAATTTTTATGCTACCATTCAAGCAGGTTTTGCTGCCTTTGAGCGCATCCTTCAAGTAATTGATTCTGAACCTGAAGTCAAAGATACAGGGACACTCGAAGTCAATGAAGTGGAGGGAAAACTAGAATTTCAGAATGTAGATTTTGCTTACGTCCCCGACCAACCAGTTTTAGAGAACTTCTCATTGACGATTAATCCTGGGGAAAAATTAGCCATTGTAGGACATACAGGTGCAGGAAAGACATCCATAATCTCAATTTTAGCTCGATTTTATGAATTCCAAGGTGGCAAGATTTTAATTGATGGAATAAACGTGCGGAATATTAAAATGAAGTCTTATCGACAACATATAGGTCTGGTCTTGCAGAAGCCGTTCCTATTCACCGGGACAATTGAAGAGAATATCCGATATGGAAGACAAGATGCCTCGGAACAGGATGTCCAGACCGCTTTGAAATGTGTTAAGCTCGATGAAATTATCACACACCTCAGTGATGGTCTTCAGGCTTCTGTGGGAGAAGGAGGATCACTATTAAGTACTGGGACCCGGCAACTAGTTTCGTTTGCACGAGCGCTGCTAGCTAATCCAAAGGTTCTCATCCTAGACGAAGCGACGTCATCCGTAGATGCATACACTGAAAGTATCATTCAGGAGTCTCTTGAAGAACTTATGAAAGGACGAACTTCAATTGTTATTGCCCATCGCCTCAGCACCGTAAAAAATGCCGATAGAATAATTGTGCTTGACAAAGGAAAGATCATTGAGGAAGGATCCCATGAAGACTTGTTAGTTAAAGGTGGAGAATACGCAGACCTCTATGAGACCTATTTCCGCCATCAAGAGATCACCTGGGAACCAACAATCGACTTGAAAGAAGAAATGCCAACAACAGATATTATGTAAAGTTCTTCTTTTCTCTTTCTCTTTACATAGATTTTGTCAGAAGCTCCTGATCTTCCGATTTAGACAATATATTCAACAATTTATGCTAGTTCTTTCGTAAATAGCACAACTATGTTTTTGTTTCCATTCCATACCGTCGCGTACTGAAATCCCATTTTCAGAACACTTGGAATTA
>JAEOSY010000430.1 GCA_016840125.1 Candidatus Helarchaeota archaeon | reverse complement strand
TTCGAGAAGCAGAAAAAGTTTCAATTGATTAAAACCAATAAATTTCAATCAAATCTAGCCAAGCAATTTAATCAAATACACCCAAAAATTACTGAAATTTTATTTGGTTATTACACAATCTACCAGTATAGCGACCTTGGCCAATCAATCAAGCGCAGTATTACGGACATTATTGCGCGGGGTTTGACTCATATCTTGAATATACAGGAGCGCCTTGATCTCTCAAGTTTAACGATTCACATGACGCCTCAAGACTGTTTGCAAGGACTTTACAAATTATTCAACGAATTACAATCCTTCCTCACGTTTACACATCATTATATAAAGAATTACCGGTTCAAAATACAAACCCAGCCTTCTTACCTACCGCACATTATCCCCCACGCGAGTTATGAGCAAAAGATAAACGGGGTTATTGAGCTCTACACGTCCAAGAAGTGTATCATTTGTAAAAGCCTTTTTCATAGTGAATTATGGGAATTCCTACAGGGTATAGCTCGGACTTTGTCACTACGCCTGACGGTGATAGACATTCATTATAAAGCACATGAGGCGATCTGTCGCGGAATTTACCAAATAAAGCGCACTCCGACATTGAAATACAAGGATCGGATATACCCGATCGTTCCCATGAAGGAAGATGGGGAAGATCCACACCTTACAGTGAAACGCGAACTCTTAGACTTCTTCGATTTGTTAGGGCTATATACCGTGGATGAAATATTAAACGCGAAAAATTTAGTTGAGAAGGAACCGATTTTAAATAGGGAGGGATAGAATAAATGACCATTGACCATACCATCATTTTAACAACCATCATCTTTCTGGTAGTAGTATGGTTAATTGCTTGGATTATCTCGAGTCATCGGTTTAGGACGCTAATTTTCGCGGGACTCTACCTCGCCGCCATTGCACCAAACTTCGCTACCCTTACCACCTCCTTCTCATTTGATCTGCTCATCATGCTCTGGTTTGATTCTCTTTTCATCTACATCCTTTTCTCAATCTACCTTGCGACGCTTATTATTATGTTTGTCTTTGAAAAAGGGTGGTTAAAAACCAGATTATTAGGAAAATCTAATTTATCAGGTGCTTTACCTGGTAAGTTTGCCATCGATGAAGCGACGGTAAAGTTGGTGACTCAAACCGTAGAGCACGATCTCAAGGAAACCTTCCCTGGGCAGTTAACTGAACGTCAAATATCCCAGATTACGACACGCGACCAAAAATTAATGGAAATTGGTCAGGTTTCCCCCACTCAAATTCTTGAAATCCACAATAAATGCCTAGTAGACGCTAAAAATACACTCGTAGATGGAGATAGGAAGTATTTAGGGTGTCGAGTCGGTGGGGAAGGGAATCGTCAGAAGTTGTCATGAGAATTGAGTTTAAATAATATAATTTTAATAGGTAGTAGAACAATACAATAAACTAAGGAGAGAACGTACATGGCTAAAAAAAGTAGATATTTCATAGTGTGCTCATTCCTATTACTGTTCATTTCGATATTACCCGCTTCATATGGGGCACTTTATGATAGTGAATGGACAGATACCCCTCCAACGATCGATGGCGTCAAAGGTGAGGTGGAATGGGGAAGCGCTAACGGGAGAAGCATCCAAATCTGGTCTTATGATTATGCAACCTACTTTAATGTTTTTGTATCAACTTTTAATGACGCGAATAACCTTTACGTGCTACTCGAATGGAACGACGGTACCCCTAACGGAGGTGACCGCGTGGAACTCCTGTTCGATGAAGGGAATGACGGCAATTGGAGCACTCCTGGCATTGAGAATGGGATCGCCGTGCAGCTGAACGCGACGCACTACAATTGGACTGATGGCTACTGCGCGTTGGGATCGACCCACGTCCTTCCAGATATAATATCACAAGACGGGCAAACCGCAGCCACATGGTCTGGTTATTACCGTGTGGAATTTTCCATCCCCTTGGGGAGCACCTCACAAGACGACCTCCAACCCACCGCGGGAGCCCTCATCGGAATGGTCGTTATGATCGGCAACGACAGTACCCTCCACACTCGAACCAATCCAGAATTTAACGGGACTTGCTCAGCAACCATCCAGCTCGCGTCCGCCCCCATCGGAACTCCAATTGTTTTAATTCTCCTCGTAGGCACCCTCCTCCTCATTGCGCTCGTCCGCCACCACAAAAAATCTTCTATCCCCTCTTTTTTTAGGAATAGTCAATAACTGCCTTAATCCTTTTATCAACTTCTGAATATAATTATTGAGAATAGATGGGGCTCATTAGGAAATGGATGAAAAGCGAAAGATCCTGATTAAGGATTTGTTTCAACCAAATGCCCGCTTCTTAATCTTGAAGTTCTTTGCCACGAGTTCTGAAACCCCAATTGCTCTGCCTGAACTACTCGACCTTACACAATTGGATTCGGAGGTCATTATGGAGCATATAAACTTCTTTCTTGGTGCTGGAGTACTCGAAAAAGTGGATCGCGATGAAATACTCTATTATCGCTTACGGATTGAAGAGCCAAGGGTCCGTTCGCTTAAAAATCTCTTCGATGTTTGGAATTCCCATTTCTAAAGAATTTTCAAATAGGAGGAATTTTTAATTCATCCT
>JAEOSY010000429.1 GCA_016840125.1 Candidatus Helarchaeota archaeon | reverse complement strand
GGATATTCTCTATCGGATGTGGAATGCCACGACCGATACTTGGACAGCAACCCAAGTGATCTCGATAAATAGGACAAACTTTTCTGATAACCCCTCAATCGCGGCGGATTCTCAGGGAAATGTACATACAGTTTGGTACGAATATGATATTCCCCTCTTTAACTCATATTATAGATACTGGAATGCCTCGACTCGTCTATGGAGTCCTATTGAACTAATCTCTACAGAGAGTCAAGGGAATACTTTTGCCCCAAAAATTGCAGCAGACTTAGCAGGGCATTTACATGTGGTTTGGGGCGAAGATGGTAGCTATAACAGCTCAGGGTCAGATGAAGACATAATTTACAAAAGGCGGAATGCCACCACAGGGAACTGGACTCTCGCGGAGGTGGTGTCTGTTGAGAGTGGCTGGCACTCACTCCGTCCTGCAATCATAACAGACCATAAAAATAACAGTCATGTGGTATGGAGTGAATCAATAAATGGAATTTTCTATAAATACTGGAACGCTACTAGTGGATCTTGGAATCCTGTTGAGGAGGTTTCAACAGAAAGCACAGGTATACTTGCCAAGCCAACCATCGCCGTAGATGGGGCGGGATACGTGCACATCGCATGGGAGGATAATTCTAATTATAGAGGTGCAGGTGTTGACTTCGATATCTTCTACAAACGAACTATAAATTTACTTGATGCACCCGTTTTAGCAGGGATCCTACCCAATCCTAATGTGGATGGAGACATATCCTTAAACTGGAGTTCGGTAGCATGGGCGACCTCCTACTATGTTTACCGAGATACGTCGCCCATTAACACTATATGGTCCTTGAGTCCGATCCAGACCGTCGCCAACGCGAGTTGTAATGATACCATTACCACCAATGGTCTGTATTATTACGTGGTTGTCGCGGGCAATGGCACCCACAACAGCTCCCTCTCGAACTGTGAGAGCGTGCTCGTGCAACTGCCCGATACCCAACCCCCACAGTATTTCAATGCGGTAGAGGGGCGCAGTTCGCCCCAGAATTTTACGGCGAACCAACGCTACCAGTTTAACCTCACGATCACCGACGATGTGGGACTGGGCACCGTATTTTTGGAGTGGAATGGCACGAATTACACCGTGAGCACGCACGCGGGGGACGAGTATTATTACGAGTTAGTAGATCTCGGGGCAGGTACATATCAGTACCGATGGGTCTTCAACGATACGTCCAATAACTGGAACGCCACGCTCCTGAAGCCTTATATCATTGATAAAGCAGCTCCCAATATGGACCTTCTGCTCAATGGGACGCCCGCCAATCATCAGACCAATGGGACGTGGTATTGCAACCTTACCATTACCTTTTCCATTGGCGACACGGTCCATCTCTACCTCAACGAGTCGCTCGTGGATGCCGGGCTCGCGCCGCTGGTGAATGTCTCGCAGTTCACGCAGCTGGGGGTGTATAACGTGACCGCGTGGTACCCCGGTGAGGCAAATTATTCCGCCATGGGACTGACGCGCTGGCTGACCGTGGCGGATGGCATCTATCCAGGTCCGTGTAATCTCAATGTAACCCTTCCGTATTTGCCTAATTTCGTGCTGGAGACGACAGTCTTCGCGCTCTGGGGCGGGACTGATGTCGGATCCGGCATCAGCGCCTACCAATACCGGCTAGATACGGGCAGCTGGATAACCGGGACGAATTTTTCGCTGGCGTGCTTTTCAAACGGTCCCCATCTTATCGCCTATCGGGCGGTCGATGCGTCCGGGAACAATGGCACGATCCAAAACCTCACGGTCTATCTCTTGGCGAATACCGCGGACTATGATCAGGATGGCTTGACCAATGCCGCGGAACTGAATATATATGGTACTAATCTCTTCGATCCCGACACGGACGGGGATGGGCTTCTCGATGGGGAAGAAATTGCACTCGGGGCGAACCCCCTGGATCCGATGAATCCCCTCCTTGACCGGCTCATCTTTTTTCTAAGCATCATAGGGGGCGCAATTCTAACTGGAATAGTGGTAATAAGAGTTTTGAAACATACAACTAAAAAAACTCAACAACCACAGAAAAAACTCGGAAAAAATTGATATTGATTATTAGAAATTCCTTCCCTAAGAAAATATATGCAATTCGCTCTAAATTCCCTCCCATCGAACAAGCACAGACGATCGTTCAGGAATGGTTCGCAATTTTGCAAACCTTGCATATGTATGTTCACATATAATACCGATATTCCTTTTCCAAGTAGTCAATGTCTCTTGTTCTTTTTTCTGCGAGTATGCGCCCCACGTTTTGTGAAACTTTTAAAGTGATTGGAATGCTTGAGGCAAATTCGGCATTATTCCAATCTAACTTCGTAAATGCTAAAATTTCTTGGAGTAATAAGTCTGCAGGCGAATCTGATCGAACAAATTTTATGTATAATGGAACGGGTACTCTATTACCACTATAAGAACCAAGTACAGGAATATATCCAGAGGTATATAAAAGATGTTCGCGGTTATTAATTGAAATAACGGTTCCCCGTACAACAGGATAATCGTCATCGGTATAAAATCTTATATCTGAGAAATTTACTGTAAGGAAGTCCTTTTTACTAACCATGTTTGCGGCACTTTCAAAACCCTTTGTTTCATTATCCCGATAGTTACTAGTTTTATGTAAAACAACTCTAGATGGATATTGACCCATATGAGCTTTATATTCTTCCAGTATTTTGACCATTAAACCATTAGCTTGTTCTTGATTCAGGTGTGGATCCCTACCTTTTCTTGAATCCCAAAGAAAGGGTTCGCCACGAAGAACATAACTTTGTCCTGTATGTAAGAAAATTTGAGCTAAGGAATCATTCATGATATCTTTTAATTTTCCTTTTGAGGTATAATTCATTTTTTGTGTATTCCGGACTTTTTTCTTTAGTTCCAATTCTTTTAGAGTAGATCTCCCTTCATCTATTTTAAAATCTAAAAAAAACCTATAAGATTTTCTAATTCATCTGGAATATTAGTTTTTTTTAGGTTAAATACCTCATTTGGAATGGTTTTTATATTTATGCTCATTGGTAAATTAGTGATACAATTCCATAAAATTAAATCCTCTGAACAGGTTATGTGACAAATAAATGAATCTTGGTGGATATACTGGTAGGATCCTTGAAATTGATCTTACAAAAGAGAAGATTAAATCAAGATATATAGATAGCCAATTTGCCGTACAGTATATTGGAGGTAGAGGGTTCGGCGCACGCTACCTGTGGGATTTAACGTCTGCAGAAACGGATCCACTACATCCTGAGAATGTAATTATAATGGCGGCGGGTCCACTCACCGGTTTATTAGTACCCGGCTCTGGGAAGACTTCATTCAATAGTATATCCCCAGCCACGGGTATCTATGGAGATTCAAATATCGGAGGGCACATTGGCTTAAAATTGAAGCAAGCTGGTTATGATATTTTAGTCCTTAAGGGTAAACGGGCTCACCCGACATGTTTACTCATACAAAATAACGAAGTAAAATTTGGTACCGCGGAATCCTATTGGGGGAAAGGAACAGTACAGACAGAACAGGAAATAAAAGCAGATTTAGGAGATGCTAGTTCTGCAGTCGTAACTATCGGTCCTGCTGGAGAAAATCTAGTACGCTGTGCATCCATCCAGTCTGAACATAGATTTGCTGGAAGAACTGGCTTAGGGGCAGTCTTAGGTTCCAAGAACGTGAAAGCGATTGCAATTCAAGGTGATCATGAAATTACCATTTCAAATTCAGAACGGTTACTTGAAACCTTTAAAAGAGCAAATTCTTATATTGAGAAGCATGAATTAGCGGCTATTTGGCAGCGTCAAGGCACTCTTGGTTTATTTGAGGGTGTAAATGAAGTCGGTGTCCTTCCAGTCCGTAACTTTCAAGATGCTATATGTGATTACGCGGCTGAGATTAGTGGAAATAAATTCGAAGAGCTCTATCCAAATTGGCATGCACACTCATGTCTCTACTGTACTGTTGCATGTGAGGGAGTTGCAAATACAGAGAATGGAATGCGAATTCGCCCTCAGTATGAGACTGCGGCCATGTTGGGCTCAAACCTCGATATAAAAAGCATTACAGAAATAGTGGAGTTGAATGACCTCTGTAACAAACTAGGGGTCGATACTATATCTATAGGTAATCTCGTTGGTTTGATGATGGAAGCCTTTGATAGGAAAATCATTTCTAAATCTGAAATCAATGGCATCGAATTAAACTGGGGAAATTCTCAAGCAGTTCATGATACAATACAAATGATTGTCAATCGAGAGGGGATTGGAAACATAATCGCTGATGGTATTTTGAATATTATCAAGAAATGGCCCCAATGCAAGGATTTTGCGATGCATTGTAAGGGATTGGAGCAGTCTGGATACGATACGCGCCCATTATTAGGAATGTCATTAGCTTATGCAACTGCAGATATTGGAGCGCATCATAATCGTGCTTGGGTTGCATATCATGAATTAAAAAAACAATATAAAAATAAACCGAAAGAACTTGCCCGTTTAGTGATGTTCCACCAGCATTTTCGACCGCTAATGGATTGTTTGGGTGCGTGTCGCTTCCCTTGGATTGAATTTGATATCGAACCGAGTATTTATTCTGATTTCTATTCAGCAGCTGTAGGTATTGAAACAACATTTAATCAGCTCATGGAACGTTCAGAAGCAATTTATAATATTACACGTGCCATAAACCTCCGATGTGGTATAACCCGTAAGGATGATTACCCGCCCCCGAGAACGTTTAATATTCCAGTTCCAAAGGGTCCTTTTAAAGGTAAAGCTGTGGATAAGAACCAATACGAAAACATTCTTAATTTTTATTATGAATTGCGTGGTTGGGATAAAAATGGAATCCCAAGAAAGGAAACTCTTGTTAAATTAGGACTAGCAGACATAGCTGAATTTATTTAACAGTTCTATAATTAAATTCCTCAAGGGAGGATACAGTTCGGGGATTTGTTATTACTAGGGGTAATATTACAGTTTGAAATTATGCGTCACATTTATATAGGTTTTACTCTATTTGATATTAAATAATATTATTAAAGATTTTAAGAGAATTGCAAGGTGATGAGTTCCATGGTGAAGAAAACCTATGCTGAAATTAATGAGAAAATTAAGCAGGGAAACGCGATTGTTGTGACTGCTGAAGAAATGATAGATATTGTCGCTGATAAAGGTGAGGAAGCCGCAGCGAAAGAGATTGATGTAGTAACTACGGGTACTTTTGGTGCAATGTGCTCTTCAGGGGCATTTTTAAACTTTGGACATACAGATCCCCCTATTAAAATGGAGAATGTTTGGTTAAATGATGTAGAAGCATATCATGGAAACGCAGCCGTAGATGTGTATATAGGCGCAACAAAAATGAGTGAAACTCGACCATTTGAGTATGGTGGAGGGCATGTGATCGAAGATTTAATATCAGGAAAGGCAATAGAATTGCGTGCGACTGCATATGGAACTGATTGTTATCCTCGTAAAAAAGTTGAAAGCATCTTTACGCTGGATGATCTAAATCAAGCAATATTATGTAACCCCCGTAACGGTTATCAAAAATATAATGTAGCTACGAACGGTCGCCAAGAAACTATTTACACTTACATGGGAAAATTGCTTCCAGATTACCGAAATGTAACCTATTCAGGAGCAGGATGCTTAAATCCCTTAAGCAATGATCCCGATTATGAAACAATAGGTATTGGAACCCGCATTTTTCTAGGGGGTGGAACAGGATATATTGTAGGAGAGGGGACACAGCATAGTCCGACGAATGGATTTGGAACCATAATGATCAAGGGAAACTTGAAAGATCCCAAAATAAATCCCCATTTCTTACGTGGTGCCACGTTCACAAAATATGGGACAACTATGTATGTTGGGTTTGGGATTCCCATTCCAATCTTGAACGAGGGGCTCGCAAGAAAAACCGCAGTCTCTGATAGTGATATAAAAACTACTATTTTTGACTATGGGGTTCCAGCTAGGAAACGTCCGGCTTTGCGAACAGTGACTTATGCGGATTTAAAAACAGGTCAGATCGAACTTAATGGTAAGACAATCCCGGTGAGTCCTTTATCAAGTCTAAAAATTGCACGAGAAATTGCTGAAACACTTAAAAAATGGATTCAAAATGGGGAATTTTTCCTGAATCCCCCAGCTGAACGATTATCTACTACTCGGGTTTTCAATCCAATGAATGTGAGAGTAGAAGCGACGGTTAGATCTTTTATTAAGCCAGCAATTACTTGTACTATCAATGAATCCGTGAATGATGTAGCGAAAAAATTGATTGAGCATAATACAAACCATATCGTTGTTGTTGATACGGAAAATCGCCTTTATGGCATTGTGACTTCATGGGATGTTACACGGGCTATCGCCCGAGGACTGGATAATCTAGCAAAAATTGTAACAAAAAAAGTCTTTACAGCAGCATTGGATGATCCCATTGATTTTTCAGCTCGTGAGATGACTAAACATGATATTAGCGCACTTCCCGTAATAGATTCTCATAGGAAGGTAATTGGAATAGTCACGGCCGAAAGTACTTTGAGACATTTTGATACTCATGAACATTAGAGAAGGATGTAATGAAAAAATGAAAAAATTAATTTTAAATTTTGATGCAGAACTAGTAAATGATGCGATAACCGCGAAAATCATCTTGGAAAATCAAGTGATAATAAATATACTCCGGGCAAATGTACAAGAAGCTGGTGGAGTGTTTCTCATTGAGGTCCCAAGTGAACAATGTGAAAAGATAAGGACTGCTTTTGAAGCAGAGGGGGTTTCTGTTGAACCTGGGAAGGTCATTGAGAAACTCGATGAGGTTTGCACCGATTGTGGCGCTTGTTTTTCAATTTGCCCCGTTGGCGCAATCACTCAAACAAACGAGTTTTCGGTTGAATTTGATTACGAGAAATGTATTGGGTGTTTGAATTGTGTCGATGCGTGCCCCGTTAGAGCTATAATTATTCAAAAATAATCTTTTTTTTCTTGTTTATTTGAGAACCGAGAGATTTTACTTCATTCGAAAATGACCGCATTGCTTATGTTGGCACCTGGTTTCATCTAAAAGCTTTTTACAACAATCATCACATATTATTTGGGAAAAACCAGCACTCTTACATAAATGAATATTACTTGCCAAATTGCCACATTTAAAGCATTTCATTCCTTTATCTGTAGAATTGGGAGGACTCAGAAAAAACATCCCCATAAATTTATTTTTTAGTAATAGATCGGTCCTTTACACATAAACTTATTAAATTTTTTAATACAATTATTTTTGAGATAAATTAGAAGGTATTGAAATTGTCACGCAAAGTCTTTCCTTTTTCAGCAATTGTAGCGCAAGACCAAATGAAATTAGCACTAGTTTTAAATGTAGTTAACCCCGTTATTGGGGGAGTATTAATTCGCGGTGAGCGGGGAACCGGGAAATCTACCGCTGTTAGGGCTCTTGCGAAATTACTACCTAAAATGAAAACTGTGAAAGGATGTTCATTCAACTGTGATCCTGATAATGTTGAGACCCTTTGTACACTTTGTAAGGAAAAAATTGAAAACGGTGGGGATTTTGAAATTGAAGATCGGGAAATGAGAGTCGTGGAAATTCCCTTGGGTGTCACAGAAGATCGCGTTGTTGGGTCATTAGATATTGAGTGTGCAATCCGTGATGGGATACGAGCCCTCGAGCCGGGAGTGTTGGCATCCGCGAATCGTAATATCTTGTACGTTGATGAAATTAACCTTTTAAGCGATCATATTATTGATGATCTCCTAGACTCCGCAGCGATGGGTGTTAATACCATAGAACGTGAGGGAATATCTATCACACATCCATCTAAATTCATCTTAATTGGCAGTATGAACCCGGAAGAAGGCGAATTACGTCCACAAATTCTGGATCGCCTTGGGCTAACTGTGGATATAGTGACGGTTAATGATTTCAAGCAACGATTAGAAATCTTGCGGCGTGTGGAACAGTTCGACATAAATCCAATCACACTTCGGAACAAGTTTAAAGAAAGTGAAATTACCCTACAAGAACGTATCATAAAAGCAAAAGAAATCGTTAATGACGTGAAGGTACCTCAAAAACTACTTGAAGTAATAGTAAAATTATGTATGGACCTCCAAGTTGAAACTCATAGAGGAGAAATTACGATTTTAAGATGTGCTAAAGCAATTGCCGCTCTAGGTGGAAGAAAACTTGTGAATAAAGAAGATGTAGAAAAAGCGGCGATGTTGGCTTTAATGCATAGGATTGGGAAACCAGGACTCACTAAACCTGAAGACATTATGAAGCAGATCCAATCTGCATTAGATAAAGCCATGGATGAACTTGACTCCGAAGGATCAGACGATCCTCAGGCCCAAGATGAACTCACCTCAGATGAGGACAGTAAAAAAAAAATGATGTAACATCAGAATCAGATGACGCGGAAGAGGCCCTTTCATTTTTACCGTCGGAACAAGCAACCGCGGAACCTCTGGATGATTCAAGCGAGGGAGATGCACCAACTGAGGAAGTTGATGGAGAAATCATGGGGTTCGATGGGAGACCAGATTTCATAGATAAAGAATATGAACCAAAAAAATGGCGGGAACCCCTCGAAAATCTGGATCGAATCGCGGATGCGGGTAATGTTTTCAAGCTCGGACGGAAAAATGTGGCGGCGCAACGGCGGTCTCCTGCGTTAGGCAAGCGGGTCCGTAAACAGGGAACCGCGATTAAAGGCAAGTATATCTCTTACAAAATTCCGAAGGAAAAAGCTTCAAGTATCGCTTTTGATGCAACGATTAGAGCCGCAGCGCCCTACCAAAAATCGCGAGTTGGAAGGAACAAGTTAGCTCTGAAAGTTGATGTGCAAGACATACGTGAAAAAATATATGAATATCAAGCGCCGCTTTCGATTGTTTTTGTGTTAGATGCAAGTGGTTCAATGTTTCGTATGTTGAAACAAATGAAAAAAGTAATTCTGTCACTCCATGATGATGCCTATCAAAACCGTGATAAAGTGGGACTAATAGTCTTTCAGGGCTATGAAGCGGTTATTCTCCAATATCCGACTGTAAATCTTCCTGCAGTAGTAGAAAAACTTTCTTTTATTCAATCCGATAGTTGGACACCACTTGCGAGTGGTCTTCAGCGAGGACTCGAAGTCTTAAAGACGGAAGTGAGACGGAACAGAGATATCATTCCAGTCTTGGTTGTGCTCACAGATGGTGGGGCGAACGTCCCAATTAGTCAAAATGCCCCCCCCGCGTTTCATAACAGTCAATATTATAATCAACTCGAGCAAGAAATTAGCGACGTCAGTGATGAACTCCGCGAATCTAAAATTTTCACGATTGTGCTCTGGCCAGAGAATGCGAAAATGCGTGGTCCGCGCCATCGTCGCATCGCAGAAGCGATCGCGGATCATAGCAACGGCGATTTCTTCGTCATTAAATCAACGGCAGAAATAACCGACTTGATTCGAGGGCGCGAATTTTTCGAAATGCATACGATCGGGCGTTAGGAGGCAGTATACTATTACCGCCCCCCTATTGAACTCATTTTGGATACGTAGTATATTACCTCCATATAGGTAAGAGATAAATAAACGAAGATTCAAAACTTGTAACATGGAATTTTTCAAAAACGAAGTGGTTTTTGAAGAGGCACCTAAAGCATTGATAAGTTTACTTCTCGACATAATTCAAAGAAAAGAAAAACCCATTGAAGACATCATTTCGTTCATCGATAAAAAAAGTTTGTATGCCGAGGTTGGAGGAAAAAATAAAACCAATTATATCAGTATCGGATTCTTTGAAAACTATGAACGAAATAATGTGACGGACTTAGTCGCCTTTTGTCCTCAAATAAAAATTAAACATAAAACCGAAGACAATCAAGTTACCGTTTATTTTTACAAGGAAAGTCATGGTATCATCCTCAAAAGGGAAAAAACCTTGACCGGGGAATCCAAAATTGTTGAGATCAAACAGGAAGAACTTCGGTTTGTCTTAAACCAAGCCCATAAACTAGATTTTATTGGGAAATAAGATTTGAATTGGTTAATATTTTCCGTAGTATTTAACAGCATTTAAGTACCATCGCACGTTCTCCATCCTCACGCCGGCATGCCACCCATTATCGGCCGCGATAATGTAATGACCTCCTTGTTTTAAGGTCTGGATTGCCCTTCCGGCTCTTAAATACACTTCTTTGGCGGATCTTGCATGTTGGAGCACATCTACACAGGAAACTCCTCCCACCAAGGTAACCTTATTCCCAACGTATTCCTTTAATTCTTTTAAATTATTGCAGTCTTGTTGACAGCCGTGAAGCATATCAATCCCTGTGGAGAGGATAGCATCGAGAAACGCCCAAGGAGTGTCGGAGTTTAAAATTTTAAAGCGACCGTCCGTGTGAAAGAGAACTTTCATTCCAACCTTATGGGCCGCATCTGCAATTCGTTTAATTTCAGGGACAAAGAAATTTTTGTACTGGTCAGCCCGAAGGAATGGCCCGTGGTCAGAAGCGCAATCCTCCACAATAGTAATGAACTTAATCTCGGTCTCTTCTCCAAGTCGTTTAACATATTCAACAATAAACTTCGATTTTGCTTCTAAATAATGTTTAAACGCGCCATAAGGGGGACCTTGACGGTATTCATTGTTAAAATGCCTGAAAAAGATATGCATGTTTTGCATACCGTAGACGACATGCCAGCTCTCCATGATTCCATTGAAAATAGGTGCTAAAGCAAGCTTTCCCTGAACAGATTCCTGTAATTTGCCAATATATTTTACTTTCTCATCGATAGGATCGGCTTCGTGACCTCCTATTAACTTTTGCATCATTTTCTCATGTTGATAGAATGGCTCTAAACTTCTAATATCACCGATTTCATCCACATCAATGAGATTCCAATCCTCGGAGATGTAATAGAGTTTATTATTACGACGCGTCCGCCCTCGGATAATCACTGAAGGAAAGCCCATACAAGGTACTAAATCAATTCCAAACCGGATGGGGATTCTGAACAGGAAGGGATTAAGCGCATCCATAAATTGGAGAGAGGTGGGAAGAGAAATTAAACTGGCTGCGATTTGGTCGAGCCGGAATAATCTTCGAGTTATGGTTTTGGGGATAGGCTCGGATAATCCAAGAGATTCCGCAGCCGCCTGTACAGCATTTTCGAAAATTTTAAATTTTAATACCCAATTTTTTAATTTCGGGGGTAATTTATCAAAATAAAGGTTTAATTTAACGGAGGGGTACACGTTAAACCCGAGTTCCAAATGAGGGGCGCGATCAAGTATTTCTCCATCGAGACAGCGTAAAATACGCTCTTCAGGATCGATTGTCAAATCCGTCACCTACCTTCAAAAGAGCAAAAACCTATTTATTAAAATAATGAACCTAATTTAAAAGAGATAGGTGATGAGCATGGGTTATGTTTTTACTGATGAAGAAGGGGAATATCTCGTAAAACTCGCGCGGAAAGTCCTAGAAAGGGTAGTAAGAACAGGCGAGAAGTTATCAATTCCTGCTGAGGTGAATGATAAATTAAAACAAAATTCGGGGGTTTTTGTTACTTTAGAAATGTTGAAAGCAGGGGATAAGAAATTAAGAGGTTGTATTGGACGTCCTTATCCTAATTTTCCGCTAGTTCAGGCTACGATTGATTCAGCAGTTGACGCAGCTTTGAGTGATCCGCGATTTTCATCCGTTAAACCTGAGGAACTTGATAAAATCGTTGTTGAAGTGAGTATCCTTACACCACCTACTTTGATTGAAGCGGATTCCGTGAAAGACTATCCTAACCAAGTTGAAGTGGGCAAAGACGGGTTAATTGTTGAGCATAGCTGGCGTAAAGGTCTTTTATTACCCCAAGTTGCGGTGGAGTGGAAATGGGATTCCAAAAAATTCCTTGAACAAACCTGCTGGAAAGCGGGCTTAACCCCGGATATGTGGATGGATAAGGGCACCAAAATCTACAAATTCCAAGCTGAAATCTTTCATGAATTGGAACCCAATGGAAAAATCGAACGGGAACCTATGAAGTAGGTAAAATGAGGATTAATTAAAATGAGTAATGGTGAAATTTTTTTAATTGGAACCACATCCTATATTCTCTCAGTCGCCTTTGTGGTTAGTACAATTCTTCTTATATGGAAGTGGAAAACACGGAACGTGAAACCCTTCTTTTATGCCTTCCTCTCGTGGGGGGCGTTTTCTGTGCAGTATCTCTTGCATGGGACGGCTTTTTTTAGTAAAGACTATTTTATCTCTAATTTCCTTTATGACACCTCACAAGTTTTTACAGTCATTGCCGTACTATTATTCGTAGTTTTTATTGATACTGTTACTCGAGAATCCGTTAGTGTTATTAAGATTGGCATCGTGAGTGCAATAGGGGGGGTATTAATATACACAAATTACTTTAGTGACTATATCCTTCCCACAATGCCATTTGCTAGTTTTTATGCTCTCATATTGGATGTTTATCTCATTATTATCTTTATCTTTCTAGTTCGTTCTACTTTGAAGGCTCCACCACATTTAAAAAAGTTCTCATTATTCTTAACTGTCATGACAGTCGCTTTGGGCTCTTTGAGTGTCATTTTTAGTACAATTTATCTGACAGAGGGATACTTTTTCTCTGGGATTTATGCAGCCATAATGAACTTAATTCTGGTTATCGTACTTGTGAGACACCCGGAGCTCCTCTATATTTTGCCCTACCGTGTTCACAGGCTCACTGTCATTCACAGAAAAATTGGGGTCTCCATCTTTGATCACCAATTTGCGCTTTCGGACATTGATCAGGATTTGCTCGCGGGATTACTATCAGCCTTGGAACAGACCAGTATTGAAGTGTTGCATCGCGGTGAATTGGAGGAAGTTACACTCTCTGAGGGAATTCTTATCTTTGTAAAAGCTAATTATATATCGGTTGGGCTCATCACTTCCAACTCATCCAAGCATCTACGGGACAGCCTGAGGAAATTTGCGAACGAATTTGAAAATCAATTTAAAGATCTCTTAGTAAGGGATGTATTTGATCTCAATGAATTCAAACCAGCAAATCAGATACTTGATTTCTATTTTGGAAATATTCCCTCTTATCAATAGGCTGAAGGGATTCATAGAAACGAGTAAAATTGATCAGCCATACTATAATTATTATATTCTATTAAATTGGATACCAAAGAAATGTTGAAATTAAGGAAAATTTCAAATCCCTCGATTTTTCAAGGTGATCTGAAAAAAACCCAATATTTTGAAGGCTGGTATTACAAGCTAGTTGATCCCACAAAAAAATACTCCTATGCCTTCATTCCTGAAATTTCCTTGGATGCAAAGAAAAACACCAGCCATGCCTTTGTCCAAATGTTGGATGGAAGAACCGGTGAACCCTTTTATTTTTCATATCCATTAAAGGAATTCAGAGCAGCCTCCCACAAATTCGAAGTGAAAATAGGCCCCAATTATTTTACTGAGGATAAAATCAAACTTCACATCGATCAAGACGGGCACTTCATCGATGGCACCCTCAATTTCAAAAACCTCGTGCCGTGGCCTAAATATTTTCTCGCCCCCGGGATCATGGGATGGTATACGTACGTACCATTCATGGAATGTTACCATGGCGTTGTAAGTATGAACCATGTGATAGAGGGGCAACTTGCTATTAATCAAAAGAAGATAGATTTTACTAACGGTTTGGGGTATACCGAAAAAGATTGGGGGTCGTCATTTCCGAGTGGATATATTTGGATCCAATCAAACCACTTTAGCCAAGGCCAAACATCCTTCATGGCATCTATTGCGAAAATTCCCTTCATTGGACGACATTTCACTGGATATCTGTTCGCCTTATGGCATGAAGGGAAAATTTATAGATTTACTACCTACACCGGTGCTAAAATTTCTGGAATCAATATTTCTCCGAATAGAGTGAAAGCAATTGTGGCTGATCGACTCTTTATACTAGCGTTCGATGCAAAAAAGATCCATAAAGAAGGTCGTAAAGCACCTATTGAAAGCGCAGGCGTTCTCAAATCACCAACCCTGGGCGAGATGAAAGGACGAATCATGGAAAGCTTGACTTCTGAAGTTACCTTAAGTTTATACACGCGTGATAAAAATGGAAGGAAGAAAAAGCTAATCTTCAATGATACAGGGTATCACACCGGACTTGAAATTGAAGCTACGAAGCAGGATTTAGAATTATAATTATACGAGTCTTTGGTCTAGATCAAAAGACCATTTTGGCGAAATTGTAGGAATTGCGGATGTGCTCATTCCCACCATTTACCGCGTTCATGTGGCCCGGACACAAGTATTCAATATCCAATTTTAAGAGTTTTTCGATGGATTCAACGAGGAGGAGGGAGTTTCCGCCTCGTAAATCTGTTCTACCCACATTACCATATGAAAAGACAGTATCTCCGCTGAACAACACCTTTTTCTCGGGCTCATATAAACAAATGCCACCAGGACTATGTCCAGGAGTATGAATAACCTGAAAATTGAATTGATCGATTGTTAAAGTTTCGCCACCCGTTAAGAGCTGCATTTTATCTGCCAATTTTTGAACTAAAACAACTCCATCGTCCGTATGCATCAAAATTTTTGGATTGAATGCTTTAATCATACCTCTTACGCCGCCGGTATGATCGGGATGTATGTGGGTTAGTATTAACTTTTTGACATTTCCCTCCTCGAGTTTAAACTCCTTCATTTTATCTATCACGTGGGAAACATAGTTAGCAGACGCGCCCGAGTCGATGATCCCAATCTCATCTTTCCCCACAATATAGATATTCGAATTAAACCCGACGCCGGGGACGAAAATTACTCCATCGATTATTTGCATAAAAATCCCTTCAAGTACTGTGAAATAAAAATACTATAGAAAAATTTAGTGAAAAAAGTTTTCCTAACGATTTTTAATTCATACTTGAAGTAATTGGACTTTGGCAGTGAGTATTAACATATATTCCAGTTGTTCAAAAAAACAGAGAAGATAAGGGTGTCCATTTGCCTTTCTCACAAGCCACCCATAGCGAAAGTTCTCCACCTCTGATTCACGTAAGATAGCGAAAATTTCTGAGTCTAGGAAATCCCCATACTTCTCTTCAGCGTCTTTTTTCATATCAGTCGCAAAAAAATCGCCCGTAAACCGATAATATTCCCAAAAATTTTCATCATCTTTAAGCTTCATGGTAATACTCCGATTGGTGAGGTGTTAAATTATACTTATTTTTAATTATTAATGAAATAAACATTTAAATAGTTTGAACTGAACCTATGCTGTAAGGTGATTACGGTTGGATCGCGTTCTCTGTAAGAGGTAAGTATTCGAGATTTTTATTGAATGGAGCGATCCCCTTCGTTACCAGAAAAGCTATTTCTTCTATGCGAAATTCAAACCAGCAAATGAGAATAGTTAATTTTTTCAATGAGGTGAAACTTTATGACAGAAAGTAAGAAAATATTTGTGAGCCCACACATTGAAGATGTGCGGAAAGATTTGAATCTCCCGGATCAGGTGTATATTTTTGATACGACCTTACGGGATGGGGAGCAAACCCCAGGAATTTCTTTTACCTTGCAAGAAAAGCTTACAATCGCGAAGCAATTAGATAAACTCGGTATTGACATAATCGAAGCAGGTATGCCCGCTGTTTCCAAAGGTGATTACGAATCGTGTAAAAAAATTTCGAAGCTAGGATTAAATTGTGAAGTGATCGGGCTAGCACGTATTGCACGAGTTGATATCGACAAGGTAATTGAATGTGATATGGACTCGATCCATGTGTTCATTGCAACATCCGATCTCCACCTTAAAGATAAATTAAAAATGACGCGGGAAGAGGTTCTTTCAGCGATTACGAACGAGATAGAGTACGCGAAGGAACACTTCAAAATTATTGAGTTTTCAGCAGAGGACGCAACCCGTACAGACCTTGATTTCCTTATTAAAGCTAATAAGGCAGCAGTAGACGCAGGGGCAACGCGGATTAATGTCCCAGATACGGTAGGAACAATAACCCCACCAGGATTTGCGTATATCATTCGAAAGATTCGAGATGTGGTTCCGAAGGGAGTTCGGATCAGTGCCCACTGTCATGATGATTTTGGATTATCCACAGCCAACACACTTGCAGGTATTGAACAAGGCGCCAGTCAAGCTCATACCACGATTCTCGGAATAGGAGAGCGCGCTGGAAATGCGGCAATGGAAGAAGTGGTTGTGTCACTCCATGCCTTATACGGAATTAAGACAAACATTAATTATAAGTTTATATATGAAACAGCAATTCTCTTAGAACAAATTACTAATATGCGGATTCCCGTAAACTTTCCCCTCGTTGGAAGTAATGCATTTCGGCATGAGAGCGGCATTCATGCGCATGCAGTAATTATGAATCCGCGAACCTATGAGCCGATTGGTCCCGATCTCATTGGTATCCCGCGTTCGGATGAAATTGATGATATCCTTCTCAAATCAATCGGTGTGGGCAAACATTCCGGAGGCCATGCAATAGCGAGTAAGTTAAACCGTTTGGGGGTGATGGTGGATCGGATGCACCTAAGAGAGATCAAACAGCGAATCAAAATCATTGGAGATAAAGGTAAGCAGGTCACGGACACAGATTTATTAGCGATAGCGCAAGCCGTTCTTGGAACCATCCCTGAAAGCGAAAAGTCAATCGAATTAGAGGAATTGACCGTTGTATGTGGAATGAATGTAACTCCCACAGCCACAGTTAAACTGAAAATCGAACATCAGGATGAATGGAGCGAACATATAGCATCTGCAATCGGGGTAGGACCTGTCGATGCAGCGTGCGCAGCGCTATCAAAGGCATTCAAAAGATATTATGCAAGAATAGGAGATGTTAAACTAGCGGAGTACAACCTTGAAGCAATAACAGGGGGCACTGATGCGTTAGGGCATGTCCGAGTTCGGTTAGAAGACAATCGGGGATTTCTTGTCGATGCACGAGCTACGCATGAAGATATCGTTATGTCCAGTGTTTTGGCAATGATTAACGGATTGAATCGAATAGTGGCAAAATATAAATTAGAACTGAATAATCTAGGTTCAGACTAATTTTTATCCTATTTTTTTAACTCTCGCCGCGATAGCATCGCCGACTTCGCTTGTTTTTGAAGTGCCACCAAGATCATACGTTTTTATCTTACCTTCTTTTAAAATCTCAGCGATTGCACGTTCTAAGAGATCTGCACCTTGTTTCAATTTTTCTCCATGTTTAATACTAAGCCAGTCTAACATCATCTGAACGGAGAGGATCGCTGCAACGGGATTAGCTTCGTTTTTTCCAGAGTGGCGCGGTGCGGACCCGTGGATCGGCTCAAACATTCCATTTCGATCCCCGACGTTTCCTGAGGCAGCCATTCCCATTCCACCCTGGACAACTGCCGCTAGGTCGGTGGCAATATCGCCAAACATGTTAGGGACGACACAGACATCAAACCATTCTGGAGTACGCACGATCCATTGAGTAAAGGCGTCGATAAATGCATAGTCTTCTTCTATGTTAGAATATTCCTTTTTGATTTGTTGATAAGTATTTCTAAAAAGGGTACAACCGGCCGTGACGTTACTTTTATCCACGCAAGTTACACGGAGTTTATTATCTTTGGGCGATCCTTTATTTCTTCGTTTACAGTATTCAAAAGCAAATCGAATTACTCGTTCGGAACCTTTTTTAGTTATTAAGCGAGTATCGGTAGCAACTTCAATGGTTTCTGCCCGATGCAGAGTTCCATGAGTATCACAATATAACCCTTCGGTATTTTCACGAATAATAACGAAATCCACGTTCTGAGGAGCCCAGACTTGCCGGAAATCTCCAGAAATTTTATGTGGGACGCCTTCATATAATTTGGTAGGTCGGATGTTGGCGTAAAGATCAAGTCCAAACCGTAATCCAAATAATGTATTTAATCCAACCATTTTGCCGTCGGGATATCTTACGGTTGTCCCATCCGGATTGGTCCATCCAATAGCTCCAAGGAGTATAGCATCAGCTTCATTTTTACAAGTTGGATAAGCATCTGCCGGCCATTCCTCTTTCTTGCCGGTTTTTAACCAATATTGTCCGCCACAAGGGAATTCAATTAATTCAAAATCAACAGATATTTTCGCTTCTACAGCTTTTAGAACTTTAACTGCTTCGGCGGTAACTTCTATTCCAATCCCATCGCCTGGGAGAACTGCAATCTTCAGTTTTTTTGTCATAGCATCCACGTACCAATTAACCTTAGTTCTTGAAGTATAGAAATAATTAAACAATTGGAGTTTAAAACTTTTTATTTTACGAATCTGAGTGAAACAGCGCTCGGTTAAATGGAGATTTTTCGTCGCTGTTTAAAACCCATAGAGATTTAAGGGATTAAAAAAAGGATGTAATGGAGAAACATAATTTAGTGAGAGTGAAGAAATGTTACGAAAGAAAGACTTTGCTGCTTTGGGCTTAGTGACCTTTCTGCTTGTGTTTAGTGCGCTGGTCCCTGTGGTTGTGAACAGCTGGGCGAATCCACTTGCGACGGATCCGACCGGCGATGGTGAAGACTTTGGTGACGATATACTTTCGGTTGATGCACAGCTTGCCAACGGGTTCGTCTATGGGCGCTTCAAGATGAACGAGCCCCTCATGCTATATATGTGGTACTATGTATTGCTTGATATTGACAAGAATGTCTCCACCGGGGGAACGTTTGGCAGTTCGGATATTGGCTGGGATGCTTATTTATACTGTGAGATCATCGATACTACTCCGGATATCATAGTAGAAGTATTTTTCTCGACAGTTGGTGCTTCTGATATATGGGTAAGGTATAACATGACCAACAACAACGGCTCTGCGATGACCTGGAGCGATCCTAGTGCTATCCTCTACTTAGATCTGGCGATATTTGCGAACGGGTCACAAGGCGATGTGGCATATGGTGTGAGTTTGGCGTGGCTTACTGCGCAGGTAGCACTCGAAGGCATTGTGGGGGATGGCATCTCCATGTACCTCGAATTTTATGCGGGGTGGGATAGCGACTGGTGCCCCGATCGCACTGGTGGAAACACGGATTACATCGAGTGGGACTTCAGCGAGGATGACGGCATTCCGGGCTTTTCCGCACCATTGGCGCTCTTTTGCTTGCTGACTGTGCTGGCAGTGATAGTTTTACTGGATCGGAAGCGTATTAAGGTCTAATCGCACTTTGCGCGTGGAAAATCACATATCTTTAACCCCCCTCTTTTTTTATTAATGGATAGGCAGTATAAATCCTCATTCTTATGTGAGAATTACCTCGAATATCTGAATTATTGATTCCGATTTAATGATGGGAGCACCTCCTCAGACAGCAGTACCGCCAAGGATGTCCAACTTTCCAAAAACGGGAAGCAGATACTTGAGATCTTCGTATAAATCTAGAATAGGGGCGGTAGTCTTAATCAAGATTATGACGAAAAGGTTCTCATCGAGTACGGAACAGAGTAGATGGCTTTGCCCCTCTTCATTGGTTGCCGTTAAAACTTCCGAATCAACATAGACTGTTAAAAATTTTAAATCTTTAACGCAAACTGTTGAAGCTTTGGCTTGCCAGTCTTGAATAAATTTTAAGGACTCGTTATCCGCAAACCAGGGCGATGTTTGAAAATAGAGATCACCATTATACCCAATAAAAGCCATCGCTTTAATGGTAGGAATTTTTTTTGTGAGTTTTGTGAAAAACTCCATCAATTGATTATCGCGTTCTTGATCGATAGGCGACATTGACGTTTGGGAGGGGAGGGGAAAGACGTTCTTTTCACCCGAGGAACTTTCTTGGGTTTGCACAAGTATTTGTTTTTGTATTGGTTCAATCTTACTATATTGAGGCTGTAAGTTAATTTGTGTGATTTTAGAGTCCAACTTTTCCATCATTTCTTTTTGTTTGGCTCTTTCTCTTTTCGATTCTTCAAGTTCATGCTTGATATCATATAATTCCGTTTGAAGTGTAAGAATATAGGTTTCATAGGTTTGCTTTTGCGGAAAAGAACCGCTAGGATTAGCCGATTCTTCAAATTTCTGGTGTTCAGCCTTTAAAGTATCGTATTTGTTTTTCTGGATTGATAGTTTTCCTTCAAGAATACTAATTCTAGCCTTCAACTTCTTGATTTCTGTGACTCTTGCGATTGAATCTTTCCTTTTTTCAACCTGAGAGATCGCGTTTTCGAGTTTTTTTTCTTCTAAAACATCCACTTGTCTCGTTAATTCCCGGAGTATTTCGTCCTTGGTATTAATTTCTACTAATTTATCATTTAAAGAACTTTCCAAATCAGAAATTTTATGGATTAGCTGCTCATTTTCTTCTTCTTTCTTCGCTTTTTCAAGAGAATCTTTAGTAAGGCGTTTTACACTCTCTTCTAAACCGCGTATCTGATCTTTTAATTTTGTATTTTTCAGAGTAAGTAAAGAAAAATCTTTCTTCTGAGTTTCCAGTTGTATTTCATATTTTAGACATCGGCTCTTAAATGACGCCAACTCTTTCTCTAATTGAGCTATTCGGTCCTTCTCCCCTTCTAATTCATTTTGCTTTTTTTGTATTCGGTATTTTAGATTAGCGATGCTCCTCTCTTGAACTTGGCCAGCCATGAATTAGCTCCAAATATCGGTACATTAGTAAATTCTATTACATAGTCCAAATTTTCCCTTAAAAAGAAAACAATTTTTAAAGGCGGAGTTTTAGAAAAGATTGAGATTGGTTGATTTAGGAATCACTCTTTTTCTTTAGATGATGGAAAGAGAATCTCACTGAACTTGTAAAACAAGAGAAACGCTAGTGTTAGTCCAATTAAACCAGAAATTTGGAAAATATTTGTGGTTAATTTATAGGTATGAAAAGGTATTGGGAAATCGAACGTGACAAATTCGCCATAAACGTCTAAGAACATCCCTATACAACCAAAGATGATAGCGATCAACAACACATTCCATCCTTTTCCTCCGATTACAGGATATTTTGCACGTGCGATAAATGCTACGCAGAAAATAGCTAGGAAAGCGCTTAATTCTAGGATTTCTAAGAAAACATCAAAAAATTCGAAGTCAAAGGGCTCATACGCATCTATAAACGATAGGGGATCAACATAGGTTAGTAAGAGAATGACGAGAATTGCATTCGCCAATACTACAATATATAAAATTATTGAAGAGATTTTTGATTTTAGAAAGAGGATTACAAAGCTGACATTAATTACTATTAAAAGTGTTATTAAAATGACAATTTCCAGTACCATTATATACAGTCCTCCATTATAGTTACATTTCCCTCCAAATTTTTGAACCGTAGAGCGAAATTCGAATGATACCTATTGCTATCAATATTAAACCTACGATAGAAAAAATTGAATCCAATAAATCTAAATTATCCCCGAGAGGATCAATTGTGGCAATGGTGTCAAGTCCATCGAACAAGGAATGAAATGCAAACACGAAAAATCCCATAATACATTCAGGCAATCCTTTTTTCGCTAATGTACGATGCTGTCTCCAAATCATTAGCCCGATAATGCCAGCAATTATACCTACAATAAAAATCCCTAGTTCGATTGTTAATGTTCTGATTTCATTGGGATCTGACGGCCATGCAAATTCTAATAAAAACATGTAACTACCTCAATTCTATTTTATTAACAAAAAATATTATGACATTATTAAATGAAAAGCGTTTCTATAATAGGAAAATTGGTGTGTGTATTTCAGGAGATAAAAAAGGAGATAAAACAAGGCATCTATACTTTAGAATAGGAGCAAAATGCATCGCCACAGCCGACGCAAGTTGTCTCAGTCCATTCAGTTGATTTTAACATACCATTGATAAATCCAGTTACAAAATTACAAATGGGAGTTTGAGATTCCTTCTTACGACAAAAGGGACAAACGCTTAATTCGACGAATTCATCGGTCATATTTTTTACTACAGAAAATTTGGAGAGTTCTTTCTTCAGGTTGCTCTTCTTGGGATTATTTGCATAACGCTCTTCAAGAATTGTCTCCGCGAGTGACTTCCCGATCTGTTCTTGGTTTTTTTGAGTATAATTATCGTGAATGTATTCGGTGAGAGAAACAATATTGGAAGGATAATTTTCAAAAAACAGGTCAGCAATGGTTCCTATCACGATTGTATCCATTTTGGGAATAAATGGTTGAAAAACTGTTAAATCGTTATTCCATTTCCCAAGAATATCCTTATTCTCATCATAGAAGGAATGTGCAATAGTATGAAGCATTCTATCTATCTTATTCTCGTCTAATTTTATATCCGCAAGAGCAATGAAAAGAAGCCTATTATGCATTAAATATATCAACTTATACTCTTTCGTCGACAACGATTTTATATGCCCTATTTCCATTTCGGAATTAAACATCGTATAGGACACATGGAGGAGACCACTCACTAGGTTGTTCGATACTCCCAAATGGATTTTTCGGTACGTTTTATCGATATACGGTATTCCACTATTAAAATCAATGATATAAATTTCGAAAATCATGGTTGTTTGATAAGTATAATCAATAACTTTTATATTTTATTCAGTATTTTCTCGGCGAATGCTTAAGTTTCCTGAATCTTTTGTTTAATCAAGAGCTCACCTAATCGATAAAAGGCATCATCTACATTTTCACCGGTTAGGGCAGACGTTTCTATGGCTTCGAGACCGAGTTTCTTTGAGAGTTTAGAGATTTCTTTGCGTCCCACGTCTCGCTGTCCGGTTAAATCAGCTTTATTTCCGATAATTAACCCCTCCAATCCTACATTTAAAGTTGATCGGATATCTTCATGCCAACGAGCGAGACTTTGAAAAGTTGCTGGGCGGGTCAAATCAAACAGGAGCAGTTGCCCATGAGCACCACTATAAAAGTGTTTTCGCATCAACTGGAATTTTGATTGCCCCGCAAGGTCCCAAATCACAAATTCTGCAGCGTATTTTTCATATCGAATCAATTTTTCACTCAAATTTACACCGAGTGTTGGAATATAAGTTCGTCTAAAGGCGCGATCGGTGAACCGAAGAACGATTGAAGTTTTACCTACCTCAGGATCACCACAAACAATTATTTTAAAGCGAAAAGTTTTTAATTCTTTCTTCGAATCCACCTTTTTAGTAGGGAATGCCTCATCTTCTTGAATCTCGGAGCTATTGAGGTCAACTAACGCTTCGAGAATGAGATCCCGAAATACTTCCAGTTGCTTTTCGATTTCTTTCATAGGGGCTTTGTTCTCATACAAATTCTTTATTTTCTCGGTTGTAGTATCAAAAATATGACGAAATTTATCAATATACTTGTAAAAAATGAGGTCGTGGGCTTCATCAAACAATAAGGTGAGAGAACTATCAATAATCCCGCCACGATGAGTTTTATCTTGGATTTCGATAGTTTTAATTAAAGCTTTCTGATTTTGAGAGGGAAAAGGTATCATTGATAAAGATTTAGGGACTACTCCATTCTCACCAGAAAGAATATTAATGGATTTTAAACTAATGACAGTTCTTTTCTCTATCGGAATGTCCGGGAGCCATGCAACTGCTTCAGGACCAGTTTTCTCGTTGAATTGTGAGAAAACTACACCCTTTATTATGTTTTTTTCGATAATTATCCCTTCAAGTTTTTTACATTCAGTTAACGAGTTACTATGGTTAAGACTTCTCGCTTTTCTGTTTAATTAAAAGCATACCTAATTTAGCAAAGGCTGCATCTACATTCTCACCGGTGAGCGCAGAAGTTTCAATAACATCAAGATCCAAATTACTTGCGATTTTAGACATAGTATCTTTCCCAACTTGTCGTTGATCAACCAAGTCATTTTTGTTTCCTACAATTATACCCTTCAAATCAAAGCCAATATTTGACTTAATATCTTGATACCAACTCTTCAGACTTTGTAATGTAGCGGGTCGAGTTAAATCAAACATGAGAAGCTGACCATCTGCGCCATGATAAAAGTGTTTTCGCATTAACCTAAACTTGGATTCACCTGCAATATCCCAAATGATAAATTCTACAGTAAAATTTTCATATTGAATGCGTTTCTCACTTAGATTCACGCCGACAGTTGGGATATAAGTTCGTCTAAATGCCTTATCAGTAAAACGAAGGACAACTGAAGTTTTTCCTACTTCAGAATCTCCGCAGACAACAATTTTAAACTTAAAAGCGGTTAAATCTGTTGGAACGTCCTTTTTATCAGTGGGGAATGCCTCCGTTTCGTGTAATCGTAATTCCGATTCCTGTAAATCATTTAAGGTTTCGTTAATGTGCTTCAGAAAAATTGTTAATTGCCGATTAACTTCTTGAATAGGCTTACCCGCTTCTTGAAGATTTTTAATTTTAGTTGCAGCCTCTTCAAAATTAACTTCAAATTGATCAATATATTTGTAAAAGATGAGATCATCAGCCTCATCGATCAATAACGTAAGGGAACTATCAATTATTCCCCCACGGCGAGTTTTATCTTGAATTTCAATATTTTTAATCAAGCCCTTTAAATTTTTAGAAGGAAAGGGAATCATAGCTAGTGATTTAGAAACCATGCCATGTTCGCCGGATAAAATATTAATGGATTTCAAGCTAATAGTAGTTCTCGTGTCTAAAGGCAGTTCTGGGATCCAAGCAACCGCTTCTGGCCCTAATTTTTCATGAAACTTTGAAAAAATAACCCCTTTAACTATTTCACGCTCTATTTTTATTCCCTTCAAAGATTTTATTGATTAATATCATGGTCAGGTGACTTAACTTGCTTCAGTTTTCATTTTAATTAAAATCTTACCTAATTTAGCAAAAGCGGTATCCACATTCTCACCGGTTAACGCAGAGGTTTCAACTGCTTCAAGACCCAACTTCTCTGCGGTTTTAGAAATCGCATCAGTCCCCACTTGTCTCTGATCCACTAAATCGTTCTTATTTCCTAAAATTAGGCCATGTAATTCAGTTTTCAGATTCGATTTTATGTCTTGATACCATTTTGGGATGTTGTCAAAGGTATTCGAGCGAGTGAGGTCGAATAAGAGGAGTTGTCCATCAGCCCCTGAATAGAAATGTCTTCGCATTATTTGGAATTTGGCTTGCCCTGCAATATCCCATATGACGAATTCAATCAGAATCTTATCCTCTTTGTATTCTACGCGCTTTTCGCTTATATTAACTCCCACAGTGGGGATATATGTCCTTCGAAAAGCCCGATCTGTAAACCTTAAGACGGTTGAGGTTTTTCCAACACTAGGATCTCCACATACGACGATCTTAAACCGGTAAGTTACTAATTCGTCCTCTTTTACTTCTTCAGTTGTTGGAAAAGCTTCCTGTTCATCACAAGCGAACTCTGCGGCGCATAGATCGTTCAAGGTGTGAAGCACATTTTGATGAAATTTAAGTAGTTCCTCATTGATCTGCGGATTGGATGGATTTTCTTTATATAATGATTTAATAATGGTTACCGATTCCTTGAAGATCTTATCGAAATTATCAATATATTTGTAAAAAATGATATCATCAGCTTCATCGAAGAGAACTGTAAGAGAACTATCCATAACACCCCCTCTACGGGTGCTATCTTTTATTTCTAACGCTCTAATGAGCCCTTTTAACTTTTTGGAGGGGAATGGCAGTATTGCTAAGGAATCTGGGACTAAACCACCCTCACCAGCTAGCATATTTATGGACTTCATGCTCACTAGGTCGCGAACCTCGATTGGAAGGTCAGAGGGCTCCCAAGCAATCGCTTCAGGACCGGACTTTTCATTAAATTGTGAGTAAACCACGCCTTTTACTAAATCTTTCTGAATTTTTGATCCCTTCGCGAATTTGTAATTTTGGAATTGGATTTAAATCCTTTCTCAGATACCACTTTGGTTTTGGCGTTAATTTATGTTTTTCTGCATTTCTAAATCAATTGGTTGTACACTTGTTATTTCATAATTTTAGAAGCCAATTCACTGATATCGGCGAACCGTGAAATCTCCCCAGTCCATCCGGCAAAATCCTCTTTATGATTCGCTTCGGTTTTCGATAAGATGG
>JAEOSY010000038.1 GCA_016840125.1 Candidatus Helarchaeota archaeon | reverse complement strand
ATTATGGAAGATGGAGTAGAGGTTATTGTTAATCATTTGTAGCAATACAAGATAAAGGGAGAAGCTAATACACTTAATCTTACTGAAGAATTTACGATTGATACTGAAAATGATGATATAGCGGAGACTGGATTAACAAATATTTTCGGCTTTGATGTTGATTCTGAAGGAAGTTTATATTTTCTGAACCGAAGGAGTGGGGAAGATTGTTTATTCAAATTCGACCAAGCAAGAAATTTTATAACTTCTTTCGGTCGCAGAGGCCAGGGACCAGGCGAGCTAACGAATCCATTACATCTGATAGTAGACTATAAAGATGATATAGTTATTACAGATATTGCGGGAAAGATAGTTAGCTTTGGCAAAGATGGAAGCTACAAAAAGCAAGTCAAGACAGAACAAATTTTGATGCAAGCGTTGCCCTTAGAAAATGGAAATTATCTTGCCCTTAAAAGAATTTTTAATCCTGACGGCAATTATGTTGAATTGCATCTTTTATTATGTGGCCCCGAACTTGAAGTTATAAAAGAGCTTGGCAAATATAACTCGCCAAACTATCGGGGTAAATGGGGATTTCCCGAAGACACTTTTATCTATTGTGTTTCAGAGGGGAAAATATTTATGGGGAACAGTGAGAGTGGTTATGAAATTAAAGTCTATGACCTGGCGGGGGATTTAAAAATGAAGATAAGGAAAGAGTTTCGGCCAGTTGAAGTAACTGAAGAAATCAAGAAAATAACAATAAAAGAACTTGAAGGTTCACCTCGTGCATTTATGACAGATGGAATCTTTTTTCACAAGCACTTTCCTGCTTTTCAATATTTCTTCACAGATGATGAGAGACATCTATTTGTGATGACGTACGAAGAAACCGAGAATCCCAGAGAATTTATTTACGATGTTTTCAACGACTCAGGAATTTTTGTTTCGAGAATATACCTGGATAAAGTCAGGGAAGGTACAATAAATAGAAAAGTTGCTATGGCGAAAAACCGTCGCTTATACTGCCTCAAAGAAAAAGAAGGTGGGCAATTGGAATTAGTAGTTTATAGAATGAGGTGGGAATAAGGATTGAGGCAACAGAAATCCAAACCCCCTAAAACCCTGCCTTCTTCCTCTCATCCAATAGCCCATCTACTTGCCCCATAAACTATCCATGTATGTAGACCTCTAGGAGTCCCAGAGTCCCTATACCCCCTGCCTGTTTAAAGCCTGTTGACTCCTCTCTCTTCCAGTGATAATCTCTTGCCATATAAGCAAGGGAGGAATTAATGAAAAAATGCCTTACCTTAACAATCATAGTTTTATTCTTATTTATTTTGAGCTGTAACGAGGCATCCAATCAGGATAACTTAAAGTTTCGTGTTAAATGGGATGGGAAGTATATCCCTGGGGTTAGTAAGATTAGTCCCCTCAAAAGATTTACTGTACCAGTGACTTATCGAGAAGGCGGTACTTCCGGCACCTCACACGTTTCACCAGGAGGTTTCTGGAAGTTTGAGCCAATCAAGCTTGAAAGGGGAGTTACTCATGATACAGCATTTGAGGAATGGGCCAACTTTGTTTATCAAGCTTCTGAGGATGCAGCGATTTCGTCGACGGATTTTAGGAAGGACATTTTAATTGAATTACTCAATGAGCAAGGGACTGTAGTGAAGCTCTTCAGAGTCTATCGCTGCTGGGTATCTGAATATCAAGTTGTACTTGAACTCGATTCAAATGCAAATTCCATAGCGATAGAGTCAATTGTTTTACAGAATGAAGGATGGGAACGGGATGTGGATGTCCCAGAGCCTTAAGAAAAAGATGAAGAAGAGTGAATTGATTGAAACCCAAATCCCCTAAGCCCTGGCATCTCTGGAATGAATCCAAAGGTCGGGGGTTCAAATTCCTCCCCTGAAGGGCAAGATTTACAGGGGTAAAAGTCGGTTTTCAATTTAGTCATCTTTAACCACAATTAAGCGTTTTTAATCACTTTTTGTTAAATATTGTGAAATGGGAAGAGGTCTGTTTGTAAATAGAGCAAGGGATTCCTAATCCCTAGGTCGCCGGTTCGAGTCCGGTTAGAGTTGTATATTCTGCCTATATTTACTTTGAATTTTCTATGGTGTGGATTAGTATATATTATAGAGGTGGAGAAAAATTGCGAGTTTAATTCTGACATTTGCAACCGGATTAGGGGTATTATTCGTAATTCTCTACATGTTGATGTTGCATGAACTCAATAAGCGTGGTGTCAAAATCAATTTCCTTTTTATCGGGTTGCTTGTGATTAAATACTCCAATCAGTATAAACAAATAACCTTAGAAGAGACTGGAAAGGTTGGTCCTTTGTTTTATCCCTGTATCATATCCATCAACATCGCTTTTGTTCTAACCGTCGTAGCTTTTATATTGTATTTTTAATTGTAGTTAAATATAGAGTCTGATGTCCCCATCGGACTGTTAGATCAGATCCGTTACTAACAACTCCCCCGTTTTAAACTGTGTGAATAAATAGAATCAGAACCAGTACAAATTAGTGTTATTGAGCGTCTACCACAGCAATCGCTGCCAGGTTAACAATGTCGTCTACCGAAGCTCCTCTTTGCAGCACATGAACTGGTTTATTCATTCCCATAAGGATAGGACCAACTGCTTTAGCACCGCTCAGTCTCTCCAGCAGCTTGTAGGCGATAT
>JAEOSY010000428.1 GCA_016840125.1 Candidatus Helarchaeota archaeon | reverse complement strand
AGACAGTAAACAACCAAAAAAAACGATGATAGGGTATCCTCTTCATACTATTGCAATGATAAATACCTATATAAATAAATAATCTCTCTTTTTTTTATTTGACCAGAGATCCCTGCAGTTTAATAGGTGGAGCAATACACCGGTGAACTTTCTTGCGTGAAGATGCGTTAGCAGCATTATATCATGAGGTCCCCCCTAAACACGTCCCTCTGTACGATATCCGCTTGGACGACTATATCATTCAAACAATAATGAACTCTACCTCCGTGGATGTAGATACGGAACTAGCATGTCTACGTAAGTTAGGGTTCTCCATGATAACTGCACATCCTCTGAATATTGGAAAAACGGAGGTACATGATTCAAAAACGGGTAGCCGAGGGTATATAGATGAATGGGGGCGTGAATATGTTTTTCTTAATAGTATAAAATTATATAAGAAAGGACATCTGCAGATCGATGAATTAGACATGAAAGAATGGGACCCCACAATAGATACACGATACACCAATATTATTGAGGTTTTAAACAAAGCAAATGACCTTGTAGTGATAGGACGCGTTGGAGGAACCTTCGAACGCGCTCTTCTAGCAGTTGGGCCGGACCGTTTTTTTACTTACATTTATACCCGCCCTAAATTCCTCCATCGATTGTTAGACCGGATAAATGCTTACTGGATTGAAATCGGGAAAAGAGAAATCGATCTAGGTGTAGATGCTATCCTTCTTACTGATGACTTAGCCTATCGTAGTGGCCCCTATCTCTCCCCTCGCCATATGGCTGAATTCATCTGGCCTACCTTTAAAAAACGGCTGAATGCCTTCCGGAAAGTGCCGATCATCCTACATTCTGATGGAAATATTAATTCCCTCCTCAATTCAATCATTGATATTGGGATCAATGGAGTTCATTCATTGGAACCGACTGCAGGAATGAATATCGGAGTGGTTAAAGAGAATTATGGGGATAAACTTGTCCTTCTTGGAAATATCGATTGCGGGTGGCTTCTTACTCACGGATCTGAGCAAAAAGTTATAGAAGTTGTTAAGAAAACAATCCAGCAGGCGGCACCTGGTGGCGGCTACTTTCTCAGCACATCTAATGGGGTGAATCGTGGAGTTAAAATCGCTAATCTCTTAGCCATGTGTCGTGCGGGTCAAAAATATGGAAAATATCCAATCAAAATGTGATAAATCAACTTCTGCATATTATTTTACTCATTATTTGAACCAGAGCTTCTTATAAAATAGCTTTCCAGCCAACAACTACATTGATCATCTAGAAATGGTAGAGCGAACTCAAGCCTTTGGTTGAGTGCCAGGCATGCGGATTTTGGCATTGTCACATATTTAATTGGTTTAAATTCTTAATATCTTCAGTCTATAACTTCCCATTTAATCAACTTCATCAACTTGTTCTGAATACCTGTGAAATGGTCTGTTTGAGGAGTTCCTCTTGGTGACCATCCTCCAATATCTTCCCAACACGAGTTTTTTTGGTCAGATTTTTTAGATTCAATGTGATTCCCCTTCCAGCAAAAATTGAAGTTTCTTACTCGCCTACTGGCCATTATTGAATTGGGACAGAGGCGAACGAAGCTTCCCTCTACATATTCATCACCCAGATCGTACCACCAGTGTCCCCATTCGTGAACAAGTACTTCTGGATCTGCTGGATCCCAATGGCATTTGAGTAAAACTATTATCGTGGTCGTACTACATGAGCGACAACCAGAAACATCACATAACTCCTCACCATCCGTTTCAGTGGTTATTTGGATATCTCCATTGTACCAAGTACTATTCTTATGAAACTGGAATTTTGAGAAGGTATACCTTCCATCAAAGGCAGTCAACAATTCAAGCGCGCCTGCTGCTAAATAATTCCTGATAAGATTCCGAGTATCCCGATCCCATGCATCGGAATCAAATTCAACATTTACCGTTTCGTAATGACTTACTACATTTGCTACAAAGTCGAACTGAAACGCAACACCAGAACTAAATTTGTCTGCAGGTAGAACGACAATATATGGAGGAGTGGGAGGGGTTGTATTTGATATTACACCTGTCTCACCTAAATATGCGGAATCTCCTCCTTGTCCATAGACTCTCTTAGCTGCACCTCCAGATGTGATCGGCCTTTTCATCCCATTCTCAATTACATAGACAGTAGGTCCGCTACCTTTAATTAGTACACCATCACGGAATCCTTTTGCAGGTCCGTCAGGATACTGTGCTAACGTGGTATCGCTAACGTCAACAATCTCACTCCACCTGTATATTGATAGAAATGCTTCCGATGAGATGATGGGGCGCTTTTCTCCTCCTTCAAGGACATAGACAGTATTTGATGATCCTTTTAGAAGAGTTCCATCAGGGTGTGCGTTGGTGCCTGTAATAGGAGGGCCTTCTGGTAATAGATTAAGCTCTGAATCAGTCACATCCCAAACGTTGTTCCAATTGAAGCCTAAGTCCAAAAATACCTGTGCTGAGATAAAGCCTCTTCTAATATTGTTTTCTATAAAATAAACTGCATCTGTACTTCCCTTGATAAGAGAACCATCCCTAAACACTTTATGAGGGCCAACAGGATAACTTGACAGCTCTTCTTCATCAACATGTACTATATCTTGCCAGCGATATTGAGTGAGGAAAGCATTCGCAGATATTATCCCACGTTTTTGTCCTCCCTCAAGGACGTAAACAGTATCAGTTAATCCTTGGATCAGGGTACCATCAGGATGAATCCTAGAGAAATCTAAATTCGCACCTGTAGGCACTTGATTCAAATCCACATCTAGTATATCTATCACATTTTCCCATCTATACCCCATACACTCGAAAGTGCAATTATTAGCGTTTGGAACACTACTTTCATCATGAAGTACAATTGCTCCGAGTGATCCATAAGGTCTTGTATAGAGGTGGAAGTTTACAAGTTTATCTGTGGTTGGAGGGACAAGGAATACACTAGGCTCAAAGTTAGCAATACAATGGACAAATTCATTATGAGAAACGATATGAATACCTGCCCTGTTTGATGGGGGACTCGTTGTTGACGGAGAAGCCACTGTTCCATCATAATCATGCTCAATTTGAGAGATTATGAGAGCAGCTTCACCATCTTGGACATCTATTATTTCTTTCCAGCGGTACTGTGTTAAGAACGCATTCTCAGATATAATAGGTCTCTTAGCGCCACTTTCAATTACGTAAACCGTTTTCGTTCTACCTTTCAGAATTGAACCATCAGGATGCACGCTAGAAATCTCTGGAAGGACTGGACCTGTTGGGACGGCATTGAGTTCAACATCACTCACATTTAATATATTATCCCAATCATATCCGTAAATATCAAAGGAAACTTCAGAAACTATGCCCCTTTTCTGACCATTCTCGATAACATATACAGTTGCTGAGCTTCCCTTGATCAAAGTTCCGTCTCTGAACACCTTCACGGGACCATTCGAGTATCTTGTTAATATATTATCTTCTAATTCGATGATCTCATTCCATTTATACTGTGAGAGAAACGCCTTTTCGGAGATGATCCCTCGCTTCTGACCATTCTCAATGACATAAACTGTGGCACCAGATCCCTTCAATAGAGTCCCATCAGGGTGGATTATATTAAGATCTAAGGGATTGCCATCGGGTACAGCATTAACTTCAGCATCACTGACTACTAGAATGTTGCCCCAGTCAAAACCTAACGCATTAAATGTCTGTTCTGACGAGATCGGTCTCTTCTGGCCGTTCTCGATAATATATACAGTTGCTGAGCTGCCCTTGATTAAAGTTCCATCTCTGAACACCTTCACGGGACCATTCGAGTATCTTGTTAATATATTATCTTCTAATTCGATGATCTCATTCCATTTATACTGTGAGAGAAACGCCTTTTTGGAGATGATCCCTCGCTTCTGACCCTTCTCAAGGACATAAACTGTGGCACCAGACCCCTTCAATAGAGTCCCATCAGGGTGGATTATATTGAGATCTAGGGGATTGCCATCGGGTACAGCATTAACTTCAGCATCACTGACTACTAGAATGTTGCCCCAGTCAAAACCTAACGCATTAAATGTCTGTTCTGACGAGATCGGTCTCTTCTGGCCGTTCTCTATTACGTATACTGTTGCACTACTTCCTTTGATCAAAGTCCCGTCTCTAAAGACTTTTGCTGAACCATTTGGATACTGCGCCAGCTTCGCATTACTTACATTAACTATCTCTCGCCACTTGTACTGTGTCAGAAACGCTTTTTCAGAAATGATACCCCGTTTTTTCCCTCCTTCGAGTACATAGACGGTATCGCTTGAACCCTTCAGTAAAGTCCCGTCTGGGTGAGTCTGTGCTGAACTCAAAACTGGACCATTGGGTACTGCATTGATTTCTGTATCAGTAACATCAAGTACATCGTCCCAATCCCATCCCAATCCATGAAGAACAGAGGAAGAAGAAATACCTCGTTTCTGACCATTTGAAACTACATATACTGAAGCACTACTACCCTTGATCAGAGTGCCATCTCTGAAGACTTTCGCTGGGCCATCTGAAAATCCTTGAAGCACACGATTGCTTACGTGGATAATATCATTCCACTTGTACTGTGTCAGAAACGCTTTTGCAGAAATTACACCCCGTTTTTTCCCTCCTTCAAGGACATAGACAGTATCACTTGAACCCTTCAACAGAGTCCCATCAGGGTACGGTATTTGAAGCTTTAAGACTGATCCAGTCGGTACTGCCTCGATTTCTGTATCAGTCACGGACAAAATGTTTCCCCATTTGTAGTCATAAGCATTAAAGACATCTGGTGAAGCAATGCCCCTCTTCTGGCCGTTCTCGATAACATATACAGTTGCTGAGCTGCCCTTGATCAAAATTCCATCTCTGAACACCTTCACGGGACCATTCGAGTATCTTGTTAATGTATTATCTTCTAATTCGATGATCTCATTCCATTTATACTGTGAGAGAAACGCCTTTTCGGAGATGATCCCTCGCTTCTGACCCTTCTCAAGGACATAAACTGTGGCACCAGATCCCTTCAATAGAGTCCCATCAGGGTGGATTATATTGAGATCTAAGGGATTGCCATCGGGCACAGCATTAACTTCAGCATCACTCACCTGAAGAATGTTTCGCGATTTATAACCTAGTCCGTTAAAAGTTTGTTCTGAAACTATTCCTCTTTTTAGTCCGTTTTCCATCACATAGACAGTTGCACTACTACCTTTGAACAAAATTCCATCTCTAAATGGTTTAGGAGAACCATCGGGGTAATTAGCAAGTTGACTACCACCGTTATTGTATGGAGGAGTGGCAACTGGGTCGCTCGATACAGGAATACTTGAAATGATTCTGAAAGTTCCAACATTACCGTCGACCCAGTTCATAGGTATCTTACCCATTATGACATCTGGATCTAATTCAATCTTATTTCCGTCTGGTTGTTCAATGAAGAACTTTAAAGGATCTTCAGGGTTGTCAACAACAATGTTATTAGGGTGAAAGATGAACCGGAATCTTGATGTTGCTGGACCGGCGAAGTAGTGCCAACGTAAGTCATATAGATCGGGATAATCACCCGTACGGACCCACCAATTAACATTATACCCTTTTTGTCCCACAAAACTCATCGTAATCGCCTCAGACGATAGTCTTGTACCATTTCAATTCTTATGACGAGATGTCGCTTTGCTTCTCTGTCTCTGGTAAGTAGCTCCTCATCTTGCACTGAATCCATTATTTCTCGACATAGGATAACTTCTTTTCGTAGAAGATCCCTCTTTCCATCAAGTGTAACATGCTTATCAGCTAAATTCACTTTTTTCTTAATAAGTGAATCCAGATGTTCAATTTCAAGGATAATTGCTTCAGCTTTGAAGCGAAGAACAAGAAGTTTGAAGGGATAAAAATATTCTTTTCGTGGTGGTTCTGTTTCTTTTATCCACCATATTCTCTCTCGCTTCCAATCCTCATAGAGAGTTCTTGGTTTTCTCTCCTTAATTTTTTTCTCCTCTCTAGAAAATTTTTTCCTCATTTTTCCTTCTTGGTATTTGATTTTTTCCTGAATCCGTTCTAATCGTTCCTGAAGAATTATTATTCTTTCTTTAACTAGAGTGGTACCTTCTTCACTTGCATTTCTTATTGTAAAACCAAAATTATCCATCTTCATTGTAAATTATCCCTCTTTTACTGTATCTGTCTTTTACTAAAACGACTTATTATTAAAGACTTTTGTATTTAACACATATTAGATACATTAAATTAGGACTCTAAAGGTTCGCAGGAAATCATTTATTTTTTCTATAGATTGTGGTATGTGTATAATATAGATTATTTAAAGGATGATTTCTATAATCTGCTGATCAGGTGGAGGCTACTTTTTAAGCACCTCCAATGGAGTAAATCGTGGCGTAAAAATCGCGAATCTTCTAGCCATGTGTCGTACTGGTCGTAAATATGGAAAATATCCAATAAAACTTTAAAATAACATGGAATTGATGGATTTTATATGAAAACAATAAAGGTTGGACTCATTCAGTTTCGAATGCAACCGGAGCTTCCTCAAGAGAAACTGTTAAAACACGCTGGAGAATTAATCGAGGGTGCATCCAAGAAGGATGCCCAAATTGTTTGCCTTCCTGAGAGATGGAATACTCGCAAAGGGGAAATTCAAGATAATATCGAACCTAAAAACAGTCCGACCATTGATTATTTACAGAAAGCCGCTGGTGAATTTGGGATTTATTTAATAGGAGGCGCCATTTGGGTGCATAATGAGGATAAGACCGCGAATCATATCATTTCGGGTATATTTAATCCCAAGGGGGAACTCATTGAGATTCAACACAAGCTACATTTGTATCTCTATGAAAAATCCTTTTTTCAGCCTGGCAAAGAGCTGAAAATTATTCCCACACAATTTGGCAAGCTCGGTGTAGCGATTTGTTTTGACATGACATTTCCTGAAGTGGCTAGAAGTTATGCCCTAAATGACGTAGATATGCTTTTTTCACCAGTCCTCATTCGTGAAGATGGTATTGAAAATTGGCACATTTACTTGAGGGCTCGTGCTTTAGAGAATCGTATGCCTATTTGTGCCGTGAATTGCGTTGGTAACGTTGGTAACCGAACTTATCCCGGACAGAGCCTGCTAATTGACTTTAAAAAAGGACATGAAACCCCATCAAAATTAAATATTCGGGAAGCACCACGCAATAAAGAATTTATTCTCGTAGATACTGTCGATTTACATACAGCTCGAAGACTTCGTCGAAAACGACTCGCAGAACGCTTACAAATAGATAATCTGATGTTATATTTGTCAGAAGAAAAATAAAAAAAAGGACATTTGGAGTTTTTTTGGAGTTTTAATCCTTTTTACCATTAGACAGGTCGACAATTCTACCTGTGAGAATCATTGTTGGCGATTGAGTTGAATAGTAATAGACTAGCAAATTAAAATAGTCTACTTTACTTTATTACGAACGATGGTTGAACAGAATGTAATCAGTAAAGATTTCCGGAAAATCGAATTAAAGATTGCCCTTTGCTATCCCAATCTGTACCAAGCGGGCATTGCATGCCATGCCATTCAATTGCTCTATTATTTATTTAATTCTTTCGAAAATGTGCACTGTGAGCGATTTTATTACGATCCAAAAGTACTTCCAACTTCCATTGAATCCGGACAGCCACTAAAAAAGTTTGATATTATTTCCTTTTCACTTCAATACGAACTAGATTATATTAACATGTTAAAGATGATCTCTCTTGGTGGAATCCCCTTACTTTCCGAAAAACGAGCTACTCCCTTGATAGTTGCGGGTGGACCGTGTGCTTTAGAAAACCCTCGCCCGCTATTTCCCTTCATTGATCTTTTTGTATTGGGGGACCTAGAACCTATTCTCGACCAATTAATCACGTTCATGACTGAATTTAAAAAGGGTGGCCGAACGCTTCAATCTTTTTGTGACCTTCCAGGTGTTCTAGTTCCTAAATTTCACCAAGGTGAGCGAATTTCCAAAATAATTGCCCCTGATTTAAATAAGTGCTTTCATCCAAGATCACAACTTATTTCTGATTCATCGCCATTTGGTAAGAGTCTTCTTCTCGAAGTTACTCGTGGGTGCTCTCGGGGCTGTCGCTTTTGTTTAATCGGCTATCAAGGACTTCCAATGCGATCTCGTTCTTTAAATACATTAAAACAGATTATCCTCGATGGGATCGAATATTCAGAGGTCAACAAAATCTCTTTAATTGGTCCTTCTCTTTCAGATTACCCTCACTTAAAGGAGTTATGTGAATTTATAATGGCGCAAGACTTGCAACTTTCCCTTCCCTCCATGCGGGTAGAATCCATCTCCAACTCATTATTAGAAGTATTACAGGTTGCGGGTGTGCGTACAATTTCAATTGCACCAGAAGCTGGATCCGCCCGTCTACGTGCCGTTATTGGAAAGCCCCTCTCAGATGACCGCCTTTTAAACACTCTAGCAAAGTGTTCAGAAGCTAAAATAGAAAATTTAAAGATTTATTTTATAATCAATCTTCCAACTGAAACTTCACGAGATATTGAAGCTATCAATGACTTTCTTAACGCAGTAACTCAGCAATCTTATTCACCAAAACATCTGAGCTTAAGTATTAATCCATTTATCCCTAAACCTCACACCCCTTTTCAATGGGCACCGTCTATTTCTTTAAAAAATCTACAGAAAACAATAAAAATCTTACAACATTCTACTAAAAAATTAAAGATCTATGATGTTTCATTCTTAGATCCGCGGTGGGCACGAATTCAAGGTTTGCTCTCACGTGCCACTCGTAAATTGGCGCCCATTCTGATAAAGGTTATGCAAAGTGGAGGTACATTGGGTGCATGGCGAAAGGCTCTAACGGAAGCTAATTTTCCTTTAGAAGAATTTCAGCCATTTCCACCAATATTGGATGAAAGTCTCCCATGGGATTTTATCAATGTAGTAATTCAAAAGAAAAAATTACTAGACCTTTATAATAAAAGCCATAGTTGAGCTCCATAAAAAATTTGAATCAATCTCCGAACTCAAACTATTTAAAGTCATTCTTCTTCTCGAATATCTTTTAAGAGATCATGGATGGAGGGAAATTCGGGGTCCTCTACAGTTGTCAATCGTCCGCTCCGCCCTAACGATACACGTGTAATATTTTGGTATTCCGCAGCCCACACATCTACTAGCTCTATGACATCCCCGATTTTTACTAAGTATACTTGTTTTTGCCAGAGCGTTAGCGGAATTCTGCCTGAAGAATCGCCTATAATCGCCTCACAAACCCGTAAAAAATTACCACGCTTTGATTTGACAGTTCTTTGTGGGCTAATAGAAAGCACTCGCCCTTTTATAGTAACTGTTGAGTTCGGCTGAATTTCACTAATATTCATTGGTCTCGCCTTACTTCTGATCTGGTTCCTTCAGAATATCTGAAATTGGAAAGTATATCCAAAAAACCACGATAAAAATGGCAATTAATAGTATGAAGGGTGCGAAGGTAAATGCTATAATGAAAAGTTCGGGGATTATATTACTTCCCAAAGTTGCTAGAATGGGGATAACTAAAAGAACAGCTATGATCTTCGCATTTCGTTTCACCTTATTTAATTTCTCTCTTAAATCTACCTCTTCAGTGCGTTCTTTTTTTGTAAGTGGAGCTTCATCTACTGGTTTTTTCCGTCCTTTCCAGCTCGACTTATGAGGTCGTCTGTCCAAATCATTTCACCTTTTTTTAGTAACAATTGATTGAATATTTTTATTTTCTTAACTACAGATCTACATGTTAATAATTGTTATTTCCCCAAATATTAATAGAACTCTAAGAGGTAGATTAATTGGCGGAAAAAAAGCGTAAATCAAGTAAAAAACGAAACAAAAAGACCACAGAAACTGTCCCCGCAAGTGAAAAGATAATGGACTCAATAAAATCCGTGTTATCTGAGCCTTGCATTCCTAACCAATTTGAAGATAACATTTCACTCTATGAGAAGGAAAATGTCGATTTGTTAGAAACCGTGGACGCAATTGAATATGATCGCACTCAATTTCAGCAGGATTTTCCACATTTGACTGCTGAAATTGACAACACTAAGCTGAATTATCCAATGGATGCCGTACGGTGGGAGGATGAGGAGTGCGCTGAACCACTACCCCCTCGTCCCGAAGAGCCGACTGTGGAATCATTGCTTCGCCGAAGTAAAACTAAAGAAGAAGCGATTCAAATAATTAAATATTTAGAAAAGCAAGGGGAAATTAATAATCGCGAAGCATCCCAGTTTCTATCAAAATTGAAGTCCAAAGGTTTGAAAGCTTTTCAAAAATAAAAAACTATTACTTTGCCGAATTTATTTTAACTATATCTCCCTCTTGTACTTCATAACTTTCTCCTAAACGTTTCTTGGTTCGTGCGTCAATTCCATTAATGAAATACTTTTCAAAATCAGTATGAATTTTTCCTGCAAACTTTCGGAGGCTGGTGCCTCGGGGTATCAAAAAAACATCCGGGAGAACTCGGCCATCTTTGTCTGAGTAGGTTTGGGTGTCAAACACGGGATAAACTGGAATCATATCCAATATATCAAAGACCACAATGTTTAATGCCTTCTGAACACCTAAAGAGCCATGTTCAGAGAGAAGCGCTTTTAAATTATTTAATACCGTCATTTCCTTCTTTGAAAATTTGTTCTGTTCTAAAATTTCAAACGCTTCATTTCCCGGCTGATATTTTACAATATTTTTTTCAGCATAACGACGGAGCCAGTATTCGCCCAAGGCGCAGGTTGGAATTACAAATTTTTGGAGGTCCTTTTTCATTCGTGCTATATTATCTTTAGCCGGATCCAAGTCCATTTTGTTTGCCACGATGAGCATTGGCTTTGCTATCGCTTGAAGTTTACCAACAAAGAGTTTAATATTGTCATCCGACCAGTTACTCGGCTTATCAGCGTTTAACTTACTTTTTTTAATAGCTTGAATGATGTGTTTTCTTACAATTCCTAAACCGGAAAGACGATCTGCCATCGTTTCTACAAAGGAGCTTTTCTCAGCTTCAAGTTTCCGGGTAAATTTTTGCCAATCGCGCTTAATGATTTGGATTAGCCACATAACAATTTCATGATCTAAAAACTCAACATCCTGTAAGGGATCCCAGCTTCCAGGTTTCACACTCTGCCCTTCTACATCTGTTGCACCCGCTGCATCTACTACGTGGATTAAAGCATCGGCTCTCCTAAGATCATCAAGAAATTTATTCCCAAGACCCTTGCCTTCCCACGCCCCTGGGACCAGTCCTGCGACATCAAGTAGATTAATAGGAATTAATCGTGTCCCATCCACACACATGGAATTCTTCGGCTCACAATTTATTTCCAATTTTTTACATGGGCAATCTACTGCAACGTAGGCCGTGCCAGGATTTGGTTCTATTGTCGTAAATGGGTAATTACCCACTTTAGCTGTGGTCATACATGCTGCATTTAAAAAGGAAGTCTTTCCGGCATTTGGTTTTCCAACTAATCCAACTAACATTCCTCTATCGCCTTATTTTATCTTATAAGGAGTACCTGCAGTCGGTATTATATCTTCATCTACTATCATTTTCCAAAAACAAAATGCCGTAAAAATGTAAACAAACCATGAAAACCCTGATATAATTGAATATAGTGTAAAATCGTCAGCAGGTGATGGGGTAAATACTGGCAAAAATAATTGTGCGAACCAAAGCAGTCCCGTGATCATAATAACATACTTGATTGGTTGTTTTTGATAACTGCTTCCTGTAAGAAGAAAGAAGGCACCAATAAGAAGACTAAAAATCAATAAAGTAATGGATGCTACAATGTTCATGCCATAATAAATGCTATTTACAATTAGATCTGTTTGTGTATAAAGGAGCGGATTGACAATCAGAAAGAGAGAGATACCGATTATTCCGATTATCGAGGCATTTATCTGAAACATACCCCCATAAACTCCAGAATCTCGGATTAATTTCTTACCTGCATAATATAATCCAATTCCAAACAAAATTCCTAGCACTTCCATGAAGAGGTAGGCTGTAGACGCCATTTCCATACTCAAATTGCCCCCAATAAACGGGTAGAATCTAATGAAAAAATCTACGGGAATAAAAGCTAATACCGCAAAGATCCCGATTTTCATAAATAATTCGGCTCTAATGCTTATCTTTTTCTCAGTCTCCTCCCTATCATCTCTCAATCTCCGTCTCTGAGCGATCCTTTTCCGTCTATCCTTCCGTCTCTCAATTATTTCGTCTGACATCAGCCATTATCACCCATTAAAATTATATATGTTGGAAGTCATTAAACTTATTTATTTATCACTATATCAATTTTCTCACGATTAATTTAACGAATAATGGCGAAGTTAGATGGCAGTTCCTTTAAAATTACGACTTTTTACGGCACTAAGAATTGAAAAGCCCTTATATGCAATAGCTGTTGGGGATGTTGATGGTGATGGAAAAGATGATCTCGTCATTGGAACTGAGGAGGGCGTTATTCGAATCTTTAAATATGAACGAGGTGCGTTCGGAGAAATTTGGTCAAGTCCAAAGCATTGGCAATGGATCGATCAAATACTTATCGCTGATCTCAATCAAGATTACCTTAACGAAGTTTTGGTAGTTATTGGTCGTCAATTAATTGTTTATAAATATGAAGATCCCAGCTACAGCAGAGTTTGGGAGTATGAAGCAGGTGGACGCATCACATCAGTCGTTATAGCCGATTCAAACAATAATAAGCAGAAAGAATTATTGATAGGTTCAAATGATGGGCTTCTGACTATTTTTACTAGAAAAGAAGAGGAACTATTCAGCTTTAAGCAAATATGGAAACGGAAGTTAGACGGAGATGTACTTGTCGGTGTCGCAGATGTAGATGCTGACACATTGAATGAAATTATCGTTGCAAGTAATAATAATATTAGAGTTTACCGTGTAATAGACAAATATCCGAAAAAAGAATCTTGGATCCATGAATTTCCGAATTATATTAAAAAATTGTTAGTATTTGATTTGAATTCCGACAATAAATCTGAACTTTTTCTTGGGATGGAAAATAAAATACTACGAATTTTCAGTCATAAAGATGGTAATTACTTCTCTGAAGATGTTAATTATACGTTTCAAGAGAATGTAACTGCAATTTCATCAGGTCAATTACAAGACAGAAATCTAATTTTAGTGTGTTCAGGTGATGGTATTTTAAGAGGTTATCGTGCAGACTCAAAATTATTTCAAATTGAGTTATATGAAAAATGTTTTTCGAACGCACTTGCCGATATAGATAATGATGGAATCTCTGAGATTATTTGCGGTGGCAACAACCTTTATGTATTTAAAGAACAAAAAATGCTTGCTGTGCAAATGGATTATCCGAAATCACTTCTAGTTGATGAGAAGTTTGCGATCAATTATTACATTAAAAATAATGCACAAAACCGCATTTACAATTTAAGCTTTTCAAATATAGAATGGGATCCCGATATCCTCATATTAGAAGGTAATAAGCCAAATATCCCGCTTCTTGAGAGTAATGGAACTCTCGAGATTTCTCTCCACTTCACACCGAAAGAAATTCAAAAGGTGACAACGGTTGATTTCCCTCCGTTTAAATTAACATTTGAAATGAATAATTTACAATTTTCGCAAACATTCTCCGAAATGCGAATAAATTTACTTCCAAAATTTACCCATATTGCTCGAAGTATCTTGGCACGGTGTGAAACACTTGTGGGTTCGAAAGTTCCTCTCCAATCCCTCACAAGGTTAATGAGAAAAGAACTAGGATCTTTGGATTATGAAATAGAGAACATTGTTACTCGTTTGCTTGAGAACAACCATATAAAGGGAACATTAGAAAACCGCATTCTCTATATCCGGGAGCTTGGGGCCCCTCCTGAGGATGAACTAATTGTCGAACCTCGAACACCTGAAGTAAAAATCTTTTCTCCTGAACTGTTATTGAGTGCTTTGAAAAAAACCGTAGAGCGACGGAAAAAGAATCTTTTAGTAGATTTAGCAAAGCAGTTCAATGTTGAAATCCCCATAATTGAAAGGGCGTTAATTAAATTAAAAGAGAATTATGAAATTACGGGTTTCTTAGTTCCTACTGAAGGATTTTATTACTTGACCCTTGCTGAGATTGATACTATTGTGACCAAGGTAGAAGCCACACCATATATCACTCTAAAAGAATTGGGCGAAAAATATGATCTGACAGAACAAGAATTAGAGTTTTTTTTAAACGATCTTATAAATATCGGAAAAATCCAGGGGGAAATACGTAAAAAAGACGGTATAACGCGATTCATCAGTATAAAAACTCTCTCCGAAAATATTATTTCTTCATTAAGAAAAAAGGGAAAACTAGTTATTTCCACCTTCTCAAGAAAATCGAATGTATCAGTTCCCACGATTCGGGAGGCAATTCGATCACTTGTAGATTCTAGTACTATTGAAGGACATTACACATTCAATGGGGCCTTATTTTATTCAGAAGAAAAGCTTGAGCAGGACATTTTAGAATATCTAATGGCTTCAGAAACCACCAGTATCGGTCTGAATACTCTTACTAGCCAATTTCAGATTGCAAAAGATGTAGCTACTCTTATTCTAAATAATATTATAAGCAAAAGATTGATAAATGGGTATATTTCAGAAAATACTTTCTTTAAAAAGAGTTATGAAGAGGATAAACTCCGGAACCTATTTGAAAAATATATTGACGCATCAAATGTTATTCATATCCTAGTAATTCAGCGGGAAAGTGGAGTAACCGTCTTCTCCGAATCTTATACACCTGAAACGATCGACTCCGGCTTAGTTTCAGGAATGTTACATGCTATTACATCCTTCGGATCAGAGCTATCTGGTGTGGAACTCTCTGGACTTCGCCTTTTGGAGTATAAGACTTTTAAAATAATAATCCGTGATGGTGAATTAATCCGTTCTGCTTTGATCTTAAAATCTGACCCTTCACAAAGGCTTATAGATAATTTAAAGCATTTTGTAAGTTTTTTCAACGAAAGTTATCGTGAGAATTTAGAGCGTTTTAAAGGGTCAGTTGATCCTTTTCGGAGTGCAAGTTCTCTGGTTGACGACTATTTTGAAGTCAGTTTAAGTTTTCCTCACGAAGTTCAGGAAAAAATGGTTTTTACCAATCGGGATCGCCTCAGTGCAAATGATCTCGTTGCGATTAATATAGCACGCGGACTTGGTCGGCAATTTCTGTTGGGAACTCTATTGGAAAAATACAGTAAGGAACTTTTGGTATCTCAGCTTGAAGCATTTTCAATTATTTATCATCTAAAAGATAGGAAAATTTTTCAGGTTATCACTGAAGCTAGAAAATGGTGTCCCTTTTGTGGAAGCATTATCCCCCAATCTGCTGTAACCTGCCCACATTGCTTACGGAATATTGAAGATACTATTAGTTAATTATCTTCCAGCATAATAGTAATACCCGAAAAGATTGTATAAATGATCTTCTAATTTTTGCAATAGCAGTACGACGAGTTTTCGGGTCTTCTTGTTTAATTTACTAATTAAATAGTAGAAAAGATAGCGAATATTTCTCGGATTATTGTGAAAGCCTAGCCTAAAATATTTATTGGAAAGTCTAAATTCATCAAGACCATATAGAGTCTGCGCAATTCTGAAGAAATGTTTTGATAGCACTCTTTTGGATTTTATTATCTCATAAAAGTGGTTAGTAAAAATAAATTTATAGGTTTTTAATCTCTGGAACAAATTTCTTCTACTATCCTTTGTAATATGCTTAATATTTTCCTCCTCATAATGGGCTTTATAGATGGGAGTGGGGAGATATTTATATTTATAAAGCTTCAATAACCTCAACATAAATTCCCAATCTATTCCAAAAAACAAGTCCTCATTGAAAAATCCTATTGTTTCTAAACACTCCTTCTTTATTAAGGTACCACAAACAATGACCGTGTTATATCGTAATTGAGAATCATAGATTGCCTTTTGTTGTTCAATTTTTTTAGTATTATTAAAAAGAGAAATCATATTTTTGTAAATTTGAATTCCCATACCCACAACAAAACCAATCTCGTTTGGAGTGTTTCTTAGATTATTAACTTCTAATCGTAATGTATGAGGCAAAAACTCATCATCATCATCAAGAATTGTTAAATAATTTCCCTGACTAAGTTTAATCCCCTCATTTAAAACCGCGGACTTACCTCTATTTTCTTTGAATTTAAAAAATCTAATACGGGAATCTGTAAATTCCTTCATTACATGGCTAGTATCATCAACAGAACCATCATCAACAACAATCAACTCAAAATTCTGATATTTTTGTCTCAAAACACTTTTTATGGCACGAGGTAAGAGGATTGCTCTATTGTATGTTGGGATAATTACGCTTACGAGTGGGTCTTCTTCTCTATCAGAACTAACCAAGGAACTCCCCTTGAAAATAGATAATATGTAATTTTTTGATGACAAATTTCTGATAATTAAAACTATAGAATGGGTTTTTTAAGAAGGTACAGTTTGATAATCTTGAATTAGTAGAATTTAGGAAATATTTCGAATGAAGCCAAAAATTCTGATTTTGGACGGGGTCCATCCAACTTGCGCTAAAATGCTCAGTGAAGCGAATTTTCATGTGGAAACTCTACTTAAAATCTCACCAGAGGACTTAAGAGAAAAAATCCATACTATAGATGCTATTGTAGTGAGAAGCAAGACAAGAATCACGAACGATTTAATTAAATTGGGTCAGTCTAATCTCAAAATCATCGCTCGTGCTGGTGTAGGTCTTGATACGATTGATGTCGAGAGCGCCAAGAGCCATAACATAAAAGTAATCAATGCGGAGGAAGCCCCCAGTGTCACTGTCGCTGAACTGGTAATGGGTTTAATAATAACATTGTTACGCAATATTTCAATTGCCGATCATTTAATGAAGGAAGGCAAATGGGCTAAATCCCGTCTTCGTGGTATGGAATTACGTGGCAAAACATTGGGAATCATTGGTGCGGGGCGCATTGGTATAGAAGTCCTGAAGCGGAGCTCGGCATTCTTGATGAATCCGATTGTCTTTGATATATCTAAAGAACAATTAGCTAAGGCGAAGGAGTTGGGGGCAAAAATAGAGCCGGATCTCGATGTTTTATTACAAAAGGCGGATATCATTACCATTCACATTCCGTTAACGCCAGAAACCAAGAATCTAATTAATACAGAAAAAATTAAATTAATGAAAGATGGTGCCTTCCTCATCAATGCTGCCAGAGGCGGAATCGTGGACGAGAAAGCTCTCTTTTCAGCCATTCAAGAGGGGAAATTGGGTGGTGCTGGCCTTGATTGTTATGAAGAAGAACCCTCCGTAAATGTAGAATTAGTAAATTTACCGAATGTAGTTTGCACTCCTCATATTGGAGCATCCACTGAAGAAACCCAAAAAACTATCGCCTATATCATCGCAAAAAAAATTATTGAGACTCTGAGTTAATCTTTGACAAATGCTTTTTCTTTAATGCATGAATGGTCCCCGAGGCTCCTAAGACGACTAGGATACAATTTTGCCCATTGACCTTCCGTATCATAGCTAAAGTCGCTTTGACCATGGGTACTGCCTGCACATTTGTTCTTATTATGCCATAACGACTAATCTCATACTCCACTAACCATAAACCTGTCTGACTTGCCCCAAAATCCCCATATAATTGAAACAAGTTCCGCCATACTGCCCGTATTAGGTATCTCTCTTCAATCTCCCCCTCTGTAATAATTTTAAAGAGAAGATATCGTTGTCGCTCCTTATCTTCCACTCTACTCCTCCTCTCCTAGCGAAACTACCCGAACTCCCGCCATCACATGATTAGGATCCCGGATCATCTCGTGTTTTTGAATAAGCAGCCTTGGATTACTGGAAATTGCAGATATTACATGTTTTTCTGGAATTTTCACAAGTCCTGCTAATGCTATCAGCTCCCCTGGAGCTCTTAACTCCCACTTTTGTTGAGCACCTGAGCTGATGATAAATGGTGCTTTTGCTCTAATTAATTGAACACAAGCTTTACTCATTATTCGTAAAAATCTAGATTTCTGTGCTTCTTCTTTAATCAAATTTCGAGTTACAATTTCTACAACGGTCAAGTTTTCTTTTGCCATCTTAAAATGCGAATATTCTAGGCTTCTCAGTTCTTCGACTTCAGATAATGAAATGATATCAACCCTTTTATCTAATATTGCGTTAATGTAGATGTTTTTTTCATTCCTATCGCTTTTGACTGCAATGAAATCTACGTGATTCCTTGTATTTTTAATCATTTGTTTCATATGATTTACAGATTTAGGGACTATTGTCACACGTGTATAGATTTCACATCTCCCCTGATATTCCTTTCGAAGTTGTTTAATTTCCTTTGGTAAAATATTCTTAAAGTCTGCAAAGGCAACGCCTGCAAATCCTAATTCGTAAGCTGTTTTGAGCATGACCTCCGGCTCATCTGCTCCTATTGAAAGTGTAGAGTTAATTCCTAAATCATAAAATTTCATGATATAATCAATTCCATTTCTTCTAATATCCTTGTCATTTTCGCCTGACTTGAAAATTTTCTGGTAAAACCGACTCTTACTTTCACAATATCCCTGATTTCTTTTATTTCTATTCTGCCCTGATACAATTCCTGTTTTCCGAAGCGCAAATATAAATTACTCTTGTCAATCCGCCGATTTAGGGTTTGGAATAGATAGCGTTTATCAGATTCTGATAGGTGATGTGCAAAATATTCAATGATTTTCCTAGCTTCTTGGCTATATCTTACTCGAATAATCGTAATTGGATTGTGAAACACGCCTCTCACGGATTGCATCGTGAAATTGTTTCCATCAGCACGCATTTCGGGAGGAAGTATGTTGTTAATCGCTTTAACTACTTTCTCACTATCCTCTGTCGCTTGAACAAATGTTTCCATTTCAAGGTCTCTTATTTCGTTCATTTTCTCTCTAATTTCTTTTATGTAAAATATTCAACAACAATTCAATTATGATATTTTCACCTTTTCACTAATCAAAAATTTTTCCCAAATTCATTAATACTAGTTTATTCTTAAATTCATTAACCTGATCTCATGAGGAATTCTATCTTTTGCAATGAGATTGTGAATTTAATGGATTTTTGAAATAAATTAAAAGAGTGAATTGAAGATGGCGCACAAGTATAGTCCAGGAACTCCAGAACTCCTTTTTGGTAAAAAAGCACGCCTCTTAGTAGCACAAATGACGTATCCGGAATTGGTTAATTTCCTCACACAACGTCGCGGGGCCAAAGAGGCAGAACAAGATTTACGTGATGTTGGAGCGAAGACTTGTAAAAGTCTGCTGAAATTATGGAAACCCAAATCTCGAGGCGTTGTAAGTTTAATCAGAGAATTGTTAAAAGTCATATGGAACGGTAAAATGGATTATAAAATATTAGAACGGACCGACGATAAACGCCCCCTCCTCGTTGAATTCATTGACAAAGATTGTAAGTTATGTAAGAGCGAGGAGGAAATACTGGAAGTGGAAGGTCTTCATTATT
>JAEOSY010000427.1 GCA_016840125.1 Candidatus Helarchaeota archaeon | reverse complement strand
CTATGGGATCGCCTGAGATGAATATACTCAGATTATTGCCAGCTCCTCCCGTTCCAAAGGTGCTCGGGGATCCCACCCAATTTCCGCCATCCCAATATTGCCCATCACTATATCGTTGAAGAACAAAACCGGATGCGGACCAGAATATTATATAATCTGCAATATCATCTGTATCATTGTCAATATCGATAGTGTAATTATAATTCGCACCGGTTTGGGGAACAGAACTGCATGCTATAATGAACTCAGTACCCTGAACATCAACAAGTACGATATCTATCCCAGTTTGATGATTGACTTGCACGCCTTCCCATGGGGACTGTCCAGGAAGGTATTGATAGACGTCATCGGCTAAATCCGCGAATGGTACCGTTTTCCATCCCCAAACTGTAGTCCGCGCTGTAGCTGGAGTTATAAAGGAGAGCGAGAGAACTATTGCCGTTAAAATTCCGAAGAAAAACGCTTTCTTTTTCGTCTTCATCAATTTAATCGCCTTATTATAAACATAGGCAATTTGCTTTAATTTAATATTTTTCTTTTTTTCACATTTCTTATTTATAATCATTTTCTCTTTTATCCAGTTTATTATCTTATCTTGAATGGTTTTATTATTAGATACGAGGAGTTATGAGTAATTTATACCCCCTGAAATATGGATCGATATGTATGTCCTCTATACTCATTTCAATTATTAATATTCACGATATAGAAAGATAAATAAATTATTCCTTTTTAATAGACAGTAATAATTCAAAAAAAAATTATAGGAGTGAATAACATGGGTGGAATGCGAACGGCAGGAGCAATTCTTGGTATTGTTGGTGCCGGATTCATATTAGCTTTTGTGGCAATTAGTTTTGTTGCTATTACTTTGTGGACTTTAAACCAATGGATCATCTATATGGTGCTTTTGACGATTGGAGTTTTAGCATTAGTCGGCGGAATTCTGACATTAACAAAAGAGAACTCTGGTGGAGGAATTCTACTGGCGGGTGGGATAATAGCAGTTGTCTGTGGTGTAGTCTGGTTTATCTTCCAATTCGACTTTCTGGAACTTTATAACTATTCCATATTGGGAATGATTGTTCCCTATATTAACTATCTTTTCGGGATAACACTGGAAGGCATTATCATCTTCATTGGTGGCATACTTGCAGTGGCAGGCAAAGAATAATAAATTTAATGCTCAATTTCTCTTTTTTTTAAAAAAAAGTATTAGATTTATGGATTTAGCTTGTATTTTTGCTGTTTAAGATAGACGAGCCCAAGTATCGTCAGTAGGATAAATATAGACAACAATAGAGTAAAACCGGGAATACCCCCCTGTTCGACCACGGTATATTGGATATAAACTGCATATCCTGGTGTTTTCGTGAATTTTGCGCGGTACAATACCCCAGCATCCACGCTCAAGGCACAGCTACCGTTTGTTCCGGTTTTAGTCCAAAGAGTTACAAGTTCGGATGCATCTGTAATCTGAGCTGTAAGTGAATCATTCGCAGTGAAAGAAAACAAGATAGTCCCTCGGTGATCCTCCGGAAAAATTGTTCTCGTAAAACTTGACGTGCCTGAATTTAAAGTTCTGGACTCTGTGAATGCAATTGTCGTTGGTATGATGAGGTAGATAGACAAAAAAAGAATAACAAATCCGAATATTTTATGATGATTTTTCATTTGCACACCTTATATTCCTTAACATTTCTAATTCTTAAAAATTATTTTTAGGAAAAAAAGAGTTAAATGAAAGTATAGGCATAATTACCAAATGGCATGACAGCAACAAGCACCCAAGCGAGAACCAGCGTGAGATAGATAGCAGGAGCGATCAGATTGCGCCCTGAATACATATAGATCCATGTTGTGAGGAGTTCAAGGAAGGGAAAGGCTATTATGAGAATCATAACTCCGATGGAAGCCAAACCAAGATTGATGAAGAGAATAGGGATGAACATGGCTGTTTTTGCAACAGAAGCGAGGAGGACCACTTTGAATTCTTCCTTCAAACGCCCTCGAGCAATGTGAGACTGCAGGTTCCGAATGTAGAGCTGATCAAGAAGGGCGTATGGGAAGAGTATAATGGCTAACATTATAGTTGCACCGAATTCCCGTGTTGTTGGGAGGAGGTCGAATAAACTCCAATGAAGTATGCCAACTAACGTTCCAAAGCTGTATAAGAAAATCACGACACCAAAGAACATAGAAGTATTGAAATTATTTGAAATTTGTTCCTTAATGCGCCGGAGGAACGGTCGGGGATCCTTATCGACACGCTTGTGGAGCAGATAAAAGACGAGCAATAAAGCGACCGTGTACCCCATAAACAGCCCAATAAGATAATTACCCATAATGAAATTCAGGTTTTGCGCAAAGATCATACTCAAGGGGATCAATAAGACGAACGCGATAATGGTAACGAGCCAATAGCCTACAATATAGAGAAATACCTTCTTTTTATAATCGGGATCATTGATTTTTCGGATATTTTCGGGCTCTTTTCGTTGTACTACGGGTTTCAGGTAAGCGACGATAGGAAAGAATGCAATACCAGCCCCCATTACCGCGAGAAGGATGAAAATTTGCCGAAAGTTATCAGTTATAGGAGGTATGCTATCAGTGATATAGAAGCTATCCCGAAACCATTCCCGAGACTCATTCATGATCAGGACGTCACTGATTTCCAGGATGTGATCAGCCAGAGGCGCGATGAAAAGTTTCGTCGCATTACCAGAGGTAAAATTCCCATAAGTGATGCCAGCATAGACAGGATCGATCAGACCCCCTGTAGCATTCTTTAGAAAGTTAAGGG
>JAEOSY010000426.1 GCA_016840125.1 Candidatus Helarchaeota archaeon | reverse complement strand
GTCAACGCTCTCCGCCCCGACCTCCTTGAGCATTCGCTCCTTCACTGCGGGCACGGAGTTCGGGATATATGGATGAATAATATGTTTATTCTCTTTCATGTAATTTCACCTAAACATTGGAGCCCGCTTGTTTAATTGTTTTAAGGAGGACATTGATCTCTGAATATCCTCTGTGTTTATTATCTGATTTTACCGGGTGTAGAGTGCGCTAGGATACTTTATCTAACATTCTTCCGGCATAGTTCTGTTTTCTTGGAATGAAATTGTATTCAACGGTTAGGTTCTTCTTGGTTTCAATTTTCTTAATTTGATCAATTATCGTTTGGAATTCAAGATTTTTTGTTTTGCCTTTTTGAATTGCATAGACATCTCCTGCTTTGTCACAATGTAATAGGACATTTTGATTATCTGGAAGGTATGATAACGCGATCCTAATCGCATCTACTTCAAAGAATAGTTTGCATTTATTTTCTACGACAATGAGTTCAAATCGTCTCTCAGAGTCTTTGGTTTCAGTTTTTTCAATGGCAATTATTGCCATTTCAGGATTAGCGTCTGTATAAACCTCAGTTTTTATCATTTATTCTACCTCGTAGTCTTTTTTTTCTCTGCGTAAGCATACATTCTTCCTTGAATGAGACCAAATAAGGTGAGGATTTATGTGTATATAAAATGAGAATCGTAGGAGAATATCATGCATGACCACTGGGGGCAAGGGGAGGATGAATTTTATGTTGATCCTGATTACGAAGTAAATTCTCAGATTGCATTTTTGTATGGGATGGACCAGGAAACAAAATTAAGAAATGAATATTTTCTAATTCCCGGACTATTATCTATTAAAAAAATTGATACGGACTCGGTAAATGATAGCCTTTCGTGGCTTGATAGACAGATTCCATGGAAACAATGTTATGTTTTGGATTTGAAAGAAATTCTTGGGAGAGATGTTGGTTCTCCGATCAATCTTCTAAACTTGGGTCTTCTTTCAATTAGATTGTTAAAACCGGGTTCTGTGTATTTTGGTCCAATAATAACTTATACTGAAGATAAATCAACTAGGTCGATTTCTAATTTTGAAAAAAGCCCCAAGCCTTCCACTTTTTTTAATATGCTCTCACTGGATAAGAACGATAAAAAAGAACTAGTAAAAATCGTGAATGGACTGACAAAATTGGTGTCAGATAATTCTGGTCATTTACGAATATCCTTTAATCGATTCTCTAAAGCTTTCACCAATCGAAACATGGAAGACAAATTAATTGACTTGTGTATTGCTTTTGAGGACTTGTTGTTCAAGGGTGAATTTAAAAAAAGCAAAGCGCCAATGGGTGTAATCCTTGGTAATATATGCTCAAACGTTATTGGTGGAAAAAAAGAAGATAGAAAAACAATCAGAACTCACATTCAAGCGGTTTATGATTTTAGAAACAAAATAGTACATGGTGGAGAGGTACAACAATTTGAACTCTGGGACGCCGTGCCCCGATTTGAAAATTATTATATGCAGTCACTTAGAAAAATAATATAATGTAATGACTGCACCCGCAAACTATAGGGTAGGAAATTACTAACTAGAAAAAGTCTGATAAAATTATAAATATGGTTCAAAATAGGTGTTTTTGACTAATTCCCAGTCTTTCTTATCTCTAATGTCAGAATTTACGCTCCCTTCCCCACGTAAAATGGATTCAATCTTGAACCATCCTTTTCGTCCTCTATATCTACCAATGATATTTCCATCACGAGTAAACGAAATCCGTCTCTGTCGAACTTCAACACCTATTTTTTTGGATTCAAAATATGAAATAACTTCGTCGAATAGTTCTTGGGCTTTTTCATTATCTAAATAATCTCTATGTCCTTTAAGAGAAGGTATTTCAGCGCGTCTCTGCAAATCATCGATTTCTAAATAATTTAGAAGTAATTTTCGTTGTTTTCCAGATTGGACTACATCATAAACGAAAAGATCGATACCAATGGTATTGATGTATTTTACAGCGGTCATTAGATTTATCGAGAATGAAGGGGCGATTAACACAAGTCGAGGGCGATAATTATCATCGGTAACAGCATCTTTATCGTATGCATAGACTTTTGATATTAGGGAAATGTTTGAGTTAACCCAATCAAGATATCTTAGACCTTGAAATAATTGTTTATCCGTCTCAACTATTTTCAATTCGATAACATTTAAAATTCCATCCTTATCTACAGCAAGGACATCCATTTCTCCTACGCTACCGGTTGAGATCTGATTACCAAGAACGATCATTCCTTCTTCAATGGATTCGATGTCTTCAATTAGGAGAGCTTCTAACTGAGTTTCACTAATATCATCTGAGATTATTTCGATTTCTTTACTCATGTATTAGAATAATACTTTAAGCATTAATTTTTTTTCGTAACTTCACCATTTCTGTGTGGGTGTGTAAAGAGTGTGTGTGTAGAGGGGAGAGAGTGAAAGTGAAAAGGGGTTTGGGTTTGGGGATTAAAATTT
>JAEOSY010000037.1 GCA_016840125.1 Candidatus Helarchaeota archaeon | reverse complement strand
TTTTTCTCATCCGAACCAAGAAGTATTTCGCCCACCCCCACTTTGAGAAGTTCTTCGATTGGAATGCCCCTCACGAGGCGTTCCGCTGTTTTACCACCCCGGCATTTGTCACGTTTGACGTGCTCGATCCGCCTTCAGATCTGGTGGAGTGCATCCGGGCGTTGGAACCGATCCAGTTCGGGGGGCAGCGGCATTGCGGGTGCGGGGCGGTGACGCTTCATGACTCGATTTCCATAGACTTAGAAAAATTCCAATTTCCTACTGAAGCAACACACCTGACGCTCATTGCGCCCATGGTCCACTTTCCCCCATTTGTGGAGCGATTCGACTGCCGCCGTGAGCAAATTAACCTCTGGAATCACGGGCAGCGTAATCAAGTGGACGCCATCGCCCCGGGACAATTCTTTCGGATAAAGAAGGGGGAGGAAATCCCTGACCTTGCAAAAAAGGGGATTCTCAGAAAAGTGTTACGGAACAAAGCGCTCTTCAGCCAATTTGGGTTTGGCGAGTTTATTGTTAATTATTGGAAGAGTGGGGGTGCTTAGGATGAGTGCGGATATGGATTTTTTAAGAGTGCTACAACACGACCTCCACAAAGTTCGCATTCCGGGAGCCTTACCCCATAAAGTAGCTATGCCAAATAAACTAGCCCGGGAGGCGGATGCCCTTGCCGCTTGGATGGGGCGCAACTTCCTCCGGGAGTCGTTTGAGCGCTCGTTTTACCGGAAGTCCTTAATTTTCACCGTGCGGAATTTTCAGAACCCGCGCACGTTAGTAAATCAGCAAAAGGCGGAAGTGTTCGACCTGTTCAAAGGATCGGAGGCAGTGCCCTTACATGCTGCAATTCTCACATCGAAATTATTGAATTATTATAATGAGGCGCGCTTTTACCCGTACTCATCCTTGAAGTATCATATCCTGCTCACCTGTGCGCTCTATTATAATTTTAAACGGGGGTATGAATTACGGAATCTGTATCTCTGCGAAAATGTTTCCGAGGATAGCCCCTTTCAAGTTATATACAGAGATCAGAGGCGGCGGTGGAGTCTCCTTCCCTTGCAAAAAAGGAATGGGCTCTCGCGTCTCTGGCCCAAGTTTTACCGTAGTTGGGATTACCGAAAGAAAATGAGTTTAGGAGGTGATTACCGAGTTCTTGGAGGGTTATTCTCGTCCATCAGCAGTTGGTCCGTAGCCTTGGCAAGTCTCGAAGATTTTCAAGAGTTCCAAAATAACAGTTAATGCTTTTGAAACCGACCCTGCCACATGGCAATGCCTAAATTTACCGAAAAGCCAGCTTTAGAGTGCGTAGAAAAAGAAGGTTTGTCACAGCTAAAGAAGAGTGTTGAAAAATTGGTTTCAATCGTACCGCCTTTGAGTAGGCAATGCCTAAATTTACCAAAAAACCAAACATTTAAAAAAAACCTACGACAGATTTCTCTATCAATCTAATCTATTAATTTGATTTTTGATAGATAGAAGAATTTTAAAGTTGAGGAAAAATGGCAAAAGGAAAGAAAAAGAAGAAAGCAGCGAAAAAGAAGAAAGCTGCAACAAAGGAAAAAGTACTAACAAGTAAAGCGCCCGCAGCAGTACAAATTGAGGATGTTATTGAAATCGAGGGCATTGGTAAAGAGTACGCAGAGGATCTTAAAAGAGTTGGAATAAAAACAACCGAAGATTTAAGACTATCGTCTCTTGTAGAAGTTGCGGAAGCAACAAATATCAGCCCAAAACTTCTCTACAAATGGATTTGCATGGCAGATCTCTTTCGTGTGAGACGCGCTGCAGAAGAGTACACCGGTTTGCTTTTTAATATGGATATCGAAACCGTCAAGGAATTGAGTAAACGGAAAGCCGCGGATCTCCACAGCGATGTTCTAAAGGCTGCGGAAGAAGCCGAGAAAAAGCCTGGTTGGCATGGCGACGTAAATAAGGCTCCTTCAAAAGCAGATGTGCAGGAATGGATTAACAGCGCAAAAGAATTAGTCAAGAAAAAGTAAATCAGTGGGGTTCACTCATTTTCTTTTTATTTTTTTTTTTATAAATATATCAACTCGATAAAGTACCTCCCGCCTTTTCTTCTCGCAATTTTAACCTATATCTTTAATTCAAACTCTCCTTTAATTATAATTAGACAACCTAATACAAAAAAAAAGGTGATAAAATTAGAGGAAATTGTAATTGAGATAACAGACGAGGCGTTGAACTTTTTCAGCGCAAAAAGTAGTCAAAATTCGAGTATTGTCATCTCTTATAATGAAATAATGAATTGATGTGGATCGAGTGGGGAGTGGCTTGCTGTGAGCATACAGAATGAACCTAAAAATAATCCGGAATCCTATTTTAAAGTAACTCAACACGGAATCGACATACTCTTCCAGGTGGATGCCTATTTTATGGTTAGTGGTTTATCAAGACTCACTATTGCGCTCTCACATACATCCTATGGGGATTTCCTCACAATACAAGAATTTGACGCCTCCCTAAATTGAAGGACAGTAGAGATGAGGTAATTTATTAAACATTTTGTAAATTACCGATAAAGGATAACGCCTCCTTAACTGTCCAAAATTATAAAAAGCTGATTCTAGTATGATTAGAAATAAGGTGTATTATATGGATTACGAAATTAAAATACTCTCAGACGCCCTTCCGAATGATAAGATTTCGGAGCTTTATAAGAAGACTTTTGTAGTAGCATATATGGAATCTGGCGCGAATGATTGGGAAAATGTCAAATATACGGACTGGTATTTCCAAGCGTACCACCGGGATAGGCGGTTTTTTTACTCTGCATGGATTGGTGATAAGTTAATCGCCACACAGGTAGGCACCCCGACTATATTGAAAATTGATAATGAAGTTGAAGTAAAAGCATTATCCCTAGGTCTATGCGCAACTGATCCTGAATATCAACGTATAGGAATTCAGAAAGCAATGTTAAAACGATTAATGGAAGATGCACGAAAGGCTGGATTTGATCTCATCTATGCTTTTCCGGAGAAGGGGTTTGGAGGAAATCAGTTTTTAAAAAAGAATTTCGAATTCAAGAGGTACATGAAGAATCAACAGCATTTCATTAAGGTTTTAGGTGCTTACGGGCGAAAAATCCTTCATGATTATCGAGGATTAAATATAATTTTCGCAAAATTGCTTAAACTGTATGATGGAATCCCTAAAAATGAGCTAGAAGGCGGTGAAATTCGTGCCGGGACGGACGCTGATATTCCCATAATTACGAAGATCCATAATTCATATCAATCGCGAATGCAAATCAGTCAAGTTTGGACTGAATCCCATGTGAAAGGTGAGATTGAGAACGCAGCTCGGATGAATGAGGTAATGGACGAACCATCTAGGTTTTACTGGAAAATTTGGGAACGTGATGGAAAGGTTTTAGCAACGTCCCAATTACGCTTTGAAATTATCCACTTTAATAAGGGGAACGCTCCTATAACGCTAATGAACGAGACCTGTTTCCATGAAGATACCACGATTGAAGAACGTGCGGGGTTCATCGCGACTATAGTCCGGTGGGTGCAGGATACTTATCCAAAAGTTTTTGCGGTCCAAACTACTCAACCTCAATACGAGTTAAAGGCATTTAAGTCACTCAAGTTTATTGACGACACAAGCACATATGAATTTCTTGTCCTTCCACTTTCCGAGAAGGGCGAAGCGGCAATTAACAAAAACGAGAAATATAAGCATATCTTTATGCCTTATCATCGGTGATTTTTCACCCTCCTTTTTTATTAATCAAAAAAAGACGATCGCAATGGCTGAAGAGTTAGATTTCGTATTGCATATTATTTTCGAGATCTTAGATTTTATGGAGGCGATAGGGGAAATAACTATAAAACTTAAAATGGATAAATTAGAAAGGGTACGTGAAATTATCTCTATACTAGGAGATCTAATCGACGCGGATGGCGAAATAATTTGGCCAAAGCGCCTTGAAAGATTCGGAAAGCTTGATGCTGCGCAAAAAGCGTTCGTAATTCTTGCTGTGGCGGATCCCGAACTTGATTTTAGCACTCTTATTCAAAAAGGCCAAAAAATTGAAACCCTTGTTAAGATTTCCTACTTAAAAGAAGTAAGATGGTTTTCACAAATCGTAAAAACATTGAACGAAATTATTGAAGGAAAAGAAATATTCGTAGATATTCGTAGATATTTAGAAAAAAATCCCCGAATGAAGCGAATTGGTTGTGGGAATTTTGCCAAAAACTTCCCAGATCACGTGTTCAAGTTATTAGGGCATCTTCTGTATCCAAACAAAATTTAAAGGAGCAAATTAGATGTTGAATGTTGCGGCCATCCAGTTTAATCCCCAACTTTTAGATTTGAGCTCTAATCGAGATAAAGTTAAAGAACTAATTATAAAATCCATAACCGAAAATAAATCCGAATTAATTGTTCTACCTGAGCTCGCCTTTTCAGGGTATAATTTTGAGAATATTGAGCAGGTACGAAAAACTGCAGAAAACATTCCAAATTCCAAGAGTTGTGAATTGTTAGAACAATTATCCCGAGAATACTCAGTATTTATTGTTGCTGGTATAAATGAAAAAGCCCAGGAAACGTTTTATAATTCCGCAGTGGTTTTTGGGCCCGAGGGTTATATAACAACTTATAGGAAAATTCAATTATATGCACGAGAAAAGGATTTCTTCAAACCAGGAGACTTAGCATTACAGATATTCTCTATTCGTGATTATAAAATAGGAATAATGATTTGTTTTGATTGGTTCTATCCCGAAATCCCACGATCGTTGGCATTAATGGGTGCGGACATAATATGTCATTCTATGAATGCTGTAATTCCGGATGGGGCTTATTTAGGTGATACTTATCATTCAAAATGGAATCGAGTATATATTATTTTAGCCAATCGAATAGGCGATGAGCGAGATCTCCATTTTATTGGTAATAGCACCATTATTGATCAGACTGGGAGTGTTTTATCACAAGCGTCTTCAGACCATGAGGAAATCATCTACAGCACAATCGACCCTCTCCTAGCGCGAAATAAGAAATTAAATAGCTTTAATGATCTTCTAAAAGATAGACGCCGGAATATGTATAAATTAGAATAATTCCTAAGGAATTATGAGAAAATTTAAAACTATCCTCGCGCTATGGATTACAGCTGGGTCATAATCCAGCAGACATGACTTAAAAAAGAGGACCAACTCCTCACTGTAGATAAATCTCTTAGCAATGAATCCTAGGGCATATACAGCTGCTATTCTTACATCTATATCCGAATCATTCAGTAAGGGTTTCAGTCTTTTAACAGTTGTTGTGAGATCTACCTCCTCACAAAAAAAGCCAAGCCCCA
>JAEOSY010000425.1 GCA_016840125.1 Candidatus Helarchaeota archaeon | reverse complement strand
CAGTGCTTTTTCGTAATTCCCCTGTTCGCTATAGATTGTACCGAGGTAATTCAAGCCTCCGGCTTTCCCGTCAAGGTCACCCAGTTGATCCGCGATCAGAAGCGCCTCCTCATGTTGATTGATCGCGTCAGGGATATTTCTCTGTCGCCTATAGATCACCCCGATATTATTGAGAATAGTAACTTTCCTTGCCAAGTTGCCTAACTGCTCGTTAATTTGAAGGGCTTCCTCATAACATTTTAGCGCCTCTGGAAAGTTCCCCTTTATTCGATAGATAACTCCCATGTTAGTGAGTACTGAAGCTTTATTATCCAAGTCATCTAGTTGATTGGCAATTTGGAGCACCTTTTGATAATATTGTAACGCTTCGAGATAATTCCCCCTCAATTTATGAACAAGTCCAATGTTCAGAAGAGCGGAGGATTTTCTATGTAAATCTTCAATCTGTTCGGCGATCCTTAACGCCTCTTCATGTCGTTTGAGCGCATCGGGGTAATTACCATGCTTTTGATGGATCCTGCCAATGTTATTGAGGGCTGTTGCCATCCAAGCTTTATCATCTTGCTCCTTCGCAATACGGAGTACCTCCTTCTCGCATCTAAGAGAGCCCTCAAGTTTGTCAAGTTCAGAATATATTACACCAGAAATTAGATACTGTTTCAATTTATCTGGAGCTTTAATGTTATTCCTTAGCCAATCTAGTGGGGAAATGTCAAAAGGCTCTAAATTTGAACCAAATTCCAGTTGAAGGAGGTTTTTGATAAACTTTGGGGTATGTACATCAAAGCGGTAGACATTGGTCGCTTGACTCATTTGCTTGATATCAAGGAGGATTTGGTTTATTTTTCTGAACTGATTAAACGAAGTATCATCCTTGGTAATGATCTCAATTACTTTCTCAGTACCGTGATCCTCAGGGACATAATTAATCCATATGACAGTCGTAAAGTTGTGTAAAATCTTCAGCATCGGTACAATATCAAAATTATCGCTACCAGAATACCCCATGATTATTAAAGAGCGCCCATCGGTGAGATTTTTAAACGTTTGGCGCTTATAGGATTCAAGTTGAAAAATACTCCCGGTTCTCTTATCAAAGCCCCACGCCCAAGTGGTTGCAACGAGCGACTCCCTTGTGTTTTTACCGGTAATCAGGTTTTTGGTTGACCCATGGATTTTATACACTGGAAATTTCCCGGACTGCAATAAGTCATAAGGATCGGCAAAGGCAAGAAAATCTTCAACGGAGATTACCGGAACGATCATTTCTTTAGGTGCCCCTGATTGCAGCAAGGCAAGCTCGATCAAAAAATCGAAGTTTGTCGTCATTACAAAACTGCCGTTCTTAATCATTGTAGCCAAAAAAATATGCTGTAGGTTAGGTGTTTTACATTCTCCAAAATAATCGATAACTCGTAACTCTTTATCTAAAAAAGCACCTAGAATCTCCACAAGCACCTCGAAGCGCAATCCATCCAATGCTAAGATCTTCTCGATTTCCGTAGCTGGACAGGTGTATTGGATAATATCATCCATCATCTGGCGCCCTGAGGGGAGGTTAGAAGGTGGATCCATAGAACAGCCAGTACCCACGAGGAATGTTTTAGGCTCATCGCCCAGCAGAAATTCCCGGATATTGAATGCATCCACCTGTTCAATCGCTATAGAAGCATTTTGATCCAAACGGGTAGAGAATTTTTTAGATTCTGGAAGATTTTGATCCTTAATAGGGGTATAACCTTTAGAGATCTCTTCGTAAATTCGCTGTATTTCAGAATGTAAAACTTTTTGTGATTCTTCTTGAAATTTATTCTGTTCTTCTATCCTTTCAATAAAGACTTTTACCAATGTAATGCTTGCAGCGTCATTATTTTGATTAAAGAACCATAAAGCTGTTTGAAATTTATCCATGCTTTCCTGATATTTCCCCTCTCGCATTAGATTTTCTGCTTCAATAAATTCTTTAATTCCCATTTCCCTATAAATATCTTTAAATTCTGAAATACTCCCATCTCCTTATAGTATGTTTTATTTTCTATGTAATCACTCAGCCCATCATTATCAGAATCAATTCACTTTAGCCTATTGTAAAATCTGTTGAATATTTACGCTTTTTATTGTACCGGGAAGATCCGACTTATTAAGCCCTTGTAGTTCTTTAATTTTTCTCTTCTCTTAATTTTTTCTCTTTAACAATAACACTCATTTTTCTATTATTTTAATAATTTATACTCCACTCTACCATAAAATTAGGTGCTGATCCAAAGGAATTAGCAGATTTAATTTTCCATTACGTTATATAACTATCCAGTATGTATCTCTATTTCATCCAGAGCATTGTTAGTGATTCCTTTTTCTAAGGACGGAATAAATACGCCTGAGGCGAATTTTGTGCGATCTGTACGAGATGCTCTTAATACATCAGGTCTCATAAACATCCTTGAAGTATTATCCGCAAATCCCGCAAACATAATAGTAGGAGGAACAACAGACATGTCAGTAACGATAAACAGAAAGTTGGGCCATTGACTTGAGGGATATCTTCTCGTTTTCCAAATCCACACTTGTGCCGAGTTTGAACAATCACCTCCAAGCGGGTCTGTAGCTTTTCTTAAGTCTGGATATATATTATAAGGAATTCTGTTTGCGGAACAAACTCGCATCATCTTTACTGTCAGAGCTAATGGGTAATTATTAGTTCCTAAATTATATGCTTCATTTATATCGCGAAATCGGATTCGCGTGCCACTTTTTAAATAGGCGGTCCAATATTGTGTAGCCATCCTTGAACTCCTCTTTTCAAATGATAGATACATTATAAAGTTTCAATTATTTAATAATATTCTAATAACAAATCCATCTTCACTTTTGAGAGGGAAAGAAAAAAATGCCTCTGCCGGGTATGGGTCAGAACTGTCATCAGTGTGGTAAATGGTTTTATTGGAGCGGACTTCATGTTGTGGTTATTCGTTGCACCCATTGCACCGGCTGGACTAAAGCACAGATTTGTGGATTTTGTAAAAGTCGTATACAAGGGGTAATATGTCAATATTGTAAGAAGGGGACATTGTACATAACTTAAGTTACAATATTAAAAGAAATTTTAGTGAGGTTACTTTTTAGTTTTCTGCAAATACTGTTGAATGACTGCCCGTACACATACATCAAAAGATTTCCGGACATTTTTCCCATTTATCGCGGAGGTTTCAACGACTTCACCTTTTACTTTAGCTTTTTGTAAAATTTGTTGAATATTTGCACTATTAATCGTTCCAGGAAGGTCTGATTTATTGAGCATTATGATGAGAGGTGTTAGAAGTAACTGCCGTTTTAAAAGTGATATTAACTCATTTAAAGATTCGATATTATCCTTCCAGACGCCGCGTTGGGCATCCCAGACGAAGATAATTCCATCCACACCTTTTAAAATTACTTTCCGCAAATCTTTATGACCTTTACGACCCGCAACGGACCAAACTTGGAGGTTGATTTTACCGATTTTTGCGGTCATCCGGTCGAAGAATCCGCCAAACTTACCCATATCACCTTTCGCATCTGCCCCCCCTTTTATGCTGGTAAGTTCCCCTACGGCGATTCCCTCCTTCTCATATAACCAATTGACACTGGTTGTTTTCCCGCTTAAAGTTGGACCGTAATAAACTAATTTAAAAACCAGTGCGCCATCTGCTCTTCTTGAGGGCATAAAACTAACCTGTTTTACTTTTTGATGATTTACATAATATTTGTTTAATCACTTATTAGGTTTAGGATATTAATTTTCATTATTAATTATTAAAAATTATTGTCCTAAAGAAGGCAATCTTCTATTCCTTTTTAAATAACTATGGAAATAAGAAGAAGATAATGATCCCAATCGAATTATATAAACCATGAGTTAAAGCAGAAGCCATAGAATTGTCATCAGTGAAGTAATAAACTAAGCCGAGTATAATCCCCACAAAAAATAGAGGAATAAAGCGGTAGATATCTAGATGTAAGAATGCAAAGAGGAATGACGCTATTAAAATTCCGAAAATGATTGGTATCTTTTTAGATCGGCAGGAATTATGAAACCCTTTCTGGACAAACCCTCTTGCAAAAATTTCCTCACATGTAGCAACCACAACCATCATCAATATAATCCATATTATGAGTTCAAAAACATTTGAGGTGCTAAACAGTGAATCATATGCCGCTTGATTTGGGTCAGGACCAGTAATTAAATACTGGAGCATCCCGGCTAGAATACTAATAAAATAAGCGGCAAAGGCACCACCAATTGCAATTAAGAAATGTTTTGGTTTCGGAAGTTTAAAATTAAAATGTTTAATTTTTCCTTGGTATATATACACCACAGCGAATATTGTAATTCCTAAAATAATTAGCTCTGTAACTATCGTCCCCAACCAGACACCAAGACGGTCCCCTGCGCTAACTAATGCCCCAGACGAATCAAATACCCATCCAGTTGCCGTTAACATAGTAAATTGTACCATCGAGAGAATAAAAAAATTCACTCCTAGTATGATGAGGAAGATAAGGGTCGACCCTTTCCAATCCCATGGGGCATCTGTTTTGGATTCAATCATTACTATTTTCAAATGAATTATGAATAAAAAATATTCGCTTCATCGCTTATTTTTTATCCAAGAATAATATCAAATTATTTATTAAGGCGTCTCAAAAACTCCGTTAAATAGTTATCCCACATGGCCCGTACCCGGGGAAGGCGGGCTAGAATTTTTCTAAAAAGTTTCCATCCTGTGATCAAATCATCGGGGGTCTCTTTTTTTTCAGTAATTTTCAAAACTTTCTCGTTTAAAATATCTAACGCGTATTTACGTCCATTTGCGGAGATGGCAATATTAGCTCCCGTTGAAATTAAGAGATTTTTTTTCCTACTTGATTCTATTTGTCTCACAACAAAAGTTTTATTCCGATTAAAACCAATAAGATGTGATTTGGGAAATAAGCGCTCGAAAATTGCAGAAAGAACTAAAATATCTTCGACATTGTGGAAGCGTCCTGAAGCAAATAAGATCAGCATTAATTCGTCTAACTGCCAAATCTTATTTTTGTCGGACAGGCTTTCCATATTCTCAATTTATTTCTAGTGTCCGTACCTTAATAATTTAATGTCAATCGTTTAGAATTTTATCGGAAAAAAAAAAGTCACGCACCACTTCTAAGATTTAACTTATTAATCTTATTTTGATAATTAGTAAAAACATCTTCAGAAGAAGATAAATAATAGTTATATGTTATTCACAAACTAAATTAAGAAATTGATTAACGAACCAGCACTCAAAATAATGATATTTTAATCATATTAAAACCTATCATCTGGGAGGTATTAGGCTTTAGAATCGCTTTAATTAATCCAGGATCAATATTCACTACAAAAGTTGGTAAAAAAGCAGTTCGGACTAGTCAACTCTATCCACCGCTAGGTATCCTATATCTAAGTGCGGTCTTAAAGAGAGAAAATTTTCATGTTGATGTAATTGATCAAGCGGCGTATGGTTTTGATTTACAGCAAATTTTGAGATGGATAAAAAGGAAAGATCCGGATGTTCTTGGTTTTTCTACTTTGATATCTCCGGATTCCAGCATACCAGCCACAGTTATTTCGAGTGAGATTAAGAAATGGAATCCTAATTTGAAAATTGTTTTTGGAAACAAACATGCAACGTTTAACGATGATAAAATTCTAAATAATTATCAATTTGTTGATGTTTGTGTGAGATATGAAGGTGAATACAGTTTTTTAGAGTTAGTAAATGCATTTTCAAATAACTCATCATTGAAAACTATTGGAGGCATAACTTATCGAGAAAATGGAAAGATAAGAAGAAATGAAGATCATGAAAAGATAAAAGATCTTGATTCTCTACCCTTTCCAGATAGAGAAAGTCTAAAGTTTAAGTATAAAGCTAGCTTTGGTGGTCTAGATTTAGCTCCTTCGGGGTTTACATCCATTCTTGCATCCAGAGGGTGTCCATTTAACTGTAGATATTGTTATTCCAAAAAGACTCTTGGATACAGGATGCGTTCAGTTGAAAATGTAATTGACGAAATGGAGCAGATTGAGAACGATGGTTGTAAATTCTTTATTTTTATCGATGATAATTTTACCCTCAATAAGAAATGGGTATTGAAACTCTGTTCAATGATGAAAAAAAAGAAAATTAATTTGGATTGGATATGTGAGGGAAGAGTTGATCAAGTCTCTATGGAAATGCTGAGAGCCATGCGAAAAGCGAATTGTAGATTTATCTTTTTTGGAATTGAAAGTGCGAATCAGAGAATTCTTGATTACTACAGAAAAAAAGTGACACCACACCAATCCCAATTAGCAGTTTATAAAGCAAGAGAAGCAGGGATTCCATTTATTGTAGGGTCATTTATTGTGGGTGCACCGGGTGAAACAATTCATGAAATACAAAATACTCTAAAATTTTCAGAGAGGTTAGATATCGATTTTCCATTTATAAATATTCTCGGTACTTCTCCTGGAACCGACGTGTGGGATGATCTTGTAAAGAAGGGGATCCTAGAGGCGGAGAAATATTGGGAAACGGGAGTCCCAGTCGTATATATTGACCCAAAGGGTGTTCCTGTTTCAAAAATTTATTCATTAATTACAGAGAGTATGAGAAACTTCTATTTAAATCCGAGAAAATTAATGAAACTTTTGTATAGCTATTTAACTAATTCTTTTAAGCTTCGGAAATCGCTCCAAATTTTAGCACATAACATAACCAATTTTAAAAACCTTGCGGGAATCCGATCTTTCGCTATGGGCACTCCTGAAGACTTTGAAAATCTCCTACGAAATTGGAGTAAATTTATGCCTGATAAACCAGGATCAGGTTTAAGTTCGTTAAGCGCGAAGAGTATTAATCCAAAAGCATGAGAGAGTTATCCAAAAATGGAGTCTTTTAGCGTTTTAGATAGAGAGGATCTTGTCTTATAGATTAAAAATATATAGCATTTTTATAACTGATATATAGCTATCTGACGCAGTTCCGTTAGGAATGAAAGTGATGTTTGATAATACTCAAGACAAATTACTTTCTGAAATTGGAAATTGTAAGCTCTGCAGATCTTGTGAAGAATCCTGTTCAATTTTTCTCACTTTGAAGAAATATGCTCCGCATGAGAAATTAGAGATCGTTAAAAACCTAGCTGTTAGTTCAGAAAAGCCATTAAACTGGGAATCCGTCTTTTTTTGTACAAAATGTGAAGCTTGTGATGTTTGTTGTACGGAAGAAATTCCGATTACTAAGATCATTGATATAGGAAGGAGTTTATGTTTAGAGAAATGGGGAGTTCAATATTCAAGACAAAAAGATATAACTACAAACATATTCAAGTTTGGGAATCCATTTGGAAGAGAGGAATCGAGAACAGAATGGATTAATGATGATCTATGTAATGATTCAAGTACTTTATTACATTTAGGTTGTATGATTTCATATCCACTGCAGACTATGGGGCAAAGTATTATCAATATTCTGAAAAAATTGAAAATTGACTTTAGAATTTCTCCGAACGAAGGCTGTTGTGGTTATTTCATTTACAATACGGGAAATCATGAAGCAGCTCGACAAGTAATAAAGCAAAATATGAAAGAATTTATGAGGTATGAATCGATAATAGCGGCTTGTGCTGGGTGTTATACCTTTTTAAAGGACCATTATCCTTTGAAAACTCAACTAAAGCATGTAGTTGAAGTGATTTTTGAAAAAATCGAAGAATTGAATCTTAATCTGGATTCAGAAGAAAAGACTGCTATTTTTCAAGATTCATGCCATATTTCTCGACTCCATGGAATAGTTAAACCTCCTCGGAAGCTATTAGAAGCGATGAAGATCAAGCTCTATGAATTTGATAAGGCTTTATGTTGCGGAGCGGACGGGGGTATGCGAATAATTAATCCAACCCTTGCGTTGGAAATCGGCAAAAACCGATTACTTGAAGCGAAAGAGAAAAGTGATTTATTATTAACGTTATGTCCGTTTTGTATCCATAATTTTCGGGATGCTGCTCAAACGTACGATATTGATATTCAAATAGGGAGTCTTTTCGAGATCTTGGAAGAATTAATTCCCTAAATCAACTTGCGCCTTCCGAATTACTTTCTCTAAATCCGCTTGAGGATGAACGCCAACCACAATTCGCTGTTTTTCGTTACCAATAAAAAAAGTGGGTACCCCTGTTATTCCAACGGAGTGAAGTTCGCGAATCGAATCTTTTATGATTTCAAAATATTTTTGATCCTTCCATTTTTGCTTCAATTCTTCTGGATCCAATCCTAAGTCACTCACAATTTCTATCAGAGTCTCCTCGTTTTCAATATCTTTCCCTTCAAGAAAGTAGGCATTGAAAATGCGTTCATGACATTCCTTAAAAATACCTTTTTCCCGTGCGAATTCGGCGGTTTCCAAGGCCTTTCGGGTAAGAGAGATGTAGTTTGGGAGTTTTATCGTGATATCGTTTTCTTTTGCTAGGCGTTGAACGCTTTGCCAAGCTTGTTTGATATACGGAGAGTCAAGAGGTGGCATCATTGAGCGAATTGGATGGAGATCAAATGGACGCCATATAATATTTAGATTGTATTCCTTCTTTTCCTTTATTCGTTTGACTATTTCTTTTGCTAAAAAACAAAAGGGACATAGATAATCCGAAAAAATAACTACATTGATTGGTTGCATCTTAATTCCAGTATTCTTTTAATTAAAATACTATTTAGAAAAGTGCTTGTTTTAAATTTTGGCAGTTATTACTAATATTAATAAATGTGATATCGATGGTTAAGGACATCTATTTCTACGGTCGAACAAGAGGCCGAGTGCTCGGTAAATATCGATTTCTTTCTAACTTCTACAAAGCCAAATTTACGTTGGATGGTAAAGATTATGCTACCGTCGAGCATTATTACCAAGCTAAAAAGCATGCAGGTACTGGGCTTGAAGAAAGAATTAGACTCGCACCAACTCCAATGAAATCGAAAAAAATCGCGTGGTCTAAAGAACCTCCAGTGAATTGGGAAGATATAAAAGAAGACATTATGTTATTTGCTATCAAAAACAAATTTAAGCAGAACCCAGATCTTGCTAAGAAGTTAATTGAAACGGGCGATGCAAATCTACATGAAGACTCTCCTACCGATCAGTACTGGGGAGTGAAAGGTAAGGATCGACTTGGTAAATTACTTATGCAAGTAAGGGCAGAACTCCGTGAGGAGGAGAATTAATAAAATAAATAATAAAGGGAGGGTCATTATGGGGCTCTTTATAGGAATTGATCTTGGAACTACGGGAATTCGAGGCATTGTCTTAGATGGAAATGGTAAAGTTGTTATTAGCGTAGAAAGGTCCATCCCCATGGTATCCTTATATAACGGGATCGGCCATTTAATGGCTGGTTGGAATGAGCAGAATCCTTTAAGTTGGAAAGATAATATTCACCAGCTTTTTATAGAATTAGTAAATGAATTAAAGAATTTAGGATTTAATCCAGATGAGATAAAAGCAATTTGTACTGATTCCACTTCGGGCACAGTCCTTGCTGTTGATGAATCTGGGAAGGTACTTACATCAGCTATAATGTATAATGATATTCGCGCTCAAGAAGAGGCGCAAATAATCCAAAAAACTGCCGAAAGTTTTAGTAAAAAGGTAGGTTATAAATTCAAAGCGTCATTTTCTCTTCCCAAGATTTTCTGGATCAAGCGACACTTGCCAGACATTTTTGTAAAAACCTATAAATTTCTCCATGCCAACGATTTCCTTGTTGGATTATTAACAGGTGAGTATCTACACTCAGACGCTAGCAATTGCTTAAAAGCCGGTTATAATTTTATTGATGGCAAATGGCCTATTTTTATAGAACAGGATCTCGGCATTTCCTCTGAGAAATTGCCGGAAGTAGTGCTACCGGGGAAAGTTTTAGGAAAAACCTCCGAAAAACTCGAGGAATTGACTGGATTTCCTTCAGGTATCCATGTGCTTGGAGGAGCCACTGATAGCACTATGGCGCTTGTTGCCTCAGGCGCTTCGATGGTGGGAGATATATTTTCATCAGTTGGGACGACACTCGTGACAAGGGTTCTTACAGATGGACTCATTCGTGATCCGCAAGGAAGAGTCTATTGTCATATACTTCCTGGAAAGGATCAAATTTTTCTACCAGGAGGAGCAAGTTCAGTTGGAGCAGAGTGTTTGCAAGCATATTTTCGAGATATTGATTATAAAGAATATGATCAAAGAGCATTAGACTATTTTCCCTCAAGGGCTATCACATATCCACTTGTAAAAAAAGGTGAACGTTTTCCATTTGTTGATCCAACGGCTGAGTACTTCTATCAAGGTCCGGCAGTAAATAATTATGAGAAATACACAGCGTATTTACAAGCTGTTGCATTCGTTGAGAGGTTAAGTATAGAGGTTCTAGAAAGTTTAGGCGCTGAGATTGGAAAGCAGGTATTTACTATTGGGGGTGCTACGCGATCGGAAACGTGGTTACAAATCCGCGCAGATGTCTTGCAAAAGTCTCTTTTCCGACCTAAAAGTATTGAAGCAGCGTATGGAGCTGCCATTGTAGCCGCATCTACCTTAATGTATAACGAAGATCTAACATCAACAATTAAACAATTCGTACAACCCGATATCATTATCAAACCCCGACTGGAATTGGGTAAAAAATTAGATAAACAGTATCACGAATTTCTATCAGAGATAAAAAAAAGGTTTAAGATGAAATAGTAAACGTGGGTTTAAAATGAAATTAAATCTTGATAAGAGAAAAGAACTTTTGCTTGAGGTTAGCAAGCAGATGCAACTAGAAGGGTTAGTTGTAGGACCTGGAGGAAACACCTCAATCAAAGATGAGGAGGGCATAATGTGGATTTCTCCTTCAGGCATTCCATTTATGGAAATGAGCATTGATGATTTTGTACCTATCAATGTCGCCACAGGAAAACTCATTAATTCAATATTGATGCCTTCATCCGAAGTGCCGCTACACCTATTAATTTACCAAGTAAGACCCGATGCCAATTGTATTATTCATGCGCACCCACCTTATGTAATTTCATTATCAGCAGTAAATATTCCACTACAACCCTTATTTCCAGATTTCGTTGTTTATTTAGGCGATTTTGTACCAGAGATACCCTATGTAACACCCTGTACAGAAGAGATGGGGCAATTAGTAGCAGATAAAATTAGGGATGTATCAAGTTGTATCTTAAAAAACCATGGTGCTGTGACAATTGGAGCATCGATAAAAGAGGCTTATACACGAATGCAAGTCCTTGAAGCCGGCGCAAAAATTCTCTTTCAAGCTAAATTACTTGGAGAGCCGCGAATTCTAACCAAACAAGAAGCCGGAGCAATTTTAAATCTCGATATTGAGCAATATCGGAAAAAGTTGTTAAGGGAGTCAGATAAATCGAATTAGAGCCAAGTTACCTTTGCAGACTGGCGAGGGGGGATTCGAAAATACTTAACGCGGGGAAAACCAACTGCTAAAGTATAAGCAACAATATGTTTTTTTGGGAGATTGACAATTTGTTTAACATTCTCGAACATATTCAATGCAGCGGTTGCGATTCCTAAGGAGCATGTTCCTAATCCTAAAAGTTCAGCAGCTAACATAATATGGGCGGCTGCAACGGAGCAATCCTCAATTAATGTTGTAGCTTTTTTTGACGCATGGATAACAATTAGATTGCCATTCCAACGCCAAAGTTCTTCTCCTTGCTCAATCCCCTTAATCATTATAGGTAATCCTGGAATGACTAGGTCCTTTAAAATTTTAAAATTTGTTTTAGACATTGATTTTGTTAATTCTTTAAATTGAGTCTTATTCTTATGATAAAGCGTAACAAGTTCCTTAAAATTCTTCGTTATTTCATCTGAGAATTGATTTAAAAGTTCCGTGTTACGGACGATCGTAAAGTGGACTAGTTGGTCATTATGGCCTGTGGGTGCATATCGTCCAGCATCTAACAATTTCTTCCATAAATCGTCTAGAATCGGATCCTCCTTAAACTGTCTAACGGATCTTCGTGTCATTATCAGATTCAGTAGAGCCTCATAGGAAGGTAGCTTGAAGTCTTTTGTAATCTCTATCACTTGCTCAACTGGAAAAGTCTTCAATTTAATGGCATTAACCGGACAAACAGCGACACAATGCCCACATTCCATACATAATATATCTGCAGCAGGTCTTATGGTTAAATTATCGTCCTTAATCTTATATAATTTAAAGGGACATTCACGAACGCACGAACTACATTTAGTACAAATTTTGAGATCTACAGTCAATTTAGAATTTGTAATATGACCTGGATCTGTTTTTAATTCAGACATTATTTTTACCTAATTATTCTATTTAATAATTCTTTTGATTCTAAAAGCACTGAAATTTTCTTACTATCAATATTTCTATTTAACCCGACCTCAGTAAAAGAATATTCCATGGCTAAACTGAGAATTTGGGGAAAAAACACGGTAGGTACCATTTTAGAATGTAAGACCGATGGAAATACACTGTAGACCAATTGACAATTCGGACACCCGACAACGAAAAGATCTATCCCTAGTTTTTGAACCGCTTCATGCCGAATCTTTACAAGAGGCTCGCCAATACTTTTTTTAAAGGCTAGCATGGTCCCTTCGCAACATTGATCTTGAAATTCGTATGGAACAACCTCAGAACCACACTCCTTCAGCAGATTACGGATGAGGGATTTCTCAACTTTATCAATTCGTGAGATTCTTTCAGGTCTATAGAGCATACAAGGATTTTGTAAAGCCAATTTTAGAGAGAGTTTCTTTTTCAGTTTATCCCTAAGTTGGGAAAAAATAGGTTCTTCATTTAAGAATTCTGCAAGGTGCTTAATTTGTATTTTATTATTAAATTGTAGTTGGTTTCTTGATAAAAACTTGTTGACTTTTTGGCGAGTACTCTTATCTTGAAGTTCCAAACGTGTTTTTTTTAGTACATATGTGCAGCTGCCACAGAGGGTCAGGATTATATCAATCCCTCGCTCTTCCGCAAGCGCTAAATTACGTCCAGCAATTAGAAGAAGTTTTTCCGCTTCAATGGACTCGACAATCTGGGATCCGCAGCAGGAAAAAGTGTCAATAAATTCGAAATCTAAACCGAGCTTATCTAATATGAGGCGAGCTGACTTTTCATACTCAGGGAATCTCGTCTGCACAAGACATCCGCTAAAAATGGTGTATTTCATGCGTCATCAGCAAAAAGTTTTTTCAATTCTGCTTTTATTTTCTCAAAATCGATGGGATCTAAACCCAAAGGCTTTCGCATCTCATTCACGAACTCGTCAATTGTGAAGACATTGCCACTTTCCATAATATTTTGGAAGTAATGCTTAAATTTTGGAGGAATTTCGGATTCTTTTAAAGCTCTTCGCTTTTTAAATAAATCATCACGAACACTCAAATCAATCGGACAGCTTTCCTCACATCTGAAACATGAAGAACAATTCCAGATATCTATATCTTTATTAAAGTAAATTTTCCATATACGCTCTTCTTTAGTTACGATGATGAGAGGGCAAGCCTTTGTACATTCATCACATTTAGTGCATATATCAGACATGTTCTTCAACTAATGTAGGAAATTTTGGTTTTTAAAATGTGTTACCAATTGTTCTAATCTATGAATGTGTTATTTAACAAAAGAATTGTGTTTATGCAAGAAAATAGATAAACACGAGGTTTATCGCATCTTTAAACTCGGAAATATCGCCTTTCCAGGTTTCAAAGCTTTCCTTATAAGTACGTTCAAAGGAATCAATAAATTTTAGGAGATTATTTTTGAGATATTTTGTACTCGTTCCAGCGAGAATTAAGGCGACGTTGAATTTTTGACTGCGCCTCAATTCAATTTCAAAATTTTTGTATTCTAATTTTTTCATAGATGTAGTTTTAGATGCCAATTCAGCACCAAAGTCTTGAATTGCCGTTAAAAATCCACTTAACAAATCTGGATCTAGTGACTTTTCAGAAAAACTATGTTGAAATAACGTGATACCAGAATTATTATCAATAATTAACAGATAATTTAGTATTAATTTGGAATATCTTTTCTCTAACTCAGCCATCGTAGAAATTAATGTTTCATATTTTTCTTCAATCAGGCGAATTGTCGCGATATCATCTTTATATGCAGATTGGTACAACTTCATATTTGATTGGATTACTTCACTTAATTTTTTAAGATAGATATAAGCATCGTATTCAAGATTAATTGCCGAGAGTCCAGTTAGGGTTGCATCTGGTGAAAGATCTTTTTCCAATTCTGGAATCCATTTGTTAAGGTCTAGAGGGAGTGTGCTGAATTCCAGTTGGATTTGTGTTATTATTTTCGCTATTAATTTAATAACATCTTTTAGTGTCCAATTCGACTCACAATATAAGAAAAGTTGGATAAATTCTTCTGAAAATTTAAATGCGTTTAGGATTTGCTGTGTAATTTTATCTTCTTTTATTTGAAGACTTCGCGACATCTCAAGAGCAATAGTAACCAAGCTTTTAATATATGCAAGAAATCCAGTAACCTGTTTCAAGTCAGATGCCCAGACTTTAAGAATAACTTCGTCTTCTAGTGTTTGGATTTCAATAAATATCTTTGTATTCGTTACTTTAGTGATTCCTGAATAGATAGCTTTTAGGAGATCATTATTCAAGGTGATGAGGGCGAGGTCTATGGAGGAAATTTGGTTAGTAACAATCTCAAATGCGCCTTGCCGAGATAATCCCCTAAAGGATAGAGTACTCATACCATTTTGTAGTTGGGATTTCCATTCTAACAGATTAGAGATATCTGTTTTAGAAGAAATAACGAGCGGACATTTAATCCAAATTTCCAAAGGTTTTATTGTTAATGAAACTGGATTGCCAAATGCATCAACATAGGAGACTGTACCAAATATATGTGATTTACCACAAGTCATCGGAACTAATACAAAGTCAATTCCGCGGGATTCGCCAGGTCCGAGAGTTCCAATGTTCTTCGTATCAGTTTCGAAGTTAAATTGATCAGTAGGTGTTAGCATTGCACGAATTTTAGACATTATTGTCGGGCTATTATTTCGAATTACAATTTTAAACCGAATATTTCCGCCTAAATAATCATATTCACGTTTCAACTCAACTATTTTTGAAGGTTTTGCTTTAAATGGAATAGGTTCTTTCATTTTAGCTGCTATTGTAATGGCTGCCTGTTTTCGTTTTCGAACTACAATGTAAGTTGTTGAAGCTACCCCTGCAATAGCCCCAATGATTATTATGATTAAAATAATATCTAGTCCTTCTTCTTCAGTTGGAACAATAGCTGCGGTGGATTGGGTTACCTGATTGTTAGCTATATCAGATACTCGAAATCTAATCGTATTATCTGTGGTAGAATACTGATTAAAAGGTACTGCATTTACTTTTAGGTATAATAAACCAGTCACCCCGTCACTAGCTAGAATTTGGCATGAAGAATCAAGATAGACGCCATCAACAGGTACCCAATTGGTGGGGGTCAAGGATCCTGTTGTTGAATAGGCATACTGGGCGCTGGAGAGGTTAATACCAGCACCTGATACTTGGACGCGACATATAACTGTTGGTGTTTGGGTATTGACAGCTTCTAAAGGGCTAATAACCATAATATTAGAAGGGGGTGTAAAGTCGATAGTAAATGACCATAAATAGGTGTTCATTGAGTTACCTGCGATATCGAGAACGTCCACTTCAACATCTACTACCTGACCTTGTGAAAAGGGTATTGAAGGAGTCCAATCGACAGTAATTCCATCCCAATTATGAGTACGTTCGATTCCTTCTACTGTTAACACAATAGATGAAGCATTAATCCCACTAAGATTGTCTGTAAGATTCATACTTATATTTGGTGTGGCGTCATTTGTGTAGCTATTATTCCCAGGAAGACTATTTGAGCCTTGAGGAGCAAAAATATCTTTGTAAAATTTCCAACTTATTAAAGGACCATCCATAACATTTTTCGCTTTATCCCATGCTTTAAAATAGACGGTATGGATTCCATTATTTAGTGAATCCCATAAAGAACCGTTCATCAAAAAATTACTCGTGTAATTGTTATTTGGATTATCACTAAAAATCACGGTCCATTCAAACGTATCGGTTCCAATTGGAGTATGAGAGTCGACCTTGTAACACCCCTTATATAGTGAAACAACATCAGAAAAATCTACATCCATTAGAGGAGGAGTTAGGTAGTATTTTTCTGAGGGCATATTTATTTTTATAGTTGGTGAGGCAATATCATCTGCAAATTTAAGTAGAGCAATCGTACCATTATTTGTAAAACATACTTCTTCATATCCATTCCCGTTAAAATCATATACTAATGGGCGAGGAGGAACAATAGGGCCTAGAACGAATGAACCATTATAACAAAACTCAACCAATTTTTGACCTAACAGATCAAAAACAAATACAGTATCGTTAATTTGTACGATTATTTCTTGTTCAATATCCTGAAGCACGTTTCCAATATTACTTACCGCCACACCACCCCCACTAAAATTGTAATTCCAAATGAATGATGAATTTTCTCCATGAAACAGAAGAAGGGCAACATGGCTATAATCATCGTAATTCACCACTAAATCCAAAATTTCATCTTGATTATCAGAATCAATATCCAAGAAAATGGGCCGATCACTATTGTCGGGATAAAGCACACCATAATCTGCTGAATAATTATGAGTCCATATCTCAGAACCAGAATTATCAAAGATTCGAATATAACTCTCACCTGCTACTGCAGATTGTGGGCGAATTTGAACAGCAATTTCAGACAATCCATCACCATTAACATCACCAAAACCCATCCCCAATTCATCTCCGCCGGATGGTATTACATAACTAGAGGACCAATTAGGAGAGAAATCAGCATTGATTACTTGAACATCAGGACTCCCAGAAGTAATAATTTTATTCTCATTTGAAGAATTGTAAAGATTTTCTATATGAATGCTACGACCCCATGGTCCCAATGGGAAACTTGTCCATAATAAGGTTCCATTGTTGGCTAATATGTGAGCTCGATTTCCATCAGGGGAACGAGCTGCAATGTCATTTATTGCATCCCCAGTCACATCACCTAAGGCAACTGATTCAAACTTGCCTGACCCAGTATCCGCATAGGTCCATAGCAACACCCCAGATCCATTAAATGCATAAATGAGTTTATGAGTTGAGTTAGATGAGGGAACGATAATTTCAGGATAAGAATCACCAGTAATGTCACCCACCTTCATCTCTTCAGATGTTGCATATCCACTCCAAGATTGATCACCATATAATTCAGAAAAATTTTTACTCCAAATTATTTGCCCATTTGAAGAATTGAATACCCATAATATTGGACATTCTCGGGAAAAGGCAACAATTTCTGGAATTTCATCCCCATTAATATCCCCACAATCCCAAGACGTCACATTATAATTCAGCAATCCTTTCCAAACAATACTTACATTTAAAGATTGATCCGCCATGGTCAATTTTCTATAGAATATATCCAAATCCGTTCCACAACCGGTATAATTTGTTGAATCATCCCACACTACGTGTAGATTATTGGATATATCTACTGCTATTGCTGGATATGAAGACCCATTGATACTTTCGGTGGACACTACTTCAGTAATGGTCCAATTACCTGTTGTGGCGTTTTTGTATTTGTAAAATATATCCTTATCATCCCCACAATTGGTGTAATTTGTTTCATCAGACCACAAAGTATGCACATTGGCTGCATTATCTACTACCATTCGTGCCCAATAGGAAGTATCATCACTTTCCGTGGATACAACTTCTGTTGAAGTCCAGGTACCCGACGTATAGTTTCGATATTTATAGAATATGTCATAATCGGTTCCTGAACCGTTGACACTTGTCTTATCTTCCCAGATAATATGGATATTCTCAAAATTATCGGCTCCAATCGATGGTCTGAAGGATTGACCTGAACTTTCAGTTGAAATTACAGCTGTTGTCGTCCAATTACCTGTTGTGGCGTTTTTATATTTGTAGAATATGTCACAATCGGTGCCTGCGCCGCTGTAGTTAGCCCAATCATCCCAAGCTACGTGGACATTCCCAGACGTTGTTATTGCCAGTGTTGACCAGTAGGAGCTACTATTGCTTTCCGTTGAAACCAGCTCTGGCGCAGTCCATGAATTTGTGGTGATATTCCAGCATTTGTAAAAGATATCATATTCAGCTCCTGCGTTACCATATTCCATTTGATCAGTCCATATCAAATGAATATTCCCAAAACGATCTGCCGCAATTGCAGGAAACTCAGATGTATCATTGCTTTCTATTGAAACAACCGCGATTGATGTCCAATGTCCAGAAGTTGCATTCCAATATCTATGGAAAATATCATAGTCAATTCCTGAACCGTTAATATCGGTTTCATCAGCCCATATGAGATGTATATTCCCGAAGTAATCAAGTGCTAGTGCTGGATGCCAGGAGTTGTTTTCAATTCCAGAAGAAATTATCACTGGTGAAGTCCAAGAATCGTTGTGAACATTCCAACGTTTATAAAAGATATCATTATCAGTACCTGCATCGCTATAATTCGTACTATCATACCAAGCGACGTGAATATATCCTGCATTATCTACTATTATTGAAGCATAGTTTGAATCATTCAAACTCTCTAACGAAATTAGTTCTATAGTTGTCCAATTCCCCCCAAGCTTTCCAATTTTTATAGGATGACCTTTCAATTCGTTAATATGTGGGTCATCACGAACGTTTTTTTCGCTAAAACAACCTATTATCAGGTAAAGGCTCGATATAATGAGTAAAAAAATTATCGAAACAAGTTTTAAGTTGGTTCTCTTAATTTTTAATGCCCCCTGGCAACTTAGATTTGATTTGGAAATATTAATAATCGAATAGCTTGTATTTATTGGTTTATTATATTCATGCTTATCCTTTTAAAAAAGTTAGAGGTGATTGTATTACAATCACAATTTCAATTTTTAACTATTAATAATTGATTTAAGATTTTGAGAGAGGGGATAAATAATGGTGCACCTTATAATCGAATTTGATGATTTTTACTTAAATAAATTTCATTTGGGTTTAGGACTGTGGGTTTGATATCAGTGATCCCCTTATTGAAAATAGCAGAAAGCTAAGTTTATGTCGTTAAACGCCTGTTTCACGACAATTACTCTTCTCAAAACAATGAATAGAGTAAGAACCAACTTTTCATGACTAAACAAAATTAGAACGCATTTTATAAAATACAAAAAGGACGCCATTTCATTTCCAACATTAGTTAAAAATATGTTTGAAATATTAAAATAGCGAATAGTCCGAGAAAGGCTTTATCCACTTTCATAAATCTATCTAATTCTTTTCTTCGGAGCGTATTTAAACATCTTTATTGTCTAATACAAAATAAATCTTTGAAATAAGTAGACCCTTTAAGGAGATATTGAAATATGTTAATACAAAATTCTATGTTAATACAAAAAACTGAGGATTTCAAATGCCAATAATGAAGAATAACAAAAATCTTTTTCTAATAATATTATTGCTATCGTCTTTTCTGATTATGACAAACTATTTAACAATTCATCAAGGAGTTTCTGATAAGACCCTTATAGGAGAAGGAGATTTAGCGATATTAAATCCTGGTGAGAATGTAACCTATGTGACAGTTCCTATCACCATCAATTTCATCAAGGGTACTGTAGTTTCAATGGAAGAAGTTCAAGATAATATAGCACAAATGAATAAGATCTTTAAAAACAATACTAATGGTGACCCATCAGCAATTTTCATCTGGGATTATCAACTTCACGAGATTGATGATCCTGAGGGTAATGATGATGGGGTGATCGAAAATGACATTGAGTCACGGGATCGCACTCGCGGCTTGGCAGAAGACAGCGCTAGAGGTAGGGGTATGAGCATCACCCTTTGTAATTCTGCGGGACAACCAGAGTTAGTTGCAATCACAAATATTGGGGAATCCCATGGAGCGATTTTGACAACGGAGACCGATGGGAGTGATTGGGCGCATGAAATGCAGCATGCTATTGGGCTTGACCATGGTCCTGTCGGACCTGCAGATGAAGATTTAGATGGTGTGACAGATCCAATTTTTGATTTCTATGATGTTGGGACTGATTCGAACGGTGATGGAACGATCAATAACCAAGATCGAGGCCTCAATATGTGGGGAATCAAGCGAACTCGATTTCAAAATGCACAATTATTAACTGCAGCTGATTTTAACATGGAGCAGACTTATCATACATCAACGAGACGATTGACTAACATTTTCTATCATGGGATGGGCATAATTTCTGGGCTAGAATTACACGATAATCAGTCAGATACTATAAACGTTACCACCTCCCTTCCAGTAAATCAGTCGAGCATTGATCTCAAAGCTAGCAAAATAAGGATTAATTCCACCGCCGCTGGATTGGCATCGAAACTCAAGTGGAGTCATAAACTGGTTGATTCCACAAAGGATAATTGTTCGTATGAACTTGTTATCGACAATAAAAGTGCTATAGGTGATCCTGCTCCCGGGATTTACCAATGGGCAGAATTACGTTTGAATATCACAAAATCCATGGGGGTTCTTGAGGGTTTCGTCTGGAAGTTCAATGAGGGTTTCGGCGTCTGGGAAGATATGGGCGTGCCCGTCACCGTTCACCAAGAGACTGAAGTAGTGGAGACCATGTGTTATGATAACGACACTGGATCAGGTTATGTAGGTGGTGTGCGACCCTCGAACATCTCCGCGACCATTGATGATTTCGTTATGCTGCAAATTCTAGGAATTGGTGATTTAGGACAAGGTGATTATGAATATTGGGGCGTTTCTAAATGGTTTTATGACTCGAGCAATGGGTCTCGATATATTTACGATGTAACTGAAAGAGAACTAATCACTGACATGCAAGTTCCTCAACCTGAGCTAGAAACAATAACCCCCATAAGTGTTCATAGAGGGCGGAATATTACTCTGACTGCAACAGGGTATGCACCTAATACGAACGTGACTATTTGGGTAGATGGTCTCAATGCATCGGTTCTCAAAGCTAATAGCACAGGCGGCCTCAATCATAATGTGACAATGCCTCCCTCTCTTAATAGTAACCTCACCATTATCTCAGCAAGTGTGCCAGTTGCTTCAAACATTGCTAGCATTGCAGCCTATTTCAACATTTATTCAACCGTGCCAAACTTATCACCTATTATCCCAAATCCAAGTCAGACTGGTGTGATCAATCTAGACTGGAATGATGTGGCGAATGCTTCTCAATATTATGTTTATAGAAATACTTCCCTCATTACTTCTACTTCTGGTTTGACACCAATTGCCACAACAGTCCCCAGTACCTATCAAGAGACGCTCTCCAACGGGACCTATTACTACGTAATTGTAGCGTATAATGGAACCGCAAATAGCTCCATCTCCAATTGTGAAAATGTCACAGTTGCGATTCCCCCGCCAATTCCTGGAAGAGTCTTTGTTTATGTTGATGCGGGGATTTACGCGGGTATCAATACTAGCCTACAACAATTTAAAGTGGACCTAGAGGCGGCTGGTAAGAATGTAACCCTCATTAATTATACTTCAATCACGGGCGTCACCTTTATGGATGCGGCTCAAATTAAAAGCCAGTGTGTCGCCGCGTACGCTTCGGGACTGGAAGGCATTATTTTTGTAGGAAATCTCCCCTATGTGAATTACGATATAAACAATTACCTATTTCCCTGTGACTTGTACTTCATGGATTTAGATGGAACGTGGACTGACTTTGACCTGAATTTCGCCTTTGAGAATCATAGCGCCGGAACAGGGGATCGTGATCCTGAAATTTGGTTTGGCCGCATTGATGCCTCGACGATGACGAACCGAAATGAGACCGCCGCGTTGAATGAATATTTCCAGCGAAACCACCTCTATCGAAATGGGTCCCTCACCCGTCCGCATAGATCTTTAATTCACATTGATGACGATTGGAGCCCTTGGACCAACGAATGGGTGAATGAATCGGTCCACGCCTATACGAATCAGACGGTACTTTCCAATAATAGCCTCACGATCGATAGCTATTACGAAAACGAACTCCCCAAAACTTATGAGTGGGTGCATGTTTTTGTCCATTCTTACTACGATAAACACATCTGGAAACCATTCTATACTTCGGGCTATACGTATGGGACCGAAATTCGATCCATAAATACGGCCCCACTTTTCTACCTGTTATATGCCTGTTCAGCTGCCGATTTTTCACGATCCAATAATATTGCTACGGAATACCAATTTTCGAATAATACCTTGGCAACCGTCGGTTGCACGCGAACGGGTGGTATGTTAGAGCCCAGCTGGTTCTATAAACCACTCGGAAATAATTCGAATCTTGGGGAAGCTCTCATTCGCTGGTTTTCTGATTGCACTCTTGCCTCCGCGGGACTAAATAACCCCGCCAATTCCTATGGTATGACCCTCTTCGGCGATCCTACCTTAAAAATTCTCTATGGTCCTCTCCCTAACCCACCGGTTCTATCCAATTTGACTCGCACAAATTCCACGGTTCATCTCCAATGGACGAAAATACCCGACGCTGCACGCTACTACATCTATCGGAATACATCCCAAATTACTAGCACTGCTGGGCTCGCCCCAATTGGCTGGACAACGAATAACTATACCGATGATGTCCCAGGCAGTAACGGGACATACTTTTACGTGATTGTTGCCGGAAATGATTTCACGAATAGCAGCATTTCGAATTGTGAAAATATTACCGCAGGCGTTAGTCCGCCTCAACTCGCGCTAATTACGCCCAACCCCAGCACAACCGGCATTATAACCCTGAACTGGAATACCGTAACGAATGCGACTATCTATTACATTTACAGGGCGACTTCTTATATTTCATCTATAAGCGGTATGATCCCCCTTGCGAGCACTAACACCACTACCTATCAGGATTTGACCATTACCACTGACGATATCTACTTCTACGTGATTGTTGCAGGTAGCCCCCTCTGGAATACCTCTATTTCCAACTGTCAACCTGTCACTGTCTCCCTCCAATCTGGTGGCATCCCCGGCTTCGGTCTATGCCTTGCCCTCCTAGGATTTTGCCTAATCACCCTAGTTCATCTACGGAAAAAAAAATTAATTCTCTAAACTCTTTTTTATTATCTCTTTTTTTCATTTTCCCTTATATTTGAAATTAGAAGATAGTTTCAGAAATGTGAGGCATTAAACCGAGGGCGCTTAAGATTATCCAGGTAAGAGCAAAGAGCACGGGTACTAAGATCAGTAGGATGCCGGGATATGATTTCCTTAGAAATGAGTTTTGTTTTAAAATATTGCTTAAATGGAGCTTTTTAAGGGTTCGTTCCGCAGGAAAATAGATGTTATATTTTTCAAGATTTTTTAAGGTAGGATTTTGAGCTTTAGGGGAGATGGAGAGAGTGGGTTTGGGGAAAATATATTCAGTAGTAAGAAAAAGAAAAATACCAATAATTACGATGATATACAAAACAGTATATATGTTTTGAGTGAAAAAATATTCCGCATATGTAATGTAATTAGCAATGAGCCACATTATTTGCATGATAGGAAAGAAGAGAAGAATATATTCAAAAAAGTTTGGTTTTCTGGGTTCGTAAGTACGTTCGATTGCATTAATATTAGAAAAGTAATCCGTTGAGTCTCCAAAGAGTTTATGGGAGCGTTTGACCACCAAATTTGCCTGATCTTCTGAAAATTGAATTTCTTGGTTGGAGTACCAAGCGTTCTGGAGCGTTCTAACGGTGAAATAGAAGGCGATAATTGTAAGAAAATATTCAATTTTGAAGGTAAAAGCACCTAGAAAGAAGTTGGGGATAAATTGAGGGAGGAAAATAATGAGAAACAACGCGATATTACAGATTAAGGTAGCTAACGGGAGGTGTTTAAAGTCAGGAGCGTTGATTTGTTGCTTTAAAACCTCGGGACCCTTTTCAGGAGCACTCATCTTTCCTTTCTTATGGTTTGCTTCAGCTTTTTCGCCCGTACTTAACATTTCAAATGGCTTAATATAAGGCAAATCCACCGGCGTTTCTGCAATTTGTTGAACGTTCAGATTAATATAGTTAAATTTGATATAAAACTCTGATGTGTCAATTCGGCATAACCTTCTGGGGAAAAGGGTTAAGAGTAAAAGTACTCCCACAATGAAAAAGACGTTGAGTAAAATCATTGCTTTAACCGAATATTCGACGCCAAAGAAGGTAGTGGTAATATCGAAGCTGGGCGCAAGAAGATTCATGTAATCAAGGAGTAAGAAAACCAGAAAAAGCATAATTGCTACTGGAAACCAAATAACAAATCGTTGATGGCGTTTTCCCAATCGTATTTGTTGAAGTTTATCCTTTAATACAAATTCTTTTTTCTTATAGATGCAAACTCCGTCGTTAGACATGAGAAATACTTTTTTTCTGGCGGTAAAAAATGAAAAAACGAGAACAATCAAGCCGATAAGAGCAGGGATAATCCCTACAAAAATATAAAATGTAAGGTTACCTCCTAAGCCAAAGGTGGGTTTGCCTGAAAAATTAAAACTGATTTGGTTTAATTCAGGATCATAAAGAAAGGGAATATTGATAACGGCCAAGAGGATGAACAAAAGCCCCGTAAGAACCGAGATTTTATTGAGTCGTTTAAACTCAATTTTGTAGGCAATCTCTTGTTTATGCAGTTCTTTTTCACCTTTCTCATTATTTTTTTCCGTCAAATCAATTAACCTTTTCTAATTACTCAAAATAAATCAAGATATTTTGCTATCCAATACACCGAAAGATATTCAGGTCCCATGGGCACTTGAAAGGTACCTGGATTGCTAGTTATTCGCTCTGTTGTAGCCACGGTGAAAGGATTACGTTGCCACATGATATCCTCGGCTTTTCTCATATCAACGGGCAAAGAGTTATTTAAAATACCACTGTCGCTAGGTTCTTCTCCAAATAACGAAAACACACCCTGAATCAAGTCACCAAGCTCGGTCGTTGGTGTCCAATAGTCGTATTCAGGATAGGGGACAATGTAGCCACTTAAATTAATTTTCTGTTGATGTTGATTTGGAAAGGTTCCTGGAGTTGTAGCCCAATAATAATCCCGATTAGGATAGCGTCTAACTGCATATCTCATGAGACAATCCTTTATATCTCTCACGCAGAAGTTTTTTATAGAATTTTTATCCATAGAGTTGTTCAAATATTTCGATTGACTCCAGATATCTAAATCATAATCTTGAAGTGTTATTGTTGGCGTATCGTATATGTTGTTCTGAATATTTGTGTGAGAGAGCAACCAAACTACGTCAAAATTTGCGTTCCTATGGAATTTAGTGAAATCATGTATAACATTTAGCCATAGTCTAATGTATTTTTCCCTCAACACAGGATTTTGCTCTAAAAAAATGAGCGTAAGTGCATTGTTATAGACGAAATTACACCCAAAATAGCCATCAAAAATTTTTGGAGATAGATCGACACCCATTCGCATCGATCGTCCAATTGTCTCAACAAGTCCCTTATCATAGACATGATGATCATAAATCGGTCCCCATTTTTCGGGATTCACCATTTTAGCCATCTGAAGAAAGGTAAGGATGTTCGCACCATCTGTGAATGGACGGAAACTGACAAAGTCACCGGATTCATGTAGAACACCATCTGTATCAATAATATGCCAATTACAGTCATACCAATATTGAACTGATTTCTCAATAATCCGCCCGGTAGTTGCCCGGAGTGCAGAGTCATTTACTAATGCATACACCATGGATAATCCCAACATTATACCAATCGATACATCTCGAGAGAGATGTCTTGATAAGCTCCAGTTAAAGCCACGATATTCAACCACATCATGATCTTCTTGTTCCCAATGCCCTGGAAACTTTTGTCGCGCTAAAGGGGTATCCGGAACCGCATACCGAACAAATGCTGAATTACTTGAAACATTACTAAGAAGGTCATATGCTTTCACAACTTTCCAAATACGATTTACTGCTGCGGTCATATTTCCTGTATCATTATTTCTTTTCGCCCATGCATATCGAAATGCCTCTCCTGCAGTATATACTCCTTCGTATAGAGCTGTGTGTCCCCTATCACCACTATAAGTCATATTGTTCTTATCGTTATACGGCGATGTTTCGTTTAATGGATCAAAAGTAGCTAAAAGTTCTGAATTGTTATAAAACCTTGCACTCGTATAAGACCAGCTCACACCTACCGGAGGGTAATAGTCCCAGCCTTCTCCCGTCATATTGAAAGGAATGTGGTATAATCCTATTATCTGTTCAATTTGTTGTGCCCGTATGTCTAGTAGACTATAATTAATATGAACCTCGTCAATAAGGGAGGATTCTACATCAAATCCATTAAAAAAGAGATCAAACTCGTTTTTCGCCTTTTGTAAGGTATCATCTATCCATATATAAAAACCCAAACCAGTAAAAAGCAAAATAATAAAACATACTTTAAAGGCTCTCTCCCATGAGAATTTCTTGCCCTTTTTCTGATACAAGGTTTATACCCACGTTCTTAAAATAAAATACTAAAGAAACTGTTGAAAGATTTTGTTATAGACTTTACTTTTTGACTTAAATATTTTTTCACTGAATATAATTGGAAAAACAGCAAAAGGGATATTTTCTGTTCTTAATTGGGTAAGAAAAAAAAAAAAGGGTGTGAGATTAGGTTATTAATTTAATAACCCTTTATTGCAAGCCCGATGTCGCCTTTCGTAATTTTCTTTCGTTTCGCATGGCGTGCAAGGACTAATGCACGCGTTGTCAAATCGATAGATTTTTCTTGAAGCCATTCAATAAGATATCCAACGGCATCTCGAGCAACGATTTTTGCGCCTTGGCTTGCCATTAATGCCCGAAGAGGACTCCAGGCGAAGTAACGCTTCTTTGCCATATTTTCTCCCTTCAATCAATTTTTTTAGTTAGAACAGTTTTTTTTGATATTCTTGATAATCGAGGTTTGGTCCTCAACTATCTAATGAATTATCATATTCTAAAACGCATTAAATCCTATTTAAAGTTTTAGTTATTTTGTCGTTAAATCATTCACATAGGCACCTTGGTCGTTTGAATTTGATGATTGGTCTGTTTTTGAAAACGACTATTCCCAAATATCAATGATCTATTGCTCACTTGATCGGTCAAAATTATGGTTAATATGGGCACCAGTATGAAAAAATCCGCTACAACCCTCGCGCGCGCAAAACCATATTTCCCATAAAATGGTTTTTGGAATGGTGTGCTATAAAATTTTTTTATTAATTGAGTAAAAAGCAAAATTTTTTCAATAAATTCCTATAAAACAACACACACATGAAAAACTTAGAGGTTTTATGTTTTTATCGGATTTTGGAGAAAGGATTTGAAGATATGTAGAATGGGCGATTCATCTGAATCGGAGGGTTTTATCTTCAGGGAGTGAACTGATTATAAAAAAGAAGATAAGAGGAGTTCAATATAGACTAGAAAAGGATGGATTAAGTATTATTTCTTTTTACCTTTCTTCGATTTACTTTTTTTCCCTTCTTCATCATCATCATCTTGCATTTTTTGATAAAACGAAGTTAGATTTTGGATATGACCTGTAGAATATTTGGAAGCTTTAGGTTCTGGGGAAATCGCTACTGCTGCTGCCGCGGGTTTTTCAATGGCATTTAGTCGGCCTTCCCACTCTAATAACACAGCTTCCACGCTTTTTTTAGAATCTCCAGAGGCATCAACAAAATGTTTGATAATCTGTTCTTTTAGTGTAGATAAAAGTTCTTCATCTTGCCTAAAGATAATGGTAAGAAACTCGTCTTTGAAACGGACAAAAGTTTTGAGGATTCCCACCTTAAGTAGAGTCCCAATAGCCCCTCGATTCAGCATTTGGATCGTTTTATCAAGGTCCTCATCTTCAAGCGGATTACAAGGTTTTTTCATAGGTAGCTTGGTTGCTTTTCTTGTTCTATAAAAATCGAGGAAAAATTCGGCTAGCTGCTCCCGATCGATTTTCCCATCAGCATCTTTTAATTTCATTGCTGCAAATAAGACAACCAATTCATAAGCGCAGGTAAAATCTGTTGTTGTTTTGATAAATTCAATCAGAGATGGATAACTCTCGACTTCCATATACTTCTCTACTCCTTAAGAGCTATGAATGGGATTTTTTTCTCTCTACATACTAGGATTCTAGCAATTTAATTTTTTTATATGTTCTAACCAAAGTGATTAATTGGTCTTTGAGAATGGACGATTAGAAAATAGTAGAAGCGGACTCCAATGGTAGAAATGGGTAACTATTGCAAAGGATTTATCAAAGAGATTTGTGACAATATGGGACCGCGTCCCTCTTGTAGTGAAGCAGCGAGAGACGCGGCGAAAATTATCCAAGCGGAGCTAGGAAAGTATTGTACTGGCGTAGAAGCTGAGGAGTTCAATGGATTTCCAGGATTTTTCCGCCCATTTCTCGGGTACCCCATGATTAGCACCGTCTTATTTCTTGTAGCACTAGTTAGTTACTTTTTAATTCCGATTTTGTCTCTGGTTCTGGGTATTTTCGCAGTCTATGCCTCTGTTTTTAAATTGTTTTCATTGGAGGAATTAAACCTTTTCTATTATCTTTATCCGAGAAGGAAGGGGATAAATGTCATAGGAAAAATTAAACCTAGAGGTGAACCCAAGAAATTAGTAATTTTAGGCTCTCACCATGATAGTCCATATTATTTCCCTTTGTACTGGAAATTAAAAAGCAGAATAATCTATTATATCTATATTCTTCTAGTATTTGCAGTGATCTTTTTTATTATTATAATTTATAAGATAAGCGCTCAATTCACAAGTTATCTAATTATCATCCCGATTATAGGGGGGGGGTTCATGTTAATCTTTGGTTTATTTTTTATCTCCCCCCACAAAACATTCGGCGCAAATGATAATTTATCTGCTGTGTCAGTCTGCCTTGGTGTGGCAAAATCGCTCTCACAAAAACCGTTGGATAACACCGAGGTCTGGCTCCTCTCATTCGATGCAGAGGAGAGCGGCATGCGTGGGTCGAAATTATTTGTGAAACGGCACATTGAACTTTTAAAAGAACGTCTAACAGCATGTATTAATTTCGATATTGTCGGAGTTGATGATATAATTTTACTTCCAACCAAAGAATCCATGTATCGTGCAACACATTCTCCTGAAGTATATGAAACATTTAAGAGAGCCGCCGAAAACTTGAAAATTCCCGTTGTAGTAAAAAAACAATCTTTCGGCGGAACTGATTCCGCACCGTTTTCAAGGGCTCATTTAAAAGCCGCATCGGTTTTACGCCTCTCAAAAACGGGATGGCCAACTGTTTGGCACTCGAAAAATGACACGCCTGAGAATATTAAAGAGGACAAATTAGATGAAATGGTGAAGATCAGTTTAGAATTCCTCTCAATCATTGATTCAAAATGAATTTTTTTAAAAATAAGAATCCTTGGTCACTTCATAAAGGATCTCTTCTTCAAATTTTTTATCATTCAAAATTTCGATGAAATCACTTACATTACACTTTTTCGGAATCAACCGCTCTCGGAGATTTTGCTTTTTACCAACTTCCGTCCGTTTCACGGGCCCGCCTTGAAAGAAATATATCTTCTTGACCTTTTGTTCAGTCATAAAAAGGGTTGTAATTAATTCAATTTCAGCAAGTTCGAGATTTGTATGACCAACATACATGAGTCCATCATTGTTTCCTTTAATTTCTACGAAGATCTCATGAATTTGGGTACATAAATTACAAGAAGTCGGAAAATTGGTACGATAAACGTTAGGTAGATCCCGATGCCGGGTATTTTTTTTATCGATAATCCCCTGTTTCTCTCTCTCTGCCCATACTCCCTGTGCAAAAATGAGGATCCCATAATGTAGGTAGCTAAAGGGCAGTTTCTTTTTATGTGTCATGTCAAATCTTTTGGGACTCATTGAGATTACCCCGTAAATTCAGCACTTATGGATTCAGTAAATATTTTAATCAATCTTAATTAATATGGACTGTATAAATTCTTTTATACAGATTTCTCTATGTTAAGAGAGACATCATTAGAACAAAAATGCTTTAATGATATCAGATTATTAAATAAAATTAACAAAATTATTGCGGGTTGTCGTCATGGAGAAGATTAACGAAATTATTGGCGAACTTGAAGCGAGTTTGAAGACAGAGGTAAAAGTAAATAGCCTAGAGAACTTAAAAAGTAACTTAATATCATTAAATATGTTGATCAAGCAGACTATCGAGAAAGGAAGAGTTGCAGCTGCTAAGATCGAAGGTTCAGCTAAAGGCGTGAGCCTTGAAGAATATTTCAAGAACTTTGAAGCCGAAATTAGTAGCATTAATGAAAAATTTGCAGGAATTATTGATTTAACAAAAAAGTTGGAAACCGATGAAGCGTTAAAACATTTTTTAATCCAAAAAATCCAAACAATCTTTAAGGGTATTGAGGAGGGGGCCGGTCGAGCCTTCAATCTCTCTACATTGGAACTATTTGACGAAATGATGGAAGAACTGAGAGGAACCATGGAAGAAAAGCTGATTGCTGGAATTCGGAGGGAACTCTTTAGTATCAAAACGAGTTTTGGGGAATTTGAAAAAATCTATGGAGTCATGGACAATCAATTCTCGGGTGTTTACTCAGCTATTGCAAATATGAAACAAAATTTCCAGAGTCGGATGGAAGCAATTCAGATAGAGAGTGAAATAGTCAAAGACGTTTTCCCAAAAATTACTAGTATAGCCCAGACTTTAGCCCAAGATTATGATACAATTCAAAAGGAAGTTGGAGGTAAAGGCACGGGTGTCAGCCGAGGTCCCCTTCAACTTCTAAACAGACTTAAAATTGGACTGAACGCTCTTGAGAAAGAATCATCGTCCCAACAAAACATCTTGAAAGTAGAACAACTGAAAAAACAAAGTCAATTAGAAGTAGATCAGGTAAAATTGAAGACCGAATTAGAAGTTTCCTTAAAAAGAATAGAAGAGTTAGAAATGCTTAACAAAGACTCGAAAAAGCTGGTGAATGAAAAGGCAAGATTAGAGCAAGAGAATGCAAAGATGAAATCTGATTTAGATAAGGTATCACAAGAATTAGGTAAAGTCACGGGTGAGTTCGAGCATTTAATGAAAGATCAGGAGGGGCAGAAGCGAGAAATTGAAATGACTGGCGTTTTAGCTTTGGTAATGACGTTATTAGTAGAAGTTTTCGGGGCACAGCCGCATTCTAAATTATTATTCTTGTTGCACGGTCAAAAATCTGAGATGAACCGAACTGCATTAATAAAAGCATCTGGTATTTCAGGAGCAATGGTACGAAAAGCTCTTGCTGATTTAGACGGAGCAAAACTTGTGAAATATGATGTAGAAACAGAAACAGTCACTCTACTGAAGAGAATATTATAAAAGGGTCTCTATGGATTTTGAATTTCTGGAGCCGGTACAGAAAAAAGGATTTAAAAAACTAGAAGTAAAAGTCGCAGTAGGAAAAATCATCCACTTTCAACTCACAACAACCCCTCGGAAACTAGAAGCATTAACTCAAGGCGAGCTTGAACTACGAACAGAAATTCACCTAACGCTTGGTAGTGATCTAATAACATATGGATTAGATAAATTCTTTCTCATTCTCAAAGAACTTACAGGACGAGGTGATACGCAAATTAGTTCAACACTTAAGTACGATATTTTACGTTTTAAACCGGAACTTTCATCGGCAGAGCGGCTGCGATTAGAGAAACTATATTACGAAAAGGTTAATGCTCCTGTGAAAAAATTTATTGATGCTCTAGGCCCCCGTGTAAGGAAAGTGCGCGAATTTATCAAAGATGCTGATGAGGTCGTTGATCAAGAAGTGCGTGAGGTAGCTGCAAAGGAGATAGTTCAACGCTTAAGAAAAACCACCGCGGATTTTGGCTTTGATCTCGACCGTATTTCTAAGCGTACTGGGGATTTATTGGGACGGATGGCTGATTCCTTAGGCGAAACCGAAACTCGACAAGCCGAATCTCCTGAATATCAAGCGATAATTCGAAAAAGAACTTCTCAAAGAGATGTAAAAACAAAGCCTCAATTGGTCATTGTTCAACAAGGTACCACTCTACAGATCTATGGTGGTAGTTCCCTCGACGCTCGATTTGGCGACATTACTCCTGAATTATTGTATGATACATTGCGAAGGTATCTTTTAACTAACATTCCAAAAGGAAAACGGCATAAAAGAATAGCGAAATAATTCCAGTACAAGTTTTTAATTCTCATTTTTCTTATACAGAAAGGATCCGAGGGAGTTTACAATTTTACGTGAAACTAAAGTACTATCCGAAACAGGCAAGATGGAGCCGAGCCGGTTAGTATGTCTGTAATATTCAGAAATTTCGGAGACTTTTACAGCTTTAATTGAGGGGTTCCGAAACGCTTGGAGGTATCCAATACATTTAGGGGGTGTTTTTGAGAGGTAATGATTTTCTACAAATTTATCTTGAATTTCACCCAAAAGTGTTCGATAGTTAATTTTTTTAAGTACTGAATCAAAACCGCTTTTATATTTCATGACAAAAGTAAAAATTATCGCAGACAAAATTAATAAGATGTTCTCTAATATCAAATTTTAATATGAATATTTTTTTTCTACTCTCCTTTTTAAGAAGAAAGCATTATCTTTTATTCACAAAAATTTATACAATTACGGGTATACCCAACTAAACGGGTGCTGACGCACCCACTGGCAAAACGGTTGAATTTACACCTCCTAAGTTCCAGAAATGGTAGTATCATAGCTAGCTACTTCCTCAATCATAGCTTTTAAGGTAGTAAAGGAAAAATTAAATTGCTTATGTAATGTAGAAATTCGTTTCTTGAAGAAATTTATTTGTTTTTTTCGTTTTTTTGATTCCTTTTCAATTTTCTCCTTTTCGCATTTTTCAATCAGTAGTGAATCAAAGGATCTTCCTGATTTTAAGAGCGCAACGCAAATGCGTAATAGTTTTTTTGCGAGTTCTACCCAGATTTTCTTGTTAATAGGAGAATTTTTTCCTATAACTCTATTTATATAAGCCCTAAATTGTGGGTTTATAGCCTTGAGTCTAACAAGAATTTTTGCACATTGGACTAACGTCGTTCGTAGATGCCTATTTCCTCTTTTAAGAAGTTTCGCCTTTTTTTCTTTGCCGCCAGTTTCGATCAAGGTGGGGACAAGCCCCGCATAGCTTTGAGCTCGTTTTAACGAGGTAAACCGTGTTATTTGCCCCAATTCCGCTAAAAGTTCAAATGCAGAAATTCCTCCGATACTTGGCACACTCAGCAAGATATTAAAGTGAGTTAAGAGAGTCTCCTTCCCTTTTTGACCAATGTAGTTATAAAGAGACCGTTCATATTCCGAAACTTGTTTAACTAAGAAGAAATACTCCATTAAAGCTGCTTTTAATTCCTCCTTTTCAAATTCGAGTAATTCAATAGAGAAGAAAGGTCGTAAGTTCTTTTCATATCGTAGTATATAGGAGGTTGGAGGGCACATCTCTAAATGTTGCTTTAATGAGATTCCCTTCGCTAAATCAAGCAATAGATTTAGTCCATATTGTGTAAAAAGATTGATATCTTGATTGATCCGTAACCCTGCTTGATCCAAGATCATAATAATTCGGTTTTTTGCGCTAACTGCCATTCGAATGAATCTTTTTCTGCCTCGTGTTAGCCGTCGTAATATCTGATAGGTAGTATCTGGGATGTAGGACCCTCTTAATAACCCATAAAAGGCGTATTTTGCCAAATTCTTTGAATCAATTTTATCCGATTTTCTACCTGGCAACGCCTTCGCAAAGAAAGGGTTAATACATAGGATTTTTCTTGGTGTCCTATTAATGTTGTAATACTAGGATATTCTTCGGTTTAATAATCTTTATTTTTCAAAAAAAGAAGTATGAGCGTTACAAAACCTAAACCACCCCACTTTTCTGATGATGGAGCGCCATCCGCTGAAAAACTTGCCTATAAAATGCTGATGAAGAAAAAAGCCGACAATTTAACGTGTCCAAACGAATAGTGTGAGCTGCATGGAATTGTTGGGAGAGGAAACATCGTATTCCGGGAAAAATATGGCGCAGGTGCCACTCAAAATTTATTTCAATGTAAAATCTGTGAGAAGACTTTTTCTGAACGACGAGATACGCCCTTATTTGGGTTTCGCCTCCCAGAAGAGAAAATCTGGGGGATTATTCGCTGCCTCATCGAAGGGAACGGCACCAGGGCTACCGCCCGCATCATGCAGGTCCATCGGGACACGGTAACTCGGGTCATTCGGATCTTTGGGCTCCATGCGAAAGAAGTCTCCCGCGTTTTTTTAGCGGATTATCCCTTGAAAGAGTGTCAATTGGACGAAATGTGGACGTTCGTTAAAAAAAACAAAAGAGATTAACCCCGCTGGAATATTTCGAGGGAGAACTTGGCGATGCGTGGATTTGGATTGCGTTTGATCCCGTGAATAAAGTGGTGGTCGCTTATACGATCGGGAAGAGAAAGCTCCAAGAGGCGCACGACTTACTCCACCAAGTCCATGACCGCGCTCCTGACGCGATCCCGTATTTTACTAGTGATGAGTTAGAGCATTACGTCTCAGCCATTCGTGAAGAATACGGGATGGAAAAGCCCTTTCCAAAAACGGGGAAGCGAGGACGTCCAAAAAAGCCAGTGAAGGTCGTCCCGCCAGAGTTGGTCTATGCCGTGGTTCATAAATCTCGCGAGAAAGGCAGAGTAATTAAAATCGAGAAGAAAATCCTCTTTGGAACGGAGAAGCAAGTCGCGAAAAAGCTCCGCGAATCCCCCTGTAGTCACTCGGTGAATACTTCCTTTGTGGAACGCAATAATTTAACGTTAAGACAACAAAATGGGCGATTACAGCGGAAAACGTTACAATTTTCCAAAGAGAAAGAACTGCTAACGAGCCAAATGGACTTTTTCCTCGGAGTGTATCATTTTATCCGTCCTCATCGTGGTCTTAAAAGAGTGATAGGGAAAAAAAGGCACGAAATCACCCCCATGATGGCAGCGGGAAAGACCGATCATTTATGGACCGTGGAAGAATTCTTCTTATTTCACTGGAAACATTTAACAAGGTGATTAAGTCAATGTTATTAGGACACTAAGTCATTGTTTGTAACATAAAAATATGTTTTATTTAAATAACTAGATGTAACCATTTTCAATAAACTTTTACGAGTTTGAGAAAATTGTCCCAGATACATCAAAATTGCCTTTATTTTTTTATCCAAGTACATCCATTTTATACTAACAATTAAAAAAGATTATACTAACAATTAAAAAAGATTATTTTATAAAGGTGATTTTACGGTTGATATAAGTAAAAAGAATCTGTTACAGATAGGAAATATCATAGCAGTTATATTGACTGTTATAATAAACGCTCTATCCGCTGCGCTCCCGCTCAATGGGCTGAACCCTGGGCAAATATCTGATGCAATTCCTAACTTATTCGTTCCAGCAGGCTTAACTTTCTCGATCTGGAGTGTTATTTACGTCTTATTATTTATGTTTGCATTTTACCAAGGTAAAGACCTTCTCAAAGCGGAGAAAGAAGATTTGCCATTCCTGAACCAAATCAGTTATTTCTTCATTATAGGGTCTATCGCAAATATTAGTTGGATTTTCTTCTGGCACTATTATGCATTCACTGCAACGTATCTGTCACTTATTGCTATGCTTCTCTTGTTATTTTCTTTGATCATGATTTATATCCGATTAGAAATTGGAAAAACAGAAGTCACAAAAAAAGTGAAATATTTTATCCATGTGCCTTTTAGTGTATATCTGGGTTGGATTACTGTCGCAACAATTGCGAATGCAACCGCTGTGTTGGTAACTGCTGGCTGGGATGGATTCGGAATTTCTGAACCTATTTGGACAATCCTTGTGGTTATAGTAGCGACAATTATTACGATATTAATCATTTTCACTCGTAAAGATATTGCTTACAGTTTAGTTATCGTGTGGGCCTTTCTCGGAATTATCATTAAACGCTTGGATCCCATATTTACCCCCCAAATCGGCATCGTAATCGCAGTCGCTATCTGTACAGCTATCATCGTTGCTTCAATGGTTTTGATTGCAATGAAACAAAAGAAATCCTAAAATGAGGATTTAACTTTGTATCTTCTTTTTTTAATCTTGTTGCATATTCCGTTCCTGTTCAATAATATTCTGTATAACATCTACTGCTCTCTCCAACCCTCCAGAAGTTTCAATCTCTTCCTTGAGGCGAAGACAATTTTCCTTATACTCTGGGTTTGAAAGTATTTCGGACAGAGCTTTCTGAATATTCTTTTTCTTCCGTTTTTTAACTACAATAGCACATCCAGCTCTCTTTAATTTCGTTGCTATGGCACCTTGTTCGATCCCGAGAGGAATAGCCACAATCGGTCTCCCATAGCTTAAAGCATCCAGAGCTGTGTTCAATCCAGAATGTGAAATTAATATTTCACAATCCTCAAAAATTTCTGGTTGTTTCACATAATCAAAGACAAGGGCTAATTGTTCCAATTCTTTAACCTTGTCCTCTTCAAGTAGTCCTGCATGAACCACTACGGCTCTTAAACCTAGAGCATTACAAGCTTGAACACATTTTTTAAGTAACCCAAATCTAGATCCCTGAATTGACCCTAAAGAGACATATACATTTGTAATTTCGTCTTTTGGTAAGTCTGGTTTGATGTAGGGTGAGAGACTTTTATCTCTAAATGGACCGCAATAATGCCAATCTTGATTAATTTCCACTAAAGGAAATTCAAGGGATTTGGTTTGTTGACTAAAAGTGGCTAATTTAGAGTGTGTAAAATAGCGTACCATATCATGCCTTTCTGGCATACCCCATTCTTTCCGCCATTTTTCTAAGACGCGAGTATCACGTCTAAGAATAAAGCCCGCGACTTGATAAAATCCCTTCGTAATTGATAATCTAAATTTTGTAATCTTGTAATCCCAACTAGTGAAAAAAGGTGGATAGGTTAAGTCCATTACAATAGCCATCGCGTTGCACATCGTAACAAACGGGATCTCTAAGTAATCCGCAACAAGAGCGACAGCGGGTTCTAACTGATCACACACAAAAAAATCAATATTTTCTTTCTTAATATTTTCTGGTAATTCCTGACAGACTACTTCAGACCATTTATTTACAAATTTCGATTGCCACACGCGCCCCATTCGCATGCCTTTTAATTTTGACATCTTTTTGGTAATTTTTTTGATGCTTCCCTCGGGAAACATATCTTTTCCAATAAAAATGCAATCTATTCCGTCAATGTATTCAGCAATTTCCAAAGGTCCAATAAATTTTACATTTAATTCCCTGTTCTTCAATCCATTAGCAATAGCGGACATGGGATTAAGATGCCCTTGTAAAGGAAGCGACATAAAAGCTATTGTTTTATTCATAAACATTCCCTCTCTAAATTATAAAATTTAAAAAAAGCTGTAAAAATTGCCACTATATTGTCTAATAAAGATCTATATATTAACATCTGGGCGATTAATGTTTTCTGAAAATTGCTTCAATCGTTTAATGGCATGCAATTTATCTTTTTGACCCAATTTTGCTCCCTCAATAGCTGATTGCAAGATTTGAATAGATTCGTCCATCGCCTTGCGATTAACAGGGAAGGGAACTCCATCTTTACCACCATAAGCAAAGCTAAATTTGACCGGGTCTTTCCAAGAAGGCACCTTATTATAAATAAGCTCGGCCACCAACGCTAGTCCACGGACGGTGGCGGGTCCCACGCCTTTAATTGAAAGTAATTCTTCATAATTTGTTGGTTGGAACTCATAAATTCTCCTCACTGTGTCCCAATTCATCCGTTTTGGTAATAATTTATAATGAACTACAGGAACTTTTTCCCCCGTTGGGCGAATCCAGTTTAAAAGAGATGTCTTGCTGTATGCGGTAAGTAAATTATATTCTTTTTGAATTTTATTGGGACTATCACTTACTAAATCTACTGTTACAGTTCGAGATTCTCCACTTTCGTTGGCAGTCATATCTAAGACGTTTTCATGGATATTTTCTCCAATGATGCTTTCGGGCGGCTCCTCCACAAAACTTTGCAACCCCTCTGAGTGCCAATGGTAACGCCGACTCATTCCAATATCCCCATTCATACCTTGCTGAACTACACTCCATTCTTTTTTTGTCGAAACGAATATACAATGGTGATACAATTGATAACTATCTTGAATTGCGGTGTTATCAACTTTTGCCGTCATTTTACTCGCATAAATTAAATCCTCTGTTGATCTATCGAAAAGCGGATGGTGTTGGAGGTCCTGAATTTCCTTTGGGGTATTCCGCGAAGTTTTCCCCTTCCCTCCGCAGCAATGTATTCCATGATCCTCAAAGTTTAGGACGGATTTCAAGACGCCACAGGTAGTCGTTGTCGTCCCTGAGGAATTCCAATCAAACCCCAATACCATCGATAGACCTTGAAACCAGACAGGATCCGCTAATCGGCATAGAATTGTGTTGGGTCCGAATTCATCAGCTATAACCGCAAATATACATTTTGCTAGTGGCTTCATGCGCTTCAATAGCCACCATGGCGCAGCTCCACCATGTAATTTCAGGGTGGCGATACCGCTTCGTTTCATCTTACTCACTAGCATGATCAAAATGAATAATATTGAACCCAGTTTATATCTTTAACTTTCGCCAGTTCAGTAATAACCTCTGGTTGAACTACATCATCCACTTTTAGCGCCATTAACTGGGTTCCTAAATGTAATAACCGTGCGACTTGTAGCTCTGCGATATTTATGTTATTTTTTCCAAGAAAGCTACAAATTGCTCCGATCATTCCCGGTCGGTCGATAAAATCAACTAAGAATAAAACACCTGCCAATTCAAATTTGATGTTGTATTTGTTAATTTTATTAATCACAAGCTTCTGATCGGCAGTAACTTGGCCAATCACCGTATTTTGAATGCCTCCATCTATTTGAACCCGAACTTCGACTAAATTTTCATATATTTTACTAGATCTTATTGATTCTTCGATTTGAATACTCCGTTCTTCCGCCATTTTTTGGGAATTTATGATATTAATCTCCGTACTCGAGATCATCTTTGTCAAAAAGACCGAAAGAAAGGTTCGAGTTAGGATAGATATTAAGGGGCTTGGCAGGTTTTTTGGATAATAAATGGTAACCTTGTTGAAAGGTGATTCCGTCAAGTTGCGTAAAATGGAAGCCATATTCAACAATAATTCGCGAAATGGTACATAATATTCTCGAGCTTCAGCTGGTAACTTTGGAAAATTGACAGGATACCTCGGAGGCAGTCCTTTCAGTACATCTATTACTTCTTTTACAATGATTAATCCTACATTTTTTTGGGCATAAAAGGTACTTGCGCCAAGATGTAAATTTGTAATTTGATATAAAATTTGACAAATGATGAATTATTTATAAATTGAATGTCGACCTTCGCATTTATGTAAAAATAAAAGAATTTACAGGTCCTAAGGGTTGTTTGATTTAATTATTTATAGATTGAATGTATACATTCGCATTTTTCCATAAATACTCCTAAAATTCCAAAAAACCCGCTTACCGCCCCAAAAATGAGAATGCAAATCTCAGTAGTTTTTAGACGGCGTTTAATTGATTCCACTAGACTATCCGAAATGAATTGAACATCGCATTCAACTAATCCATTAATTGTATTGGAGATTTTTAGAACATTTCCTTGTTTTCTATAATTCCTCATTAACTCAATCAATTCCTTCGTCAATATTTTAGCCAATAAAGACTTCAAATCATCTGATTTGGAAATTATTTTAGTGTGGAGCTCTTTGAGAACCTCATCAACATTCTTAATTCGTAATTTATAGGTTTCCGCAACAAGATCATCCCACCCACTTATGAGGTGGGTAATATCATTTGCAATATAATTCCTCCAAATCTGGGGGCACTCCTGCTCCTTTTCCAGACTCACCAAGATTGCTATCCAATGTAAATATATTTTTCCAACACCTGAGATACGTTTGTTGAAGAGAAAAAAGAAGAGAAATGGAAGGGCGAGCGTTAAGAAAATTCCTGTTGTATGGAGGGTATTATAATAAACGGAGTAATAATCGAATTGTATTATTAAAATTATTGAATTTAATCCAATTAAAATAATAAAAATCAAATAAAATAATTTCACATTAAATACATTAATCAAGAATATCCATACAAAAGCTGAAAAAATCCCGCCCCATGCTATAAAAATTACGAAAGTAATTATATCAGAAAGAGGATAATTAAATTGTAAGAATAAATCGATAGCTTGGGAGATTAGGAAAATATTGAAACCAAGCAATATAATAAGAATCCCTCCAAAGAGTAGAAATTGGCGATTAGACCAGTGAATGGCTATTTTTTGTGGAAAGCGCTCCCAAAAATATTTAATAAATTTTCTGTTGTAGTAATCATTCCGAATAGGTTGGAAATCATCCCCGATCTTTCTGTAATTTATCCCCTCTGAAAGTAATTTCTTCTCGTCCTCAATACTTAAAAATTTATGCCTCTTCAGATTGAGCCCACCCACAATTAGGATTAACATTCTTCAACAAATTCCAGTATTTATACTTTTGTACTTTCTTGGCTAGATTCTAACCAGAAAGTGAAGTGTTCTTACCAAAAAAGGAAAGAGTCTAACCTGATGGTGTTAAAAATTTACAAAGCATTGTTATTAGTTTACAAAAAGATAGACCTCTTTGTTATTTGTTTACAAAAACGATTGTTAGAAGTTTACAAGATTGTTAGAAATAACAAACCTTTGTTAGAAAGTAAGTGCATTCAATCCGAGTATTGTTATTGATGTTGTAGGTAGTATAGATTCTATTTTTTATGTAAAAAATAAAGAGCACCACCTGATGCTGTGAGGGAGAAAGCTTTTTGTAAAATCCGGGTTATCCAAAGCCAGTAACGTTCCATTGAGATTGACCCATTTTGTCTGGCAAAATCGTTGTGTTGACTGAGAGGTGGGTTAAGGAATGTGAGATGAACGTCCCCAAGAGACTTTTCGCCCTGTAATTTTCGTAATTCTGTTTCACAAACACCATGAATAATTTTGTAGCCCATACAAATACATTCAAATGCGAAATTTATAAGCACCACAATTCATTGCGCAAATTACTTCAGATGGCGAATCTGGTGACCTTATGGTTATCCTCCCAATAAAGATTCTATTCCCAAGGAGGCGATTGTATTACATAAACCGAGGATTAAAAAGATAAATATCATTAAAAGAAGGCATACCGCTAATAATACGGATGCACTCGTGATCTTGGCTCCGTTTTTAGGTGTAATTCTCGAATCTGACCGCAATGAAATGCCGTATCCGGCTGAATAAGTTGTAATCAGGAAAAACGGTATTCCAATTAGAAAAATAATTAAGAAAACAACACTTGTCTCATTAAAAATCCCAAAAAGGTAGGTAACCACTTCATTGGTACCACCAACACTTTGAAAGAGCGTGCGGAAGAAGGTCCCTAAGCCACCCAAAAAGCTGAATCCAAATACTATCCCCATGATTCCAATTAAAGGGAGCAACCATGCGAAACTTACTGAAAAGGATCCCTTTACTTGCTTCCGAGAAGAAGAAAACTGAATATCCGATTCCTTACAAAAAATTCTACATATTAATCCATAGAGTCTAATAAAACCATAGTAGGCTAAGAAAGAGAGAATTACAAATATAATTACCAGCGCTACTTCAATATAAAAGAAATCTGTAACCTCGAAAGGCAATTGCCATGTGAGAATAAGTTCGCCTATATGAAAATTGATAATATCAAGGAGTGAAAACAAATAAATTAGCAAAATTACTGCAAAAATTCCAGCTGTTAGAATTTTTAACCTTTTAATATTCGATTTTTGCTCGCTCGAGTAAATTTTTTCTTGAATTAAAAGAGGCGAACGAAAAGCTTCCTTTAAAAAATATGTAAATGCTAATTTGTCTGTTTGGTTTATGTTGACCTTACTCAATTTACCCTTTGAAGAAAGTTCAGCTTGTTTTGTAGAATTGCTTCTTATCGAGGATCTCGCATGGAAAAATAAAAATCCGCTAATTCCAAGAAGTGCAAAGATAATACCCATTAAAAAATAAATTGGTAAAACTTCTGGAAAAGAGCCCGGTGAATTATAAACGCGGGTAGCGTCAGCCTCAACCATTTCGAAGTAGGGGGAGAGAATCGAAGACTTCAATCCATTCGCCTTTTCTGATAATTGGCCTTGACCATCTATTAGGAGTGTATTTGATCCCTCAGTACTAATAACAAAGTCATGACCATCCTTTCCAAAACCAGGATAGCCAGGATTATGGATCAGCCATGTGCCGTAAGCCCACAGCTCAAACGAGTTTTCATCGTAGTGAGGATGGCTTTGTGGAAAATGTTTACACGAGATGGATAAAAATAGAGCGTCCTGGGAATAGCTTGAACGAAGAAAGGCCATGCCCGAGTCGCCATAGACATTACTTGTATAGTTAGGTTGGATTATGTTTAGTTTAGATGCTACACTATAAACAGTGATCAATTGTAAACCAACACCATAACTCTCGAGATAGGAATAAGATCCTAATCCTGGAAGACCTGAGTTATTTTGACGGGATTCCCAGAGCCATTGATACTCTTGAGATTTCGCTGCATTGTTAATATGCGCAGCAGACATCAATAGTATATCGTTTGTACGTCCATCCGCGACACAATCCTCATATACAGGTGGTAAGGCAAGGGGACTGAGACATTGAGCCATAAAATCCAACATGTTAAGAAATCTAGGATTTTCAAAAATATTAAATTCCCCTAATCGTTTTAAAGCAGATAAAAACTCTATTGACCCATGGAAAGATGAGGCCCCGTAACTCTGCCCTTCGTATGATCCCCCGTCGGGTCTTACCTTTTCATAAAGGT